>JABMPJ010000205.1 GCA_013203785.1 Lentisphaerota bacterium | reverse complement strand
TCACGGGAGTCCCCTGCCTACTCAAAAAGAATGTTCGGCGGTTCAAGGATTACTTGACTTCCAAGGCGCGGAGCGCCATCCTTGCGGGCGCATTTATGAAACAGGGAATAGAGGGAGTCCTACGATGTCTCAGCATCCGAGTTTGAAGTCGGCCAGTAAGATCAAGACACGGCGCAACGTGCTTAAACGCTTTGAGCGCGTCGACGTGCTCCGCGAGCAAGGCAAGTGGAAAGAGGGCGATCGAGGAACGGGTCTGCCCAAGACCAAGTCGGAGCAGTGAACCGGCTGACGATGCTCCTGGGTGGGCTGAGCGCGGTGCTACTGAGTGCCCTCGCATCGGCCGAGCAGATGAGGGTCACCAGCGATAGTGTCAACGTACGCTCCGGTCCTGGTACCCGCTATGAACCTGTCGGCCAAGTCAATAGCGGCGATGTGGTAACGACCCGTCAGTCGGCGGATGGGTGGTCCGAGATTGCTCCCCCTGACGATGCCAGATTGTGGGTTTACGGCGACCTTCTAGACGGCGTTACGGTGGCGGCGACGCGTATTCAGGTGCGGTCTGGCCCTGGCATCAGCTACCGGCCGGTTGGCACCCTGGACCGCGGCCGCGAGGTCACGATCGCAGAGACATCGGGAGAGTGGGTCCGGATTGTCCCACCCGAAACGGTCTCCGTGTGGGTTAGTTCCCAGTTTCTCACGTCGGCTCTCACGGCCCCCGCCCCTGTGAAGGTGGCTACACAACCCTCACCCGAACCTCCCGTCGCGATTCCGCCCCCGGCAGTTCCTGCTCCGCCCAAGGCGGAGGTCCGCTCGTCGTCACCTGGTGTGACAGTCCCACCGCCTGCCGCGGCGCCACGGTCGGAAGCCGTGGCCCCTCCCAGGCGGTCCGATCCCGGTCCGGGCATGGAGCTTCCTGCCGCGCTGATTGGACGGCAATTGGCCGAGGGCAAAGACCAGGGCGATACGGTTGAGCTCTCAGGTGTCTTGCGCTCCTCCGGAGTGGCATGGGGTAAACTCAGTCCCTATCGGCTGGTCGGAAAGGATGCGCGCGGGCGGACCGTCACCCTCTGCTATGTCTTGGGTAACTCGGCCCAACTGGCATCGATCGAGGGTAGACGCGTCACGATTGAGGGACAGCGCTACTGGGTCCAGCGGGTGCGCTACCCCGGCGTGCGCCCCGAGCGTATCAGAGTGCTGCGCTAAGACTGTAGCAAGCCGATTGGGCCCAATGCCCCGGCCGTAAAGATGTGGCGCCCCTAGGGACCGTCCCTGATCGTCCTGATCGTCCCGCTGCCGAGTACTCTCACCCCTTGGACTGGCTCTAATGAGGTAGCAGCACCGGGCGGATCACGTCGCGCCAGAGGGTGTAGCCGAGGCGTTTCATATGCAGCTTGTCGACTCGGAATAGCGCCGGGATGGGGGTGCCGTCCGCGCCAAGCATGACCGGTTCGATGTTGATATAGGTCAGTCGTTCGTCCGAAGCACAGAGAGCGGCCAGGAGCCCGTTGGCCTGCAGGTAGAGGTCGCGTAGGGGCCAGCGACATGGACTGGGTTTGATGGAGATGATGTAAATTTGTGTGTCGCCGCGGTGGTCCCAGATGGCGGCACAGAAGTCACGATACTGGGCCAGCAACGTCTCCGGTGCCATGTCGCCATCTCCGAGGTCGTTGTCTCCCTCGTAGATCACCACCTTGTGGGCTTCGTAGCGCGCAAAAAAGCGGCCGAAGGGGAGAGCATCTGCCATCTTCGAGCCGCCAAAGCCGCGGTTGATCACGAGGCCCGGTCCCAGATCTTCCTCCATATGCTTCCACAGCCGCATCGTGGAGCTTCCCACGCAGAGAATCGCTTCGCGCAGCGGAAGTCGCCCCCTATCCTCCGCCTCCCACCGTCTGAAATCGTCGATAAATCCACTCTGCAGCTGACTGTCGCTGAACGTGTAGCGCGCGCTCTTGGTCATGGCTAAACCGTAGCCATGACCACAAACCAATGCAAGGCGAGAAGGGATGGCGGCGGTTTGGCGCATGCTCGCGCACCCCCTTTCGCCCGCCACCCCAATATCAACGCTTTCCGGATGCCACTACTTTATGCTTTGATGGATACGGAACGGCTCGCAAAGACAGTGACGACCGACCTTGAGCAGCATGACAACAAACAGGACGATACGATGACGCTAAAGAAGAAGACACCACAACGCAAACGCAAGGCAGTCGGCCCATCGGCCCATCGCGAACATTCGTCAAAGGTGACCGAGGGTGTCGAGCGGGCGCCGAGTCGGGCGATGTTGCACGCGGTAGGTTTCTCGCGCGACGATTTCAAGAAGAACCAGATCGGTATCGCCTCCACCTGGAGCATGGTGACGCCCTGCAACATGCATATCGATGCGTTGGCTCGTGAGGCGGCCAAGGGCGCTGATGCGGCAGGCGGCAAGGCGGTCATCTTCAATACCATCACAATTTCAGACGGCATCTCCATGGGCACTGAGGGAATGAAGTACTCGCTCGTATCGCGCGAAGTGATCGCTGATTCCATTGAGACCGTCATGGGGTGCGAGGGCTTCGACGGCCTGGTCGCCATCGGCGGGTGCGATAAGAACATGCCCGGCTGCATCATGGCCATGGCGCGCCTCAACCGGCCCTCGGTGTTTGTCTATGGCGGCACGATTCTGCCGGGTGTCCACAAAAAAAAGAAGGTGGATATCGTATCCGTCTTCGAAGCAGTGGGGGCTCACGCGCGCAAGGATATCGACAATGCCGAACTTGAGCAGATTGAATGCACCTCCATTCCCGGGGCCGGTTCGTGCGGCGGCATGTACACCGCCAATACGATGGCCTCCGCCATCGAGGCGCTCGGGATGAGTCTCCCCAATAGCTCCGCTCAGAATGCCGTGTCGCGGGCCAAGAAGAAGGACTGCCAGGACGCCGGTGCCGCGGTGCTCAATCTGATCAAGAAGGGCATCCGCCCCAGCGACATCATGACGCGCGACGCCTTCCTGAATGCCATTACGGTTGTCACCGCGCTGGGTGGCTCCACCAACGCGGTCCTGCATCTGCTGGCCATGGCGCACTCGATGAACGTGAAGCTGTCGATGGATGATTTCACGCGGGTCGGACGCAAGGTGCCCGTACTGGCCGATCTCAAGCCGAGCGGCAAGTATGTCATGGCCGAACTCGTCCGCATCGGCGGTACGGTGCCGCTCATGAAGATGCTCCTACAGGCCGGCCTGTTGAAGGGTGATTGCATGACGGTCACCGGCAAAACGCTGGCCCAGAACCTACGCGGGGTGAAGCCCTACCCGAAGGGGCAGAAGGTCATCCGCCCGCTGAACGATCCCATCAAGAAAGAGGGACACTTGGTGATTCTGCGCGGCAACCTTGCGCCAGAGGGTGCGGTCGCGAAGATCTCAGGCAAGGAAGGGCTGCGTTTTGAGGGCACCGCCCGTGTGTTCGGTTCCGAGGAACGGGCGCTGGAGTCCATTCTTGACGGCACGATCACGAAGGGCGATGTGATCGTGATCCGCTACGAGGGACCACGCGGCGGACCCGGCATGCGCGAAATGTTGGCACCCACCTCCGCCGTCATGGGCAAGGGGATGGGCAAGGATGTCGCCCTGATCACCGACGGCCGCTTCTCAGGCGGCAGCCACGGCTTTGTCGTGGGGCACATCACACCGGAGGCCTTCGTTGGCGGCCCGCTCGCCATTGTGCAGGACGGGGACACGATCATCATCGACGCCAAGAAGCGCCAGATCAACCTGAAACTGTCCGCCGCTGAGATCACTCGGCGCACGAAAGCGTGGACACAGCCCGCCCCACGCTACACACGCGGTGTCTTGGCCAAATACGCCAGCCACGTCACCTCCGCTTCAACCGGGGCCGTGACGGATGATGGCTTGGGGTGAGCGATGGTTCGGATGGATCGAGACCAAAGGGCGCGAGGAGCTTGACCTGCCCCAGAAGATGGAACGTCTGAAGCAGTGGTGCGCCGATGCCAGCGCCGCCGAAGAGGACGGAACCACCTACGACTTCGTCTTTGTGGACCAGAGCAGCTTCGAGAAGCATGTGCCGACAACTTTCGCGGCTCTCCCGGAAGCTTCATGGAATATAGGGGAGGATGAACATGGATAGCACACAACCCGATCCAGAGAGCCGCATCGCACTGTTCCAGCGTAAAGAAATTCGCAGGACGATTCACAACGATGAGTGGTGGTTTGTCATCGCAGACGTTGTCGCCGCTTTGACCGCCTCGGTCGATCCGCAAGGCTATGTAAAGGACTTGCGGCGGCGCGACCCGGAGCTTTCCAAAGGGTGGGGGCAAATTGCCACCCCCCTTTCAATTGCCACAGCCGGCGGCCCGCAAAACCTCAACTGCGCCAACACCGAAGGCCTGTTTCGCCTCATCCAGTCCATTCCCAGCCCCAAAGCTGAGCCATTCAAGCGCTGGCTGGCCAAGGTCGGCTATGAGCGCATTCAGGAGATCGAAAACCCCGAGTTGGCGACCAAACGGACCCGCGCCATCTACAAAGCGAAGGGCTATTCCGACGACTGGATCGAAAAACGGATGCGCTCCATCGCTATCCGCGACGAGCTGACCGATGAATGGAGGAAACGTGGAGTTAAAGAACAGCTTGAATACGCCATCCTCACCGCAGAGATTTCGAAAGCCACCTTCGGCATGACTCCATCCGAATATGCCAGACTCAAGAAGTTGAAGCGGGAAAATCTGCGCGACCACATGAACGATCTGGAATTGATCTTTTCGATGCTGGGCGAAGCCGCCACCACTGAAATCACCCGTACCCGCGACGCGCAGGAATTTGATGAAAACAAGGTTGCGGCCCACGATGGCGGCAAAGTGGCCGGAAACGCCCGCCGGGAACTGGAGAAGAAGAGCGGACGTAAAGTGGTCAGCCGCGAGAACTACCTCGAACAGCCCCAATCGGTCAAACAAATCAAATCATCCGGAAAATCTAAAAGACAACAGGACTGAATCATGCCACGCCCCAACGAGACCGAACGCTACGAACTCTCCGACGCCGAAAAGCGCGACTTGATCAAGCTTATCAAGGAGGGCAAGCCGCTACCGGAGCAATACCGCTTCCTCCTTTTCGAGGACAAGCGCGAGGTGGAGCTGGTCTGGAATGGCAAAACCCGCGAGGTCTGTACTGCCATCCTCCCGTTCCAAACGCTGGAGCATATCGACGAGCCGCGCAAAGAACGCGGCTCCGATGCTTCACCGGAGGTCCAGGAAGAGATGTTTTCTGGCCGCCAGGTGAAGGGCTGGACCAACAAGCTCATCTGGGGCGACAACAAGCTGATCCTCTCCTCCCTAAAATCCGGCGCGCTCCGCCGCCAGATCGAAGAGGCCGGCGGTCTCAAGCTCATCTACATCGACCCGCCCTTCGACGTCGGCGCCGATTTCTCCATGGATATCGAAATCGGCGGTGAAACCTTCCACAAAGAACCCAACCTCCTCGAACAAATCGCCTACCGCGACACCTGGGCCGTGGATTTCGACTACGAAAGCCGTAAAGAGATCATCAAAGTGGCCAAGAACTTCGGGGTCGAAGGGGCATTGCCCGGTATGGCTGATTCCAGCGAGCTGCTTGACTTTGAAGAGCGATGGACCGGTGCCTACATCTTTGAGAATGAATGGCAGAGCTTTCGTACGAGGAAAGACCGCGAGCTGGAACTCACCACCGCCAGCCACACCTACGACACCCCCGGCCGCTACACCCTCGCCGTCAAAGTCATCGATATCTTTGGCAACGACACCATGACGCTGATTCCTGTGACCGTTGGCTGATCTTCGCGGCTTGAGGGACAAGAAGGTCAGTTTCTGTTCAGGGCCTTCCCTGTATCGGTGGATTGCCGGCTGTCCACTTTCAAAACACAAAGGTAACTGAGGCTAGGCGCTTTCGTTATACAGGGATGTAAAACCGTTTGTGTTTTCGTTATACAATGGTAATTCAAAGAAAGACGACTAGAGTCACTGCGGTCAGGCTTTTCGCTCCCGTGCGCGAGCCGACTTGAACGAGATCGACGGAGGCGGGTGGCCGAGTCGATTATGAGCGGTGCGAACAGATGGAAGGACAAGACGACCTCATGAATGCTGAGAATCTACCAGAAGTGGTGTTGCCAAACTGTGCGATCCGAAAACTCCTGAAGGGGCAGAAGGCGCTCGTTACGGGGTCGAGTTCCGGCATTGGTCGCGCCATCGCTGTCGCGGTGGGGCATGCCGGTGCGGATGTGGCGGTTAACTATGCGGGGAACAGGGACGCCGGGGTGTGATTGAGTTTCGTGGGTGTTGGGTCTGATCAGACCGCGAAAGAGGATGATCTGAGAGCGGCAAGTATGGCGCAGATTCTGGTGGCGTTGTGGAATCTCCAATGCATACCAGCCTGCTTGCAGCGCCTGGCGACGG
>JABMPJ010000204.1 GCA_013203785.1 Lentisphaerota bacterium | reverse complement strand
GGGCTCCGATGGAGCCAGGAGACCACCCATCCTTGACTCTTATCGGCCACTATACTAAACCACAACCACCAGCGTCGCTACGCTCCGATTACCCGGCCGATATCACCCCGGAATCGGTGGCCGATTCGACCGGAATGCGCAAGAAGGTCATATGTGTGCCGATCGACTATGCCAAAGGGCAACACATCACCGTGGTGCGCTGGTCATTCACGACGTGAACAAGGCCATCGCCCACCATCTGGCTCCGACACCCGGGGCGATGCTTACCACGGTATCGGGCATCGGCATCACCCTGGCCGCAGCCCTCTATGCGGAGATCGGTGATCCGAGCCGTGAGCGCTGCCTCAAACGCATGAGCTCATATGCCGGGCTGGTCGCGAGACTGAAGCAGACCGGCGGGCCCGACAAGGACGCCTGGACGCAGGGGCGCAGCCGCCGGGCCTGTGTGCCGCTCAAACGCTGCGTCATGGATGTGGCGCTCAAGATCGGGCAATACGGCCACGAGGAGCTCAAGATGGATTACCAGCGCCGTGTCAACGAAGGACAGGACCCCCGCCTGACGATGGGACGGCGTATGCTCCGGATCTGCACGCACCTGATTCGAGAGACCGACTTCTTCCTGCCTCCCTCGTTACTGGAGGGCGCTCCCGAAGCACGCCGTGAGTACTACGGGCGTGCATGGGACAAAGTCCTGATTAAATGGCGCGACCGTTCGGCCATCAAACAGGCCCTGGCTGATGACGCGCCTCTGGAGCAGTGGCGCGTCATGCTCAACGACCTTTACGACCTGAATCTCAGCAATATCTCGCCGCAGTACGATCGGCTGCGACAGCGCTAAGGACGTTTTGCGGGCGGCCGGCCCGATGGCTTACGGTACGGTGTCATCCCAAGCTCGCCGTCCGGTGCGCTCAAGCACCCGCTCTATTGAACGGTTTCAAAACCCGCAACCTAAAACGGGATAGCCAAACTATGCCCGTGACAAATGTTTCATTGTTTAGGTCCTTCTGGAATATCCGGGGTATTTTTCATTGGCCTATTCGCACGCATACACTTAAACGACTTTTACACGATCCCCTCTCACTGCAGCTCTCAGCACATCCATCGATAGAAAAACACCCGTTAATCCCCGAAGCGCCATTTTTTACTTGTCTCGAAGAAGGCACTCTGGATTTGTCTGGTTGGGCGGTCTTTATGATGCCCACTTGAGGCTGAGCTTGCGGTGGTGTTCCACGCAATCTCTCAGGTAGAGGTTAATAAGATTCTGGTAGGGAATACCGGACTCCTCCGCCAGCGTCTTGAAGTAGGCAATGATGTCGGTACCCATACGGATGGTCACCTGCTTCTTGAGACGCGATGCGTAGGGGTTCCGCCGCTTCTTCATCTTTGAGAGATCGTATTCTTTCTTCATTTGTCACCCCACGGGTAGTCACGCTGTTCATTCTTGGTGGCTTTTCGTGCCGAGATGATCCGGATGACATCGCCCCTCTCGCGGAGGCAGTGACAGACCATGAGAATCCGTAGCTTGGCACTCACGCCAAGCAGGAGAAACCGGTCCTCAAGATCGCCGTATTCGTCGTCATAGAACTCGACGGCTTGCTGATCAAAAAAGACGGAGCGTGCCTCGTCGAACGAAACACCATGCTTCCGCTGGTTTTCTCTGTTCTTCGGTTCATCCCACTCGAATCTCAGATCATCCATAACTACACTGTAAATACAGAACCACAACCCGTCAAGGCTTCATTCTGCCCGCCCAACGATTGCCTTCATCCTCAAAATGAGCCGCGTCCGCGCGGGCCATTTTGTAGGTGTAATACCATTAGTTCCCGGATGGATGGTGGGGAGGGACGGGGAGCGCTTGCGCTCGGCTCCCCGTCCTAGGCTATGGGGGTCACGTCTCAACATTTAACATATCTATTCGTATCTACTGATCTGACACCTTGAATGTTATATGTTGAGACGTGACCCCGCCGGCCCCCCCGCCGGCCCAAAACGTGCGTCAAGCATGTCATGTGGGAATGGTGCGATCAAGGCGCAAGTCCAGCCCCGTAGAAAGGTAACAATGAAGGGTAGTGGAGGGCAAAGGTTTCGACCGTAAGGCGGCCTTGAGGAAGCCCGAGACGAATATGTGGGCC
>JABMPJ010000203.1 GCA_013203785.1 Lentisphaerota bacterium | reverse complement strand
TCGGTAACATTTAATGTGGCGCAATTCGGATCTCTTTGGGTAGGTCACATTGCGGTTGACAGTCTTTCTCCTCTCTGGTTAAATGCATCCATCCTTTAACCCGAGGGCTCTTTTCGGGGTTTTCGTTAGTCATTTCCACTTCTTCTCTGGTCACGTTTGGAATTCATATTATCCCCCTTAACGTGAAGATTACTCTGACCGGCGGCATCGCATGCGGGAAGAGCCTGGCGGCCACGTATGTGGCCGCGCGTGGGATCCCTGTGTGTGACGCCGATGTTTTGGCGCATAGAGCTATGGCCGTGGGTACGCCGGTATACCAATCGTTGGTGGAGTATTTCGGGTCGGATATTGTGGCGCCGTCGGGCGAGCTGGATCGTGCGCGATTGGGTGAGATTGTTTTTGGCTCGGACGAAGCACGGAGCGTGCTTAACGGCCTTGTGCATCCGGCCGTGGCATCGGCTTGGCGGTTGTGGTTGGCCGAGCAGAACGGGCCCGCAGTCGTGGTGATACCGCTACTGTTCGAAGCGGGCTATGCCGACGGGTGGGACTCGATAATTTGTGTGTGCGCCTCGGAGGCGGTCCGACTGGAGCGACTGCGAGCGCGTGGAATGACTGATGATCAGGCGGCGGCGCGACTGCGTGCGCAGTGGTCGAACGAAGACAAGGCGGCATGTTCGGATTACGTGCTGTGGAATGATGGGAGTCCGGCTGACCTGAAAACACAGGTGGAGCGGGTCGTAGACAGTATCAGGAGACAGGGATAATGGCCTTGAGAAAGAGCAATAACTCGTCACGTCGGCAGGGGCGCGGTCGGGGTCGGCGCCAAGTGAACGGCAACGTCGCCATCGACGGAGAACCGCGGCACACACGACCCATCGTGCGTGATGGTGCTGATAACCCGGATGGAGCGGGCGAGGGCGGTGAGCAGGGACGTGGCGACGAGGGGGGTGATCGCGATGGTCGCGGCGGGCAGCCTGAGCGCAACGATGGGCCGATGCTCAGTCTCTTCGAGCTACAGGACAAGAGTGTTCCCGAGCTGTGCGAGGTGGCGGACAAGCAGGGGCTTGTGGATCTCGGCGCCTTGCAGAAGCATGAGCTGATCTTCGAGATTCTGAACGAGCACGCCCGCCAGGGCGGGCGTATGAACAGTCGCGGGGTGCTGGAAATTCTGCCGGACGGCTTCGGTTTTCTGCGCTCGCCACACAGTAACTACACGCCCTGCCCTGAGGATATCTACGTCTCGCCCTCGCAGATTCGGCGTTTCGCGCTTCGCACCGGCGATCTCGTGGCCGGCGAGATCCGGGAACCCAAGGAGAAGGAGCGTTTCTTTGCTCTTCTACGTGTCAACCAGATCAACGAGCAGGAGACCGACGGATCGCGTCGTATGGTTCCGTTTGAGAACCTGACCCCGATTTTTCCTGACCAGCGCATCAATCTGGAGAACGGGCAGGACGAGGTCTCGATGCGGGTTATGGACCTCTTCACACCCATCGGGATGGGGCAACGAGGCGTCATTGTGGCCCCGCCACGTACAGGCAAGACGGTTCTGCTGCAGAAGATAGCCAACAGTATCTCGGCTAATCATCCGGATGCACACTTGATTATTCTGCTGATTGATGAGCGTCCCGAGGAAGTCACAGACATGACGCGCAATACCAAGGCGCATGTCATCAGCTCGACCTTCGATGAAACCCCCGAGCGTCATGTTCAGGTGGCTGAGCTGGTGATCGAGATGTCCAAGCGGATGGTGGAGTGTGGCAAGGACGTGGTCATACTGCTCGATAGTATCACGCGCTTGGCCCGTGCCTATAATACGCTACAGCCGCACAGCGGAAAAATCCTTTCGGGTGGTGTGGATGCCAACGCGCTTCACAAGCCGCGGCGCTTCTTCGCGGCCGCACGTAACATCGAGAACGGCGGTAGCCTGACCATCATGGCGACCGCTTTGGTCGAAACCGGCAGTCGCATGGATGACGTCATTTTTGAGGAATTCAAGGGTACGGGTAACCTCGAGCTCTGCCTCGACCGATCTCTAGTCGAGAAGCGAATCTTCCCGGCGATCAATGTGGAGAAGTCGGGTACCCGCAAGGAGGAGCTCCTGCTTCACCCCGATGAGCTGGGTCGCATATGGACGTTGCGCCGTGCCATCAACGGGGTGCCGGCGGTAGAGGCCATGGAGATGATTGTGAAGCGCCTCAAGAAGACGAAGAATAACGTCGAATTCCTCATGACGATGAAGGAGTAGTTGACGAGGCCGAATGGGTTTTCCAAGTACCAGATGTGAACACTGAGTTGTAGGAGCAGTTGAGAGATTATGAAGGTGACCATAGAAGATGCCGGACCCTGCCGTAAAGTAATGCACGTCAAGACCACGAACGAGGAGGTCCAATCGGACTATGAGGAGTTGGTGACCATGTACCGCAAGGCGGGCAAGGTGCCCGGTTTCCGCAAGGGCAAGGCTCCCGCACGAGTGGTTGAGGCGCAGTACGCCCACGATCTGAAGGAGGCTGCCAAAGAGCGCCTGATTCCTCGGTTCTACCGTAGCGCTCTAGAGCAAGAGAAGCTTACGCCCGTAGCGATCGTCGGAGTGACCGACGTGGAGTTCGCGAAGGACACCGGTCTGACCTTCGATGTCATGATGGATGTGCCACCCCATTTCAAGCTTCCCAAGTACGTAAAGATATCCATCAAGAAGGAAGCGGTCTCCGTCTCTGATGCCGACATCCAGAAGGCCTTCGATTCAGTTTTGGAGCAGCAGTCGCGCTTCGAGGACGACGACGAAGGTGTCCTCGAAGAGGGCAACTTGGTGAAGTTGGACTACCACGGGGTCTGTGATGGTCAGCCTGTCAGGGAGATCGCTCCTGATGCACCGGAGCTGGATGATGCCACTGATTTCTGGGCCATGCTCGGCCAGCGCGAGTTTCTGCCGGGCATTGATGCCGCCCTCAAGGGCACCCGTGTGGGCGATGAACTGACCGCGGAGGTCTGCTTTCCCTCTGATTTCCAGACCGCAGCCTTGCAGGGCAAGACGGCGACCTACACGCTCACGGTCAAGGCGCGTCGCGCCCGTAAGATGCCTGAGGTTAACGAGGAATTTCTGAAAATGTTCGAGGTCACGAGCGAGGATGAACTGCGTCAGCGTATTCGCGATGACCTTCAGCAAAACGCCGAGCGCCGTGAGACCGCCAGACAGAAGGACGAGATTGGCCGTCACTTACTGAAGAAGGCCTCCTTCGATCTGCCCCAGACCGTCGTGCAGCAGGAGATGCAGATGATGGTTCGCAGCATGGTGGACCGCATCTCGATGCAGGGCGCCTCACGCGAACAGATTGAGTCGCAGCAGGAGCAAATTGTCCAATCGGCAACAGAGGCCTCGAAAGAGCGGGTCCAACTATCGTATATTCTTAGTCGTATCGCCGAGGAAGAGTCGATCGCCCTCGACGAGGGTGCCTTGGATCGCCGGCTCGAAGAGATGGCCGCAGGCTATGGTATGACCGCCGATAAGCTCAAGAGCGAGCTGGAGAAGCGGAACGCCATTGAGAGACTTGAGAGTGATATTCGGGACGAGAAGACGTTAGACTTCCTGCTCGAGAACGCAAAGATTAAGTGAGTAGTGGTCCGCTGGTGTGGACAGAGAGGGTGACGTTATGATGGAAACAGTGAGACAAACATTGGTACCGATGGTCGTCGAACAGACCGGGCGGGGTGAGCGGGCTTATGACATCTACTCGCGCCTGCTGAAGGATCGTATCATGTTCCTCGGTACGGGCATCAATGACGATATCAGCAACTTGGTGATCGCTCAGTTGCTCTTTCTCCAGGCCGAGGACGCCAAAAAAGACATCAGCATCTACATTAACTCCCCAGGTGGGTCGGTGACGGCTGGCCTGGCCATCTACGACACGATTCAGTTCCTCAAGTGTGATGTGGCAACCTACTGCGTGGGACAGGCCGCCAGCATGGGAGCGGTACTCCTTGCGGCAGGTACCGCCGGTAAGCGTTTTGCCCTGCCCAATGCGCGCATCATGATTCACCAGCCCTGGGGCGGCGTGCAGGGCCAAGCCTCAGACATCAGCATTCAGGCCAAAGAGATCCTACGGCTGCGAGACCGCATCAACGAGATCCTGGCACACCATACCGGCAAGAGTATCGATTCCATCGTGGCGGATACTGATCGCGACTTCTTCATGTCGGCAGCAGAGGCCAAGGAATATGGGTTGGTGGACGACGTTGTCAGCGGGGCCCAAAACGGTACGAAAGGGGCCTAGCAGTGGAAACCGACAAAGAACTTCCCACTTGTTCGTTCTGCGGAAAACGGCGCGAGGCCGTGCACGGTCTGGTCACCGGCCCAGGTGTCAACATCTGTGATGAGTGCGTGACGCTGTGCAACAGTCTGCTCGAGAAGGAACAGGGGGCGTCGTCACCCGAAGCGGTGAAGAACGAGCTGGTTGTCCCCAAGCCGCATCAGATCAAAGAGTACCTTGATGACTATGTCATTGGACATGATCACACCAAGAAGATTCTTTCAGTAGCCGTACACAACCACTACAAACGGCTCAAACAAGAATCCCATTTCGATGCCGGGAGTCCCTATGCGGACGTGGAGATCGAGAAGAGCAATATCATGTTGATTGGTCCCACGGGATCCGGCAAGACACTCTTGGCACGGTCGCTGGCACGTCTGTTGGATGTACCCTTCTCAATCGTCGACGCCACGACGCTGACCGAGGCCGGCTATGTGGGTGAGGATGTCGAGAATATCCTGTTGAGTCTGATCCAAAGCGCCGATGGTGATGTGGCGCGTGCCGAAACCGGGATTATCTATATCGATGAGATTGACAAGATTGGGCGCAAGACTGAGAACGTCTCAATCACGCGTGATGTTTCCGGAGAGGGTGTGCAGCAGGCCCTCCTCAAGATTCTGGAAGGGACGGTCGCACGGGTGCCGCCTGGCGGCGGGCGAAAGCATCCGCAGCAGGAGTATATCAAGATAGACACCTCTCACATCTTGTTCATATGCGGCGGCGCGTTTGTGGGCTTGGATGATATTCTGAGGCGGCGGCGTGGATCGCGACAGATCGGATTTCAGGAGCTTGGCGCTGCGCCGCTGCCCGGTACGGGGGATGCCGGTGTCGAGCCTGAGGACCTGATCAAGTACGGACTAATCCCTGAACTGATAGGCCGCCTGCCGATCGTGACCTCCCTGGCAGAGCTGACCGAGGACCAGTTGGTCGAGATTTTGATCAAGCCGCGCAATTGTATGGTGCGACAGTACCAGAAGCTGTTGGCGATGGAGGGCATTGATTTGAGCTTCACGGAGAGCGCGCTGCGCGCGCTGGCGCACCGTTCTGCCGGGCGAGGCACGGGTGCGCGGGGATTGCGGGCCATCATTGAGCAACTCATGCTCGATGTGATGTTTGAGGCGCCTCGGCGTACCGGCAACAAGAAGCCGCTGCGGATCACCAAAACCATGGTGGATGGACAGGTACCGTTTCCCGCCTCAGCGCCTCGCATGCAGAAGATCGCCTAGCCCGCCGCGATCTCGCGCTTTAGCCAGTCCAACAGCGTGGCGCGGTCGGGGAAGCGGTTTTCGAGTTGCGCTTCGTAGGCCAGTCGCAGCCATCGACCGACTTGAGGCCCCTCGCCTATTCCCAGCGGCATGACATCCCGCCCGGTCACCCAGGCGTCGGGTAAGACGGGCTCATTGGCCATCTCTGCTTGGAACTCCACGAGACGATCGTAGTTCTTGAGATCACCATGACTGCCGAGGCAATCCAAACGATGGAGTTCGAGTTCCACCGGGAAGGTCGGTGCGCCGACCATGCGGCGTAGGGTGGCGCGCCGCATATGGGGGACATCCATAGTGCGCATGTGACCCCGTACGCAGGCCACAATCGCCGCAATATCATCGTTCCCGAAGCGCAAGCGGCGCAGGATCCGTTCCGCTATATCGCCGCCCAGATCGGCATGGCCGTTAAAGCGTATACGGTCGGTATGACTGGTCATAGTGGGCGGCTTGCCCACGTCATGCAGCAGTACGGACCAAGCCAGCTGAAGGGACGGGGGGTCCATTTTGTTAAGCATGAGGGCGGTGTGCTTGAGGACGTCGCCCTCCGGATGGAACTGGGCGGGTTGGGGCACGGCATGCATGGCGCTGATCTCGGGGATCAGGTGTTTGAGCAGACCCAACTCCTGGAGCATCAATAGCGCGTCGCCCGCACGGGGTGCCTCGACCCAGGTGCGCGTCAGTTCGTCGCGTACCCGTTCGGCCGCTACCGTGGTAACGCAGGCGGCGTGAGATCGAATCGCGGCGGCGGTAGCGTCTTCCAACTTGAACTGAAGGACCGAGGCGAAGCGCACCGCGCGCAGCATACGCAGGTGGTCCTCTTTGAAACGCGTCCCCGCATCCCCGACGCAGCGCAGCGTGCGGCTGGTGAGATCGGCCTGTCCTTTCACATAGTCGATGACCCGGTTCCCGTCTGTGATATCCATGAAGAGTGCATTGATCGTGAAGTCGCGCCGCTGCGCGTCGGTGAGAGGATCACTAAACGTAACGCTCTCGGGATGACGTCCGTCCTGGTAGCCGTGATCAGCGCGGAAGGTCGCCACTTCAATTTCATGTGCGCGGAAGGGCACGCGCACCACGCCGAACGATTTGCCGGTCGTAATCGCACCAGGAAAGAGTCCTTCCACCACGTCTGGCAACGCCTCGGTCGCCACATCGACATCAACCGGGGTGCGTCCGAGCAGCATGTCGCGCACGCAGCCCCCTGCCAGGTAGGTCGTGAAGCCACGGGCTGTGAGTCGCTCGACGACTCCCGTAGCGGCCTGGTACATGGCGTCCGATTCGCTGGGCTCAGGGGCGTGTGTGGCCATGCCGTGCCTCACTTCTCTTCGCGGGCTGGAGTATCCAGATCGCGTATGAATGCACCAACCACGGCACGCATGCGCGGCGTTGCCGCGGCGGTGATCGCGATGACTTCGTCGTGCGAGAGGGCTTCATTTCCGGTGGCGGCGGCGCGATTGGTGATACAAGAGAGTCCGGCCACGCGCATCCCCAGTGCACCCGCAACAATGGCCTCCGGCACGGTCGACATGCCGACGGCGGCGGCACCCATGGTTGCGTAGGCGCGTACCTCGGCGGGTGTCTCGTAGGAGGGACCGCTTACAGCCAGGTATGTGCCCTGCTTCAGCACCACATCGACGGTCGCGGCGGCATGCATCAGCTGGCCCTGCAAGGCCGGGGTGTAGAGCCGAGTCAGATCGGGAAAGCGCGGCCCCCAGTCCGGCTGGTGAGGCCCGCGCAATGGATTGGCACCCATGGCGTTGATATGGTCGTCAATCACCATCAAATCGCCGGGGTCGAGGTCATCGCGGATGCCTCCTGCGGCGTTGGTGAGCAGGATCGTACGCACGCCTAGACAATGGGCCAGATAGACAGGGAAGATGATCGGGTCCCATGCGGTGCAGCCGTACCAGTGGCGGCGTCCTTGGAATATCAGGCAGGTGTGGCTGTCGGCGTCAGCCAGATGGAGCTTCCCGGCGTGGCCCTTGACAGCGGAGGAGCCCAACACAGGAATGGACTCATAGGCGAGGGTCTGCTCGATACGCCAGTCGTCGAGCGCTGCACCCCATCCTGAACCGAGTACAGCCGCCACGGTCGGCGTGGGGTTCCCCAGTCTCTCCCGGACGCGCTCGGCCTGCTCTCGCAGGTAAGTTGTCTGTAGTGGATTCATAGCTCCGTATGGATGCGATTGGTTGCTGTGCCCTCGTGAATATCGTATATTCGGACCACGCGCGGAAGCAAAAAAGGGGGGCGAGACGTCGAGCCACGCCTCGCACGGTTTGTTCAACAGGAAGACGTGTGATGATCAATCTTCTACAGATGCTCGAGATTGAGTCCGAGACAGTGGGCAAGCTCGTTGCCACACTGACCCTGTTATTGCTCTTTCTGATGGTCCGTTTTCTGACCTGCTCAGTCGTGAAGCGCCGTGTTGAAGATCCGGCCCGTTTCCATCACTACCGCCGGATCATCGTCAATTCGCTGACGATCGTGACGTTGGTCCTTGTGGGACGTGTCTGGATACGCGCCTTTGACTCCCTGGCCACCTTTCTGGGGTTGGCCAGCGCAGGTCTTGCGGTCGCCATGCACGATTCCATTGCCAACGTGGCGGGGTGGGTATTTATCCTGCTGCGCAAGCCGTTTGAGGTGGGTAACCGGATCCAGATCGGTCAACTCAAAGGGGATGTGATCGATCTGCGCCTCTTCCAGTTCAGTATGATCGAGGTGGGCAACTGGGTGGATGCAGATCAGAGCACTGGCCGTATCGTTCATGTGCCCAACAGCCATGTCCTGCGCGAGCCGGTCTCGAATTATGAGACGGGGTTCCAGTATATCTGGCATGAAATTCCTGTATTGATCACCTTCGAAAGTAATTGGAGCCTGGCCAAGGAACTCCTTCGCAAGATTGCGGCCGATAAGGCGGAGCATCTTTCGCAAGGGGCCGAGGAGCAAATCCGCCGGGCGGCGATGCGCTACTTGATCTTCTTTAAGAATCTGACACCGATTGTCTACACCTCGGTGCGCGAGTCTGGCGTGCTCCTGACCTTGCGCTATATTGTAAAACCCCGAGCGCGCCGCAATTCCGAGGAGGCCATATGGGAGGCGATTCTGGAGGCATTTGCCCAACACGATGACATCGCGTTGGCCTACCCCACCACTCGGTTTGTGGGTGGAGGAGGAGCCCTTGGCGCAAACGAGAGGAGGTCGGTATGAGTGAGCCCGAAGTCACGGCGTTCCAGGATCGGGTCTATGGGGCGCTGTCACGCATTCCGCGTGGCTGTGTGACGACCTATGCCCGCCTGGGACAGTCGATCGGTTGTAACAGTGCGCGCGCCGTAGGCCAGGCGTTGCGTCGGAACCCTTTTGCCCCGCGCGTGCCCTGTCACCGTGTCATTGCGGCCGACCTCTCCCTCGGCGGCTTCAGTGGGCAGCGTGAGGGCGCAGCGCTGGACCGCAAGCTTGCCCTGCTGGTGTCGGAGGGGGTGGTGTTCAGCGAGGGGCGGTTGGTCGATCCGACTCGCCTGATCACACCCCCTGTCGCGCGTTGTAGATAGTGCCGCCCGCCCGTTTGTAGTCCTGTAGGACCTCGACGGCGACCGCCCGGCAAACATCGCGGGTCACACGGATGCCTCTCTGCTCCAGTTCTGCCACCCACGCGCTGGGTTTGGCGCCCTCATCCATACCTATGGCACAGGCATCGTCGCCGCGCGCACCGCAGACGAGGGCGCGTACGCCTGACCAAGGGATTGCCCCCAAGCACATCGCACAGGGCTCCGTGCTGCTGACCAGCTCACAGATTGGTTGTCCTTGGTGGCCTAGGTCATAGTGGCCTTGCTGTTGCTGTGCAAGGCTGATCGCGACGATCTCGGCATGCGCTACGGAGCAGCGCTGGCTTGTGACAAGGTTCACCCCAGGCGCGATCAGCCGGTGCTGGTCCAGATCGAAGACCGCCGCAGCAAATGGTCCGCCCGTACCCGCCTCAACGTTGCGCCGTGCCAGCTCGATCACAAACTGCATGCGCGCCTCGGTAGTGCTGAAATCATGATCCGGCGGGCGGCACGCATCCTCGACCCAGGCGGGCAGTACGAGGTGCAGCGAAGGGAAAGACATAGAGAACTCCTTTCCTGGGTTACTGGACGGACGGACCCAAGTCGATGCTGTCGCGCCGACAGACACCTTCACGTTCTGACTTGCCTGCCATGAAACGGATACGAAGGAGGTTGCCTGCCTCGGCCCGAACAATATGGACCACGGCCCCCCGCTTGAGAAAGCCAAGCAGACGCGAGTGCTGATCAGGATGGAATACCGCAAGCTGGATCCGCAGCATAACGTCCTGTTCCTCCACAGGTGGGGGACCGGTCGAGGCGCGCGGCTCTCGCTCCCAACCGCCCTTCTCCTCACGCTTCGCCGCTTTCTCGGCCAAGCGCAGTTGACCGAAGTGGCGCGAGGCATCGCGTCCCCCAGGCAGTTCTGTGGGCTTACCATAAATGCGGGCCAACCCGTTGCGGATGAGGGCCTCGGAGAGATAGCCTTCCTCCGTTTCGATCATGGCAAACAGACGCTGTTGGTCGCTGCGGCCTCGCGCGTCCGCGCGGCGGGTATGAACGGTGAAGGGCTTCGCGAGGTAGGTCTTGGTGAATCGCTTGGCCGCCTGCCCGAGTTCCGGTATCCGCTCCGGTGAGATATCCCAGTAGGCCGCCTGGGCCTCAACTCGATCTGGAAAGGACCGACCTGTCTCGGGGGCATCGACAAAATAGAGACGGAAGATATACTGGCGCGTGCCACAACGTACATGAAAGCTGTCGCCATCATTGAAGTCGTTCTCGATCAGTGAACACTCTTCGTAACGATACCACTTGGGCTGATCGGCCCCCGTGTCCAGAGGCCAGAGCAAGGCACAAAGGATCAGCGCCTGGCCCAATCGTATAAGGGGTCTTGACTGCGCCTGTATGGTCACACCGAAGCTCATCTCAACCATTCTGCGGATCAGCGGGGTGGGGTAAAGCAGAAACGAACTCGTGTTTAACGTTTCTCGTAGGAGGCGCGGCCTATGGGTTTGCCTTGGGCCACAAAAAGCAGTTCGAAATCGGTCTGCTCATCAGGAGTCAACACGAGTGGTTCGATGGGTCCGAAGCGTGTCTCAGCACCGAAAAGTGTGCTGATGGCTCGAAAGTAGTCGAGGTGATCGGTTGCCACATGGATTCGCCCATCCGGCCGCAGCGTCCGGTAGATGTCACCCAGGAAGGCGGGCGAGAAGAGGCGGCGACGGTGGTGACGTCGTTTGGGCCATGGGTCTGGAAAAAAGAGGGTATAGATCGCTACGCTCGCATCGGGCAGGAGTTCATGTATGGCGTGGGCGGCCTCGGCTTGGATCAATCGAACATGGTGCAACTCCTCGCGCACCAGCTTGCGACTTACTCGGCGAAGGCGCGACAACTGACGATCAATCCCCAGGAAGTTCTTGTTGGAATTGTGACGAGCCACCGCAGCCAGGTAGCGGCCTTTGCCACACCCGACATCCACGCAGAGGGGCCTGGACGGGTTGGCGAAGAGCGCGTCGAGGGGCAGCAGTCCCGTCGCCTCCCCCACAGTGAAAATGGGGTCGGGACTTGTTGGCGGCAGGGCGTTGTCGCTCAGGACCCAAACAGGCGTGATAACACGCCGCCCTTCTGGTCTACTCTATCCATGGCGGATTCGATGAAGTCGAGGGCGAAGACCTGAAAATTATCGCCATGGCTCTTGGCTTTGTATTTTTTCGCCGCCCTGAAGAGGCCCTCTTTGCCCGCATCCAAATAGCGGTTATTCTTGGCCATGTCGTGATGGGAGCGTTTTTCAGCCAGCGAAAGCATGAGAGGTTGGAAAGCCCGCACGAGGCTGTTCTTGGCGTTCCAGTCGCCCGCCTTAACGGCCCGCACGTCGTGCAGAATCGCCTGCGCGGCGGCGGCAGCGGCCGACTGTTGGCCATCTGAACTCAATTTCAAAGGAATCTTCATGCGACCCACTTACCTGCGTTGTGACTCAAGAATGTGGCATCGTATCAGAGGCGGTGTGTGAGCGTAAAGGCTTCAGTACTGAAGACTGCTGCCACCGATGTATTCGCGCAGGATCGATGTGGCGGGGACCGGGTTGTCTTTGGCGGGGAGAAAATTGAGTAGAAATTCAGAGAGTCGTCGTGCCTCGGCGTACTCGCGATCCGTCGGCTTGACCTGCAACAAGAGGGGCTCAACTAGCGGCTTGAGAATCGCGAGCTCGTAGTCGAGCGCAGAGTTGAACGTGGCGTCGGCTTCACGCTGGAAGGGGAAGATCCACCTCTTCTCGCCACGCCGAACGGAGGGCCAGAGTCGTAGCGTGTCTAGAGTGGAGTGGCCGCGATAGCTGAAGTCGCGGACGATGCGGCGCATCAGCCGGTTGTCCGTGGTCGAGATGCGGTTGTGTGCATCCATGTTGAGCTGTGTCAGGGCGCTGACATAAATGCGAAACGCGTTTTCGGGTGGCACCTGCTCGGTCAGGCGGGGGTTGAGGCCGTGTATACCCTCGACGATGATGATCTGGTTGGTCGTGATGGTGAGCGACGCCCCTCTGAACTCGCGCCGCTTGAGCTGGAAGTTGAAATGAGGTAGCTCGACGGTCTGGCCATCGATCAGCTGACGCATGTGCTGATTGAAGAGCGTCAGATCAACAGCTTCAAGGTGTTCATAATCCGGATTCCCATCCTCATCGACCGGGTTGCGCTCGGGGGGCACAAAGTAGTCATCCGCAGCAATAGTGACCGGACGTAGCCCATTGGCTTCGAGATGCGTGGCCAGTCGCTTTGAGAAGGTCGTCTTGCCGGCGCAGGAGGGGCCTGCAATCAGGACGACTTTGACCTGGTCGGATTTGGCCGTGATACGATCCGCAATGAGTGCGAGTTTCTTTTCGTGCAGCGCCTCGGCCGTCCGCACAAAACTGGCGATACCGCCGTCCATGATGATCTGGTTTAGCTTTCCGACCGTCGAGACCTCCAGGATGCGGCCCCACTCCTTGTGCTCTTGAAAAATATGGAAGAGTTGGGGTTGATCTTCGAACGGCTCGAGCGAGCACGTTGTTGCTCGCGCCGGGATGTGTAGCACAAATCCTGGCGGGTAGGGCAGGAGGCCAAAGCATTGCAAGGCCCCTGTATGCGCCACGAGTGGGCCGTGCGCCAACTCCCAGAAAGAGTCGCAGCGGTGCAGGACGACATGGGGCGGATTGCGGAAGCGTAGCAGGTTGTACTGGTCGACCAATCCCTCATTAGAAAAGGCTGCGAGGGCGTCCTGGTAAGAGAGTTTGCAGCGCTTTATCGGCCGATCCTCCGCAATGAGTCCGTGCATGCGTGTCTCGATCTGCCTGAGTTGGTCAACACAGATGCCAACGTGTTGCTTGTCGGGCGGCTGGAAGGAGCAGTAGAGCCCATGTCCAAATGAGTGTTCCACGGCAAAGGTCGCATGGGGAAAGACCTCACGTACGGCCATGGCCAAGAGATAACAGAGCGAGCGTCGGTAGACGCGCCATCCATCCGGATCGTCCAGCGTCAGAAAGCGAACCGAGCAGTCGACGACGAGTGGGTAGGTCAGTGAGGCCACGTCGTTATTGACCATCGCAGCGAGGATCGGTGCCCCCTCGATGTCGTGTGGTGCCAGGCTGCCAACCTTGGTGCCGAGAGGACAGTGCTGTTCGGCTTCACGGGCGAGTCGTACGATGATGTTCTCCATATCGCGCACTCTATCACACCCGATTCCGATTGCAAGAACAGGCGTCAGGCCATAGGGCCGGTACTCCTTTCTATCGCCTTATTTATAAGGCAAGTGATGTTCGCAATCCACAAAGAGTTCATCGACGGTTGACGCTAACGCGGCAGCTGTCTAAGTTCGCTACAACAAGCAGGAGCATCGCCGCTAACGGCTTGCTTCATTCGTCCGGGGCGGAGGGCACTCTCGGGAGTGTTCACTGCACCAGGCATAACTGCTCGGGGCCGTCGCCTCGAGCCAAGAGGAGGTGGGAGACGTGGCAGCAAAGAAGGCACCAGCAAAGAAGGTCGCCAAGAAGGCGGCCCCCAAGAAGAAGGTTGCTAAAAAGGCAGCCCCAAAGACGGTAGCCAAGAAGGCGGCCCCCAAGAAG
>JABMPJ010000202.1 GCA_013203785.1 Lentisphaerota bacterium | reverse complement strand
TTCGGTAACATTTAATGTGGCGCAATTCGTGCATCGGTTTTCGCTTGCATAAGTATCTGATGTAGTGTGTTATACGCCCAAGTCTGATATTACTAGCGTTTTGCGGCGCTATTACTTTGTGGGGTACTTGAATGACGAAACGGGATCTGGTGGTACGGATATCCAGCGAGACTGGACTGATTCAGGAAGATGTCTACGCAGTGATTCAGAAGACGCTGGACTGCATTACCGAGGCCCTCGGAAAAGGCGACCACATCGAACTGCGAGAATTCGGGGTGTTCGATGTATGTGTACGTAAGGCACGTATCGGGCGCAATCCAAACAAGCCCGAGAACACCGTCCGTATTCCGGAGCGCAAGGTGGTCAAATTCAAGGCCGGGAAGCGAATGAAGGAAACCATCGCCGCCTTCGGTGCCCCAGCTTCGGACGTCGCGTGAGTGGTGACAAGCAGTCCCTTGCCGCACCCCGCGGCATGCGCGATTTCTATCCTGATGAAATGGCGCTTCAGTGTCGCATCACTGACACCTGGCGGGCCTCGGCCGAGCGCTATGGATTCCAGCGATACGATGCCTGCGTGGTCGAATCGCTCGACCTGCTCAAGCGCAAGGCGGGCGAAGAGATTGTTGAGCAGATCTACGCGTTCAAAGACAAAAGTGACCGTGATCTCGCCCTGCGCCCCGAGATGACCCCGACCCTGGCCCGCATGGTGGCAGCCCGACAGGGCTCACTCGATCTGCCGCTCAAGTGGTTTGCGATCGCACAGTGCTTCCGCTACGAACGTACCACGCGCGGCCGCAAACGTGAGCACTATCAGCTTAATCTCGACATCATTGGCGAGCCAGCCGTGACCGCCGAAACCGAGGTGATTGCCGCAGCCGTGGACGCCCTACTGCAACTCGGCCTCTCCCTCACAGACTTCCGTGTCCGTATCAGCAGCCGGGCCCTCCTGGGCGACATTCTGGCGGCCAGTGGTATTCCGATTGAGCATCATGCCGCTACCTTCCTGGCCCTCGACAAGCGAGGCAAACTTCCTGATGAGAAGATCGCCGAGCTCCTGACCGAGGCAGGCGTCGCCAGCGAAGCGCAGGGCGGAGTGTTTGACGTGCTGGGTCTGACCGATCTGGATCAGGTGCGTGATCTTCTGAAGGGGCGCGCATCAGCCGCGCTGGCCGAACTCGAAGCCTGCTGCACCGGTCTGACCGCCTACGGTCTGGGTGATGCAATCGTCTTTGACATCTCCGTCATACGAGGGCTGGCCTATTACACGGGGATCGTGTTTGAAGCGTTCGACACGGAAGGAAAACTACGGGCCATTTTTGGCGGCGGACGCTATGACAATCTACTGGCCTCGGTCGGTGGCCGCCCGCAGACCGGCGTCGGCCTGGGCTTTGGTGATGTGGTCGTGGCCGAGCTATTGGCGGAGCGCGGGCTGACCGGCTCCGACGAGGCACGTGGGCGTATCACGGTGGGGTTCATGACCATCGACCAGCAGCCCATTGCACGTCGCATGGCCGCCACGCTGCGTAGCCAGGGAGAGCAAGTCGATTTGGCGCTCCACCCCGAAAAGCCGCGTGCCTTCTTTGCACGAGCTGATAAGCGTCGTTTCGCAAAGGCGGCTTACATTGGCCCGGATGACGTGACCCAAGGTACCGTTCGTATCAAGAACATGGTCACGCGCGAAGAGGAACCGCTCCCCGTCTAGAGCGCTCCCAACCTACAGCCCCTTGATGAAGCCTTCCATGCGGTCCATGCCCTCGCGAATGTTGTCCATGCTGCATGCGTAAGAGATACGGATGTTCTGATCGGCCCCGAAGGGTAGCCCCGGCACCACGGCCACGCCCGTGGCATCCAGCAACCGCGCCGCAAAGGTCAGCGAATCCATGCCGAAGGCCCCAATGCCTGGCAGCATATAAAAGGCTCCCATCGGCTTCACACAGGTGATGCCAGGCATGGAGGTCAGTCGCTCATAGAGATAGGTGCGGCGTTCGGCAAAGGCATCACGCATCGCGGTGACACACGCCCGTCCCCCTTTGATTGCGGCCAACGCGCCGTATTGCGCAAAGGTTGTCGGGCCGGAGGTGCTGTGACTCTGCAGGGCTGAGATGGCCTTCACCAAAGGCATGGGGCCCGCCAGATATCCGAGGCGCCAGCCCGTCATGGAGTAGGACTTGCTGAAGCCGTTCACGGTCACCGTGCGATCGTAAACCTCTGGAGACAAGGATGCAAAGCTGGGAGACTCGGTCCCCTCGTAGACGATCTGTTGATAGATCTCATCTGAGATGACCACGAGATCGTGTTTGCATGCGAATGCGGCTATGGCCTCCAGTTCGGCGCGCTCATACACCGTACCAATCGGGTTCGAGGGGCTATTCATCACGAGCGCACGGGTTCTAGGGGTGATGGCGGCGGCCAGGCTGTCCGGTGTCACCTTGAATCCATCGCACTCGGCGGCATCGACGAATACGGAGCGCCCACCGGCGATGCTCACCATCTCCGGATAGCTCAGCCAGTAAGGTGAGGGAATCAGGACTTCATCGCCGGGCTGCAGGAGCGCCATGAAGATATTGAAAAGGGAGTGCTTGGCTCCGCAACTCAAGATAATCTGGCCGGGCGTGTAGGATATAGTGTTGAAGGTCTCAAGATCTGCGGCAATCGCCACGCGTAGCGACTGTAAACCGTCCCCCGGGCTGTATTTGGTCTGCCCATCGTGCAGAGCCTGGATTGCCGCCTGCTTGATGTGGTCTGGGGTGTCGAAGTCCGGTTCGCCTGCAGCAAAACTGTAGACGTCCTTGCCCTCGGCGGCCATCGCCTTGGCTTTGCTTGTAATGGCCAGCGTGACCGATGGTGTGATCCCTGCAATGGTTTCGTTTAGCTGATCGACTGACATCTTTCCCTCCAGGTTGTACATCCTTGCGATACGATTGAATGTGCCGTCCTCTACGCCGAGGCAGCGCCCTCGACCGTTTGGCCATAGAAAGCCTCAACCACGAGGCGAATCGTGTCTTCGTCCGCCTTGATGATGGCCATCTCACGCTGGGCATTTTCTGGCGAATCGGAAGCGTGTGCCGCGTTGACCATGATATTGCTCCCAAATTCACGACGGACAGAGCCTGGCTTGGCCTTGCTCGGATCGGTGGGGCCGAGAATATCGCGGATCTTTTGCACCGCGTTACGCCCCTCGTAGACCAAGGCCAGGCATCTCTCTTTACCCGCGAACGGCTGCTGCTCTTCCAGCACTTCATGCGGCCTAAACCCGGTCATGAACTGGACGATTTCATCGAACTGCGAGTGCGCAAAGAGAGGTCCAAGGCGCTGGCAGACGTCATCCAGAACATCGGGGGGCAGCGCAAACCCGAATTCCTGCACGATGGCATGGTTCAATCGTTCGCCGCCAATGGCCTTGAATTTGCTGGTCAGAGCCTCCACTACGGGGCCGTAAAACTCGCTTGCTTGAGCCACCGTCATCGAAAATTTCTTCACCCCGACTATCCGGAGACCGGAGGTGGATAGAATGTCAACGATGCTGCCAGCCCGCGAGCTTGGAACCTGAAAATTGTCGGGTTTAAGCATCACCAATGTACTCTCCACGTCGTCGCCCAGTGGCACGTCGCCCGCATGGTGAATGATGCCTCCATCGCTTGCGGCATAGCGAGCCCACAGCTGTAGCGAAGCCATGGCCCGCCGCTGAGACGGCGCCACCAGCACGGCGGGCTCGAAATAGCTCACCTCGCCCTTGTCATCGACGATGTAGTCGCCATAGGTGTCACGAATCGAACGGCCGCTTCCGTCTTTGACTGTCGCATGGCCGGTCAATTCCCAGATCTTGCTTATGGCATCCTCGCCTTCGAAGAGCAGCAGCATGACGCGTTTCGGGCGGCCCGTCTGGGCGTCCGGCGCGTACGACTTCAGCACATAATCGGCAATCAAGTCCGAGGCCGTCGAGCTTCCGTGGTCCTTACTGCGGATAATATCGGCGTACTCCTGAACCAGCGCCTGGCTCGGGCCGTACATGCGAGCGGCCACAAAATTGAGATCGGATCGCCCAATCACGCGTGAGATCACGCCACCGGTTCGCGACTTCGAGATCGTGTAGGGATTAATCAACATATAGGCGAGTTCTTTGGGCATGGGTCTGTCCTAGCATTTGTTGGTTTTTTAAAAAGAGATGGTGCTGCGCATTGGCCGCCCTGCGCCCCCTCTGGAAAGCGCTGCATTAAAGGCTAAAAAGTGGGGCTAGTCAACCGGCATGACGCTCGCCGTATACCGCCATGGCGGCCCGCACCATAAGGACGAAGGACATTGCGAGCAGAAATCCGCTGGTTACGACCAGCGCCCAATTGGTCTCTGCCGCCCGTAGGTTCGCCCCCAGCAGACTGACCAGAGCCCAGACACAGACACACATCATGAAGAGCATGGGCACCAGCGCAATCAGGAAATTGGACTTGCGGCGGATAAGCACGAGTGTCACCAAGAGCAGTGTCAAGGCTGCCAACAGCTGGTTGGAGGCCCCGAAGACCGGCCAGAGCTGCATGGCATTACCGCTCAAGGCCAGGTATCCCGCCGCCGCAATGGCGATGGCTGTCGCGACATAGCGATTGGCCAGGAAGCGTACCCACGGCTTGACGTCCGCACTCGCACCTCCCTTCCCCGCGCCCGGCAGGAAGAGCTCCTGCCATGTAAAACGGGTCAGGCGCGTGGCCGTATCCAGCGTGGTCAGCATAAAGGCCGAGATGGCGAGGGCGATGAACGTCTCACCGACGGCAAGCGGAAGCCCCACCTTACTGGCAAAACCGGCCAGGCCGCTCGCAAAGGCCGCCACCGCCCCCTCCCCTTGCAGTGCCGCCACATACTCACTGCGGCTCAGAACGGCGACCGCCGTCAAAGCCATGAGGGCCAGCACGCCCTCAACCAACATGGAGCCGAACCCGATCAGGCGAATGTGGCGTTCATGGGCCAGCTGCTTGGAAGTCGTCCCTGACGCAACCAGTGAATGGAACCCGGAGATGGCCCCACAGGCGACCGTGACAAAGAGCAGCGGGAAGATGCGCTCCATGCCACCCGTGGGGCACAGGGCCGTCCACCCTTCAAACGCCGGCATGGTCAAGACCGGTCGCACAAACAGAATGCCAACGAAGCCGACCAACATCATGGCGTAAAGTAGGAAGGAGTTCAGATAATCGCGGGGCTGAAGGAGTAGCCAGACCGGAATAGTGGAGGCCACAAACACGTAAGCAAACAGTACAAATAGCCAGAAAAGTTGGGCCGCCTCGGCGCTCAGGCCCAGGCAGACCGTTAGATCGAGCGGAAGCCTGGTGCCCACCCAAACGAAGAAGAAGATCAACGGGACAAAGACAAGGCTACCCACCCCGATCGAGAGCCCCTTGCGGTAGACCAACCACCCGAAGAGCGGTGCCAGCCCGATAAACAGCAGTGACGCCGTCGCCACCGAAGGCGTACTCACGAAGGTCTGCGCGACCAAGCGGGCAAAAATGGCATCCACCAGCACCAGGGCCGCCCACGCAAAAAGAAGGAAAATCTGCCGACCCGCATAGCCAAGCTCACGCTCAATCACATGTCCAATCGTCCGGCCCTCATCACGAATCGATAGGAAGAGGGAGGCAAAATCATGCATACCCCCCAGGAAGATACACCCCACTACGATCCAGAGCGCTACGGCCCCCCATCCAAAGTAGGCGGCCAGGATGGGCCCCACAATAGGCCCCGCCCCAGCAATAGAGGCGAAGTGATGGCCGAAGAGCACCGCGGGCGCCGTCGGAACGAAATCGACCCCATCCTTGAGCGTATGGGCGGGTGTCACGCGGTCATAGTCGACGCCGAACAACCGCTCCAGGTAGCGACCGTAAATGAAATAAGCCGCCACAAAGATCAGCGAGCCGCCCAAGACCAATACCGCACCATTCATGACCATCTCCCCTCCCTTACTGTTCTATAGTACGGCCCTTGATATGGGCCTGTCAAACACCGGCCCCATCCCCTCGCACTATGACATCCAATGGGTAGCCGGACGCGACAGAGCGCGTCCCTTCATCGTGGAATCTGACGGTTCTCGGTGGCATGGAGGGCCCCGGACGTCCG
>JABMPJ010000201.1 GCA_013203785.1 Lentisphaerota bacterium | reverse complement strand
GCAGGAGATTACACGACAGCGCCAACGGCTGCATAGATGGGGTTGGCTAGACGCTTACACTCAGCGTTACATTTCGCGGCTTGATGTTTTGGCCACCAAGGCAGAAGTAGGCCTACGGTGAGCATAGACGGAGGAGACTTCAGCAGACAGGTCTTGCCTAGGTGGCACACATTCACAAACGCCGTTATACTGGGCGAGGCTTTTGCCCCCCCACTACCAAATCCCAAGATCCAGTCCGGTCATTTCTTACAACAGAAAATCAGAGAATGGCAGCTCAACAAGACGGAGGCACTTGCTGCGGATCTGGTTGGCAATGCACTTCTCTCTGGGAACCCCATACCTCCAGAGGCCAAGCGGGCCGCAGAACAGCTACTAAGGAATGCAAAAACCTCCACGGGGCGAATACTGGCCGAGCGTGTCCTGAATCCCAACAGGGCACACTATAGGCTGAATTCAGAAGAGCTCCGCTTCCGTGCTAAGATTGCTCTGCTAAAGATGCGCATCAGCAACTACCCACATAATGTGATCTGTTGGACTGATCTGGCATTCTATTACGCAGCTCTCGGGCAAATCAGGCAATCTCTTAGAGCCATGGATATTGCTCTCAACTTAAACTCTGACAACAGGTTTGTTCTTCGCTCGGCTGCGAGCCTCTTCGTTCACGCTGAGGCCTTTGATGCAGATCCCGAGAAGGCCCTATTTTATCTACGGGCCTCTGACTCCACAAAACACGACCCCTGGCTCATGGCCTCCGAAATCGCCGTCTCAGACCACCTTGACATCCGACCGCAGACCACAAGATATGGAGCTGAAGCAATCAGGACAGGTAACTTCTCTGATCGTGACCTATCAGAACTGCGTTCGGCGCTAGGTACTCTTGAATGCTCTTCCGGCTCATTCTCCAAAGGGAAGAAACTAGTCAACGACTCATTGATCCACCCAACTGAGAATGCTCTGGCCCAAGCCGAGTGGCTCACGGCACGGAAACAGCTATCTTTCCACTACGGCGATTACGTCATACCCAACAGCTATGAGGCGCGCTCAATTGCACAGTTCCATGAGTGCAACTTTGGCAAGGCCATAGCCAACACCTGGAAGTGGATGGAGTATCAGCCCTTTTCGGCAAATCCTGCCATGATGGGTTCATACATGGCGTCATTCGTTAGCGAGGACTACGTACAGGCCTTGGAATTCGTACGTGCAGGCCTCAAGTTGTCGCCACGCGACTTCTACCTCAACAACAACCACGCCTTCTGCTTAGCATCACTTGGCAAGATTGACGAAGCCATAGCCACTGTAGCTGCCATACCTCAAAGTGTCGGTCAGCTCTCTCACCGTGAAGCAGGAACGTTTCTTGCGACTACGGGACTCATTCTCTACAGAGCCAGCAGGCCTCACGCAGGAAGAAAACATTATACTCTGGCTCAGCGTGTCTTCACACGAGAGAAGCTTCCTAAGCTTGTACTAACAGCGAGAATATACATGGCCCGCGAAGAGCGGCACTATGACGAAGTTGAAGGAAACAAGTTGCTTGATGAGGTCCTAGCAAAGAGCGAGGGGAATCCAGACACACCACTAATCAAACTGGCCAAGAAGATCAGAGGTCGGCCATGTTCTGTCAAGACAGGTACAGTCAGTCCACGGTTTGAGCATGCGCTTGATCAACTGGAGGCCCTCACTTTCAACGAGCGGTAGAACTTAAGCCAGTTCGGCACAGATGGGAGCCCTTCCGGCGAGCGACGTGAATGTACTCTACAACTCTTCATACCGCGTTCTGACATAGTCGAGAAGCTCATCATTACTGAGATTCTGCATGCCTTGGTATTCTGCTGCGGCTCTAGCCACCCCTATGATTTGCTTCATTAGGTGACTGTTGTCTGATCGACCAAGCGGCAGGAACGCAAGCGGTGCGCTGCAAGCGCCACGCCATGCAACCATCCTGTCACTCACATCTTGCCACAGCGGGAGCGTTCTTGCTTTCCCCTGGTTCTTGTTTTGCTTATCGACCTGGTCCTGAGTCAGGCGGAGCCATTGCGTTGTGAGGTATTCAGCCAAGGACGCCCAACGATCGAGATAGTCTTGAACGGAATTAATGCCCCGGGTCTTCAGGCCGTCACGCCGAATCTGAAACTAAACTCGTGTTGCTTCATCGGGCCAGTCGCCACCCCATCGACTGACCTGCATAGCGAGCGTCTTCACCGGGTCGGCTTTCTTCTTCACTTCCCGCAGCTCGTCGTACATGCGAGGGCATCCCAGGTACTGGGGTGCCACTACTCGGGGAAGAAGATCATGGTGCGCGGGGGGATGGCATTTTCATCCATCTGGTCGCCTGTTTGCAGCGACCCGTCAGCGAGGCGGTAGAGCGTGGTGTGGGCGCGCCACTTGGGGCCACAGATGTCGTGGGCGCTGCGCTTGGCTGTGATGTACCCGCCATGCATGTAGCCGACGAGGACGCGCGTGCCGACGGGTAGAGCCGCCAGCACGGCGCGGCTCAGCTCGTGGCCCTGCTGTACGCGCCCATCCGGCAGAAAATAGATGGTGGATTTGACGTTGGCTTCGTCCCCGGCAATCGACTGCGCCGGTGAGACCACATTGACGTGACGGACCTGCTCGGGGGCATTCTCTGACTGCGAGTCGCCCAGACTCACGCGCGTGCCAGCAGGAATGGCTCTCCAATCGCTAATCTCATTTCCGCGCTTGGACGTTCCATCCGGGAAGAGGTAGCGGGTATCGGCCGACTCAGCCCGGTCGCGTGCAATGAGCCATGCCGTGCGTTTGCCCGAAATCACGAACGCATCCTGCCCCTGGCTCTGTTCGGCCGCCGCCTGGTCGCTGGCCGATCCATACAGCACGCTCGCGAGATAGGGATCAGCCTGGATGAGGCGCTTCGCTTTGACATCCGGGTCCGACAGGGGCTGCTTGGTCAGCCCCAGCTTCAGCCGTGTCGTCCGCTTCGCAAAACACATCCCGCAACGCTTACGGCCGCGATGCGACTGCTTATGCCACCGATTCGGGGCACCGTAAGCAACCATGGAGTGCGTCAGTACCCGTTCGTCCGGGATGGTGTAGATGCTTTGCAGGTCTTCCAGAAGCTCGCGCAGCGCGGTGTATTGCGCCGCGGTGATGTCGCGGTTGTGGTAGCCCACGACCTCGATGCCGATCGAGAACTTGTCCAGATCCCGCTGCCCATCCCACATACTGCGCCCCGCGTGGTAGGCGATACGACTGCGGTCAATGACGCGGTAGACATGCCCGTTGTCCGAGACAACATAGTGAGCTTCGCCGTAGCGCTTGATCTTGGCGAGTGATCCGGCCGCCGCTCCCTCCGTCGTATGGAGTATGATGTAGCGCGTGTGCGTGCGTGCCGGACGCGACGGGTTAAACGGACTGTGGGCGTTGGAGATGTTGAGTGCCGCCGCGGCGAGCGACACCCACGCCAACAGCAGCGCGACCGCCAGCCTGAGCCACGCCGCGCGACCGCGCCCCATCGCTCCCTTCGGCCCCGTACTCTTACATCCACTACGCATCGTTCGGGAACAGTACGCGGAACGGGCTCAACGTTCAAGGCGCTCCGACACAACAGCGATACTGGAACCCAGGGCCTGTTGCGGCAGAACGCATCACGTTGGCCAAGAGAAGAAATGGACACTGTCTCATCAAGGCGGTAGTATGTCCCCGTGCCAGTCGTATTTAGATGGCGCTTCCGGGTTTGTGAGGGGATTTTCCCGTTGGCCGATATGCGCATACACCCTCTGGCGGGCCGACTAAGCCGGTCGTTTAAGCGTAACCAAGTAAGTGTGAGATTAAGTGTGGGAATAAGTGGGCGAGGAAGTGTAAGAAACGCGCAATGCCCACACTTATACCTACACTTTGTCACACTCTTATGAGGTTGCCCGGTTTTGGTAGACAGTCAATTCTCTTAGTGACTGACCAAGGCCCTTTCGGTTTGTGTTGTTACTGTAGTTGTCTTCTCTGCCTCTTGAAAGAAGATCTCTTCTGTGCCAGTTGGACTGATCCCCCCAGG
>JABMPJ010000200.1 GCA_013203785.1 Lentisphaerota bacterium | reverse complement strand
CCTGGGGGGATCAGTCCAACTGGCACAGAAGAGATCTTCTTTCAAGAGGCAGAGAAGACAACTACAGTAACAACACAAACCGAAAGGGCCTTGGTCAGTCACTAAGAGAATTGACTGTCTACCAAAACCGGGCAACCTCATCCATTCCGCAGCCGAACATAGTGCGATTCACAAGCAGATAATCCCGCCACAAACCCGGAAGCACCGATTTACATGCGGGATCATGGATCGATGTTTTCGAGTTCCATGGTCCCCGAATTGATTCGCCGGTAATAGCAGTTGCGGGGCTCGCCTTTCTGGTTGCTGGTGTGGCAGATGCCGCCGGCACGCGGGCGCACGGTGTAGAGCAGCGAGTTTTGTTCGCAATTGACGAAGGCCTCGATCAGGTCGTAGGTCTGCCCCGATGTCTTGCCCTTCTCCCATAGCTCGTTGCGTGAGGTGCTCCACAGAACCAGGCTCTGCTTGGTGATCGATTCTTTGAAGGCGAGTTCATTGGTGTAGGCCACCAGAATGAGCTCCTTGGTATCGGCGTGCTGCACAGCAACCGGAATTACATCCGGGCAGTTGGCGGCCACCTTGGCCAATTTGGCGAAATCCAGTGTCAGGGCGTTGCCCTCTTCTAATTCCTTCATCGTTCCTTTGTCTTTCTCTTTGGTTTCGGGTGTCGGGGAGCCATTCGCATGATGGCCTCCTATCCATGCGGCCCCGGACTTCCGGTGCCCTCCAGTCCACGGGAAACCGTCAGAGTCTCTCATGGAGGGACGCGCTCTGTCGCGTCCGGCTACCCCCTAATACTTTCTTATAACGCTGCGTACCACGCCTGCAATCTCCAGTGAGTCTTTGGGCCGGATGGATGAGTATTTGCTGTTGGCCGGATCAAGCCGTATACCGAGCCGATCGCGATTGAAGTATTTGATGGTCCACTCGCCGTCGACCTGTGCGATGACGATGGAGTTTTTGCCCGGCCTGGCATCCTTCTCCACGAGTACCATATCGCCAGGATGGATGCCTGCATCAATCATGGAGTCACCCGTGACGCGGAGCATATAGGTTGATTCGGGTTTCTCGATGAGGAATTCATCCAGCGTAATCGTATCGAGCAGCTCCTCCTCGGCGGGGGAGGGGAATCCGGCCTGGACGGTTCCGAGTAGACGTATGTCGCCAATCAGTTTGCTGGTATAGGCAATTTTGCGTCCGTTCTTGCTGATGTAGCCCATATCCACCAGCTTAAGTAGCAGACTGTGCACGGCCTGTTTGGAGCGGTATTCAAACAGCTCGAGCATCTCGTTGTAGCCGGGCATGCGTTTTTCGCGACCCACGAAATCCCTGAGTCGGCGCACCTTGGCGGGAATATCTGTTTTGCGTGCCATGCTCTGCTCCTTGTCTGTGGGAGAGTGTAGAGGGAACTATAGTTTGTACGCAAGGGGGAAGTTGAGGGTTGCGGTGTAGAGTTGACCGTCCCCGGCCAATAATTGGCCGAGGACGGCCAACTCTACAGGGGGACAGGACACGCTTTGAGCTTGCTAGGTGTTCGCGTAAATACGAAACGTGCAAGGGGTTATGGAACAGGAACGCACTACCGTGGGCAGCAAGGCACGAAGAGGACACGACAGATTCTTGTCAGTCATGCGAAGAAAATAGAGAGGCTCCAAGTCGCGAAAACTGAGAGGGTCCCAACATTCCCTCGCGTTGGCGAACGGGTGAAGGAGAGTGATTAAATGAAGATTGATGAGGCGATAGTGGCCGCTGACCTCAAGGAGAAGCTGGCGCGCTTCTGGGAGCTGTCGGGGCAGAAGATTCAAGCGATTGAATCGGACTATGACACTGGTCAAGGTGCACCGGTATTTACGGTCAATGGAAAGTACACCGCGCGGGGATGGACCGAGTGGACGCAGGGCTTTCAATACGGATCGGCCATCCTGCAGTTTGATGCCACCGGCGATACGACAGCCTTGGAGAATGGGCGCCGTAATACGCTCGAACGGATGGCCCCGCATGTGACGCATTTCGGTGTGCATGACCACGGTTTCAATAACGTCAGTACCTACGGCAATTTGTGGCGGCTCATGAACGAAGGGCGGCTGCCGGAGAACGCGTGGGAGCGCGCTTTCTACGAGCTCGCCATCAAGAGCTCGGGCGCGGTGCAGGCGCGTCGATGGACGGAGCTGCCGGAGGGCCTGGGCTATGTTTACTCCTTCAATGGCCCCCACTCGCTTTTCGCGGACACCATCCGCTCGATGCGTGCGCTGGCGCTCTCGCATCAACTGGGTCATGCCTACTGCGGTGAGAACGATGTGCAGCTCTCTCTGATGGAGCGACTGGTCAAGCATGTGGCTACGACGGCCCGGTATATCATCTACTACGGGGAGGGGCGCGATACCTACGATATCTGCGGACGGGCGGCCCACGAGGCGATCTTCAACCTCAATGACGGCGCCTTTCGTTGCCCCAGCTCGCAGCAGGGCTACTCACCGTTCAGCACGTGGACGCGCGGTCATGCCTGGGTGATGCTGGGCTTTGCGGAGCAGCTTGAATTTCTCGACACGCTTCCAGACGATACGCCGCTGCCCTGTGGTGGTCGCGCGGCGGTGCGTGCGATGATGCTCAAGGCGGCCACGGCGACATGCGACTTCTACATCGCGCAGACGCCGCTGGATGGTATCGTCTACTGGGACACTGGTGCACCGGGTCTGGCCCGAATGGGGGACTACCTGGAGCGGCCCGCTGAGCCCTTCAATGCGCACGAGCCGGTCGACAGCTCGGCCTCAGCCATTGCGGCGCAGGGGCTCCTACGCCTCGGGCACCTGCTGGGCGAGCAGGATGGCGGCCGCTATACGCAGGCCGGGCTGACGGTACTGGCCCGGCTGCTGGATGAACCCTATCTCAGCACGGACTCGGCCCACCAGGGGTTGCTGCTCCATTCGATCTATCACCGCCCCAATGGTTGGGACCACATTCCTGAAGGGCAGACCATTCCGTGTGGCGAGTCCTCGATGTGGGGCGACTACCATATACGGGAAGCCGCGCTGTTGGCGGGACGGATCGGGGAGGGGACGTACTATCGGTTTTTCTGAGAAGAGAGAATATCCAATGGCCAACAAGGAACGCCCAATGACCAGGTGTTCCCTTGGTGGTTAGATATTCTCCGTTGGGTGTTGGACATTGGATTAGGAGCCAGACGAGATACAGGGAGAGGAAGCGAATGATCATATCAGACTTAGCGAAGATCGAGGGCCGCACCTATCCGGCGCGGCGACGGACGCAGAACCTGGTGGGCGGGCCGGCGCCGATTCAGGCCACGAGCTTCAGCATGGGGTTTGTGACGCTGGAACCTAAAGGCGGGCAGGTGCCTTGGCATAACCAGGAGCAGGAGGAGGTCTACTTCGTGGTTAAGGGGGAGGGGGAGATGTGTCTCGGTGAGGAGCGTCAGTCGCTATGCACCGGTCAGGCGGTCTACATTCCTTCGGGCGTCTTTCACCAGCTAACCAATGTGGGCGATACCCCGTTGACGTTCATCTACAACTACGGTCCGGCCGGTGATGTCGCCCATTGGCGACAGGAGCTGGATGGGACCCTCCCCGTGGAAGGTAAAGACGTGCCGGCGCTTCCGGAGGGGGCGTGGAAGCAAGTGGTATAGGGAAGATGTATGTGTCGTGCGTGGGTGGGTATGTATAGACCCACGCACTCGCTTACTCACACAATAAGAGCCAAAGGAACAGCAGATGACAGAGCACAGAGTGGGTATCATTATGAACGGCGTGACGGGTCGCATGGGCACCAACCAGCACCTGATCCGATCCATTGCGGCCATCATCAAGCAGGGCGGCATCAAGATCACGGAGGGGGAGACGATCATGCCTGATCCGATCCTGGTGGGGCGGAACCCGGCCAAACTGACGAAGCTGGCCGAGCTGACGGGGGTGGCGACATGGACGACGAATGTCGATGAGGCGATTGCCGACAAAGCCTACACCGTCTATTTTGATGCGCAGACGACCGACCGCCGTGTTGATGCGGTGAAAAAGGCCATTGCAGCGGGTAAGCATATCTACTGCGAGAAACCCACAGCCACCAACGTATCTGAAGCACTCGAGCTCTATGCACTTGCCTCCGCAGCGGGTGTCAAGAACGGGGTGGTTCAGGACAAGCTGTGGCTGCCGGGATTGATGAAGCTCAAGGAGCTGATCCACCGCGGTTTCTTTGGTGAGATCCTCTCCGTGCGCGGTGACTTTGGGTACTGGGTGTTTGAAGGCGACACGATTCCGCTCCAGCGCCCTTCCTGGAACTATCGCAAGCAGGATGGCGGAGGTATGATCATCGATATGCTCTGTCATTGGCGCTACGTGCTGGATAATATTTTCGGCGAGGTGAAGTCGGTTTCCTGTCTGGGGGCCACCCATATCCCGCAGCGTTGGGATGAACAGGGCACGCCCTTCGACGCTACCGCAGATGATGCGGCCTATGCGACCTTCGAACTCAAGAACGGCATCATTGCCCAGTTCAACTCTTCGTGGGTCACGCGTGTACGGCGCGACGACCTGCTGACCCTGCATGTGGATGGCTCGAAGGGATCGGCCGTGGCGGGGCTGCGCGACTGCTGTATCCAGCCCTACAGTGCGACGCCGCGTGCGGTTTGGAATCCGGATGTACCGCAGCCGATCGATTTCAAGGAGGGGTGGAGCCTGGTGCCCGAACAGCGCAGCTACGACAACGCATTCAAAGCGCAGTGGGAGTTGTTCCTGCGTCATGTGGTTCTGGATGAGCCCTTCCCCTGGTCGCTTCTGGTCGGGGCGAAGGGGGTTCAGCTGGCTGAGAAGGGCATTGAGTCCTGGCAGAAACGAGCGTGGGTTGAGCTGGAGACATTGCTATCATGAAGAAGATCGCGCTGGTAACCGGTGGCGGACGTGGCATCGGCTTGGGCATAGCCAGTCACCTGGCCGAAGAGGGGTGTGATCTGGTGATTTGCGGTGTGCGCGAAGAGAGCGCCGTAGCGGCGGCCCTAACGGCCTTGCGTGATCGGGGCGCCGAGGTCCTTTACTGCCGGGCGGATGTTTCCTCGTCTGCGGGACGGTCCGAGATGCTGGAGGAGATCAAGGCGCACTACGGGCGCCTCAATGTGTTGGTCAACAATGCCGGGGTGGCACCGAGCGTGCGGACCGATATCCTGGAGGCGGATGAGGCCAGCTTTGATCGCCTGATGGCGATCAACCTGAAGGGGCCTTACTTCCTGACGCAGGCGGTGGCCAAGTGGATGATCGAGCAACAGCAGTCCGACGCGGCCTATGACGCCTGCATCATCAACGTCTCCTCGATTTCCGCCAGCGTGGCATCACCCACCCGAGGCGACTACTGCATCACGAAGGCAGGCGTGGGGATGGCCACGCAGCTCTACGCGGTACGTCTCGGTGAATTTGGGATACCCGTCTACGAAATTCGTCCGGGCATCATCAAGACGGACATGACCGCTGGCGTGACAGAAAAGTATGACCGCCTGATCGGCGAAGGCGGTATCCTGGTGCAAGCGCGCTGGGGGCTCCCGGAAGATGTGGGACGCGCCGCGGCCATGTTGGTGCGCGGCGATCTGGCGTACTCCACGGGACAGGTCCTCATGGTCGACGGAGGCTTCACACTGCAGCGCCTCTGATGGGGCGTTAGTCCCGCGGCAGATCGATGGTCAGATTGCTCTCGGGATCGAAGAAGTGGGCCTTGCCCATGAAGACGGCGAGGTCCATGTCGTCACCGACGTTACATCTGCGATGGGCATCCATGCGCGAGATGAAGGTCGTCTTGCCGGTGTTGAGATGGCAGTAGGTCTCGGAGCCCATCGGTTCCACCACGTCCACTTTGGCCCGGATGCGCGGGGCGCCCTCAATCTGCTCGGCCTGGGCCGAGCCCACATCTTCGGGGCGGGTACCAAAGACAATCGGCTTGTCCGCGAAACGACCGAGGGCATCCTGCCAGGCCGTGGGAACGGGGACCTTGAAGCCCCCTTCGTCGAAGACGAGCTGTCCGTTCGCTCGGGCCATGTGTCCCGCAAAGAAATTCATGGGAGGGGTGCCGATAAAGCCAGCCACGAACTTGTTGGTCGGATTATCATAAAGCACCGTCGGCTCGGCCACCTGCTGGATCAAGCCGTCCTTCATGACGGTGATGCGGTCGCCCATGGTCATGGCTTCGACCTGATCATGCGTCACGTAGATCATGGTCGTGTCGAGCTGATGGTGGAGGCGTCCGATCTCAACGCGCATCTGCACGCGCATCTTGGCGTCGAGATTGGAGAGCGGCTCGTCAAACAGGAAGGCGGACGGCTTGCGAACGATGGCGCGGCCCACGGCCACGCGCTGGCGCTGTCCACCCGAAAGCGCTTTGGGGCGACGCTCGAGCAGCTCGGTGATATCGAGAATCTCGGCGGCTTCGCGCACGCGCACGTCAATCTCGGCCTTCTTGTATTTGCGCAACTTAAGCCCGAACGCCATGTTGTTGTACACGGTCATATGCGGATAGAGCGCATAGTTCTGGAAGACCATGGCGATATCGCGATCCTTGGGCGGTACGTCATTGATGACCCGGTCAGCGATTGTGATGGTGCCGCGTGAGATCTCTTCCAGGCCGGCGATCATGCGTAGCGTGGTGGATTTTCCGCAGCCGGAAGGACCGACCAAGACCATAAACTCATGGTCCTTGATCTCGAGATTGATCTCCTTGGCTGCCACGACGTTGCCGGGGTAGATCTTCCATACGTTGTCCAAAACTACTTTAGCCATCGCGCCGGTTCCTTTCAGGGGGCTCGCCTTACCCCGTCAAGGGGCGGCACATGCATCACAAGTTACGGGTTGCCATGAATCAGATGTGGCGGTAACTTTAGGGCAGTGAGGTCTTAGCTGTCAACGAGGACTGTACATGAAATTGAGGGTGCTATCATGTGGGGTCTGTCTTCTGGGCGTTCTGGGGCTGGGCGAGGTCCATGCTCAGGATCGCGGACTCAAGGTCCGCAACGTATTGGGGGATGACCTCCAGTTGCCCGATTACCATGCCTTGGTGATCGGTATCAATCGCTACCAACACTGGCGCGGCTTGCGCCAGGCACGAGAGGATGCGTTCAGTGTGGCCGCGCTTCTCGATTCGCGCTACGGGTTCAAATCAGTCACAACGCTGTATGATGAGGACGCGACGCTGGGGGGGATTGTGGCGTCCCTGCGCACGCTGACGCGCAGGCTGACCCCGAACGACTCGTTACTGATCTACTTTGCCGGACACGGCTACTATGACAAGCTCCTGAAAAAGGGCTACTGGATTCCTGTGGAGGGCCGCGAGCGGGTGGATGGTGAACCGGCGATCAACGACTGGATGCCAAATTCGAACCTCAAGGAGTATACGGATGCGATGCAGGCGCGCCATGTGCTTGTGGTGAGTGACTCGTGTTTCAGTGGGGCGATGTTGCGCGGCGGTCGGGTTGATATTGAGACCCGCGAGAATACATGGTATCGCCGCGCCATCAGCCAGCCGACGCGCTGGTGTGTCGCCAGCGGTGACCTCGAAACCGTTCCCGATCAGAGCATCTTTGCCAAGAAGTTTTTACAGGCTCTGCAGTACCCGCGTCAGACCGTCTTCGCGGCCTCGGACCTGGCCGGATGGATCAAGAACGATGTGGCCGCCTACAGCGGTCGGCGTCCAGTCTTTGGCCCCATGAACACGGCCAGCGGCAGCGACCTGGGGGAGTTTGTATTTCTGGTGCACGATCCCAAGGCTTCTGCCGAGCTCGCCCCCTCGCGCCCCTCTGCCCCGCCCCGCGCCGAGCTCACCGCTCCGCACGAACTACTGCCCGAGGCGGCGGAACGCCAGGTGGCACGCTATGGTGGGCTTGAAGTGCAGTCGCCCATTGCGGCCTCCGTCCAGATCAATGGAGGCAAGCGCTACTCCGTTGCGGCGGGCAAGGCGCTGCGCTGGGACAATATGCCCGTGGGCACCTATAAGATCGAATTGAGTTCTGGGGCGCGTACCTGGAGTGAGACGGCGCGGGTTTTTGAGGGCAGCAAGTGCAGTGTCAATGCCTTCCCCGAAGAGCTGCGTCTGCAACAGGCGCTGGCGCGAGCCCGTTCCGAGGCGGCAGAGCGGGCAGAGCGCGAGGCGGCTGCCGAAGCCAGTGCGCGTGCGGCTAAGGCCCTGCTCGAACAGCAGCAGTCGGATTTTTGGGAGGCCCAGCAGGAGCGCGAAGAGCCGGAGGTTGAGAAGAAGAAGCATCGACCGCGTGCCCACTGAGTGTGCGTGGCGATTGAACCGGAAAGAAGCTGACCTATGAAGCATGCCGCCTTGCTCGCCGCCCTTTTGTTGGGTATCGCTTTGAATACACGGGCTGCCAGTGAGCCCGACTGGGTGCGCAGCCTGGGCAAGAGCGCCGCCCATCCTGCATCCTCCTATCTGACCGGCTATGGCATGTCGCCTGAAGGCAGAAGCATGTCGACCACTGAGAAATTGGCCTATGCTCGCAACGCCGCCGCTGGAAATCTGGTGGCTTCGATGCAGGTCAATGTCTCCTCCGAGGATATCGTGGACCGCTTTTCGCGGGTCGTGAACAACGATGAGGAGTTGGTTGATCAGTACAAGTCGCGCACCGTACTCAAGAGCAATCTCAACGTGGATGGGTTGCGCTTTGAGGAGTTTGCCGGTTCCCGGACAGACGCGGCGCATGCGCTGGCGATCCTCGACCGGGCAGAGGCGGCGCAGCATTATCGACAGAAGTTCGCTGGCAAGATGACGCAGCTTGTGCAACACCAGGCCGAAGGCAATCGGCAACTGGTGGGTAAGCAGGTCGATCTGGCGCGACATACCTACGCTGACTGCAGTCGACTGGTCGCTGAGCTCGAGGAGATCATCCTGATCCAGGAGCTTCTGGGGGATAGAGCCACAGTGACCGAGAGCGATCTACAACAGATCCTCTCGGTGCGGGCCGAGGCGCGTGCGCTGTGGGATAAACCGGCCGAGACTATGGCTGAGGCGGCCGCTCAGCTGGCCGATAAGCTGGTGGCGCGCGATATGGACCCAGGGCGCGTGCAGGTCAATGCCCTGATGCTGGATGATTCCTACCAGTACAGCCAGTTCAGTAGCCGCTTCCGGCCCATGCTGGAGAATGCTCTGGCGAAGAAGAGCTGCCTGATCGCTCTGGTGCTGGGGGAAACCGCATTCATGCCCCATAGTTCGGGGCTGGCCCGGCGGGCCGCGGCGGATGGCGCCGCAGACTACCTCTTGAGCGGAAGCTACTTCGTAAAGGCAGAGGAGATCTGCTTCTACCTGCGCCTCTCGCGGGTGTCCACCGGCGAAGTGGTCGGCACCGGGGATAGCCGTATGAAGCTGAGTGGCGCGGATGGGGTTGAACTCAAGCCTCGCAACTTTGTCGAGGCGCTAGAGGACCGTCGCGTCTTTTCCAGTCGCGACTTGGTTGGCGGCGGCCTCTCCCTGGAGGTCTGGACCAACCGCGGAGTGGATGGGTTGGCTCTCGCTGATGGAGACGACATCAAGATCTATGCCCGCGTAAACAAGCCGTGTCATTTGCGTTTCATCTATCACCTGGCCAACGGGGCACGTGTCGTTCCCGATCCGCTCTATCTCAACTACGCCATCGGTCCCGATAAGGTGAATAAGGTAATCGAGCTGCCGGGTGAGTTTGAGGCCTGTGCGCCCTTCGGCTCAGAAACCATGCAGTTCTTCGCCTCCACGGTTGAGTTTCCTGAGCTGGCCCTCGTGACGCGCACATTTGATGGGGAGGACTACGATGTCCTGGGCGACAGCCTGGCACAGAGCAATGTGCGCCATCGTGGGCTACGCCGCAAGGAAACCGGTGTCGAGGTCGCTGAGATCCGTCTGCCTTTGACTACCGTGCCGCGATAGCCTTCTGGCTCTCCCCAACTCGTGCATCCTTCCTGTGCTCGGCTCGCTCGGAGAGTTTGCTCTCCCACTTGCTGCAAGGTCTGTGATGCATTGGCCCTTTTCGGGCTCACGCCTAAATAGACGTAAAGATTTAGGTCTATTTATCTTGATCGGAGTTTGACGAGTTTCTAGTATCACGGCCAAGAGCTGGTCTGGTTGTCGGTGGCATGACGCTGCCAGCATAATCATAACAGGGAGGTATAGCATGCGTGGGAAGGTCGTAGTGGTGGGACTGCTGTTGTCGGTTCTGATGGTCATGTCAGTGCAGGCGGGGTTAAATGTGGGCGGCAAGATCTGGGTTGAGGAACTCACGATTGGCGTCGGGGGTGACGAAGGGACCGTGGACGGTGTTGCCGTTGGCCCTACGGTCTCGCTGGACTTGGGCGACTCGCTGTGGGTGTCAGGCAGCTGGCTTGTAGGCTTGTTCGATCTGGAAGATGGCGACAACATGACCACTCAGGATGCCGAGGCCGTACTGGCGATGAGCTTTGACTGGCTGGATATTGGTGTGGGTTTCCGCTACAGCGTGGACCAGATCAGCTTGGGCGGTGGCACGGAGGATGCCGTCAAGATGGGACCGATGGCCTACGCTGGTGTCGGCAGCTCCTTCGGCGACAGCCCGATCGGCTGGTATGCCGCCGGATCGTGGATGTTCTACGACCTCGCGGATGACTGGGTTGACGGTGGTGGCAAGCATTACAATGTAGAGGGAGGGCTTTCGCGCTTCCTGGATCCGCTGACCGCCACGGTCGGATATCGCTACAAGGATCACTACGACATCGACGGTGTCGATTTCACCTACGCGGGCATCACGGCCACGGCCGGATTTTCGTTCTAAGTCATTCGCCGGGCTAGGTGCTATAGGGCGGGGTCGCGTCAGCGGCTCCGCCCTTTCCGTAGGTTAGAGTGATGCCTCGACCGTGATGGCAATGCCGCCGCGTGGCCGAAAAACGCCTGTCACGGTGGCCTGGCGAGGGGCACAGGCGGCGGCGAGATCGTCCAGAATCTGGTTGACTACCGCCTCGTGAAAGGCACCGTGGTTGCGGTAGGCATGCAGGTAGAGTTTGAGCGACTTGCTCTCGATGCAGCGTTGGTTGGCGATGTAGCGGATGGCGATGTGACCGAAATCAGGTTGCCCGGTGATGGGGCAGATCGAGGTGAACTCGGGACAGTCAAACGTGATCCAGTAGTCACGATCTGGATGCGAATTCTCAAACGTCTCAAGACGGGCCTCGGTCGGGTCGTTAGGGTACTCGGTGTGTGTGGCACCAAGGAGGGTCAGGCCGTCGCCGCGTGATGTCTGCTTTTCATTCGTAGTCATAGTCCTGGTATGATAAACAGGACGTTAAGAGTGTCGAGGGAGAAGTGCTTGGGCGGAGGGGAGATTCGTTGTAGAGGCGTAGATCGTAATCGTACTCCTGCTCGTAATCGTACTCGGATTACGAATAGGAGTACGATTATGAAGAGCGACGAAGCCTTGGGGTTCGTTGCTTTGCAGCAATCGCAGATGGGCCCAGTATGTGGAGGGTGCAATATTGAAATATCACATGATGCTCTTGGTGCTTCTGGTGGGGGTGAGCCTGACTGGGTGTGCGCGCATTCGGCCACCGCGTAAAGCACAGTCGGTGGAACGGGTCATGGTGACGACTGGATACTGCAAATGTGGTAAATGCTGTAGCTGGAAGCGGACCTGGTATGGGCGACCGGTGTATAGCAGCGGTTCGCTAAAAGGCAAGCCCAAGAAGGTTGGCATCACGGCCACAGGAATGCGGGCCGGTCATGGCACCATCGCAGCCGATACCTCACGTTATCCCTTTGGAACGATCATGTATATCGAGGGCTACGGCTACGGCAGGGTTGAAGACCGCGGTGGTGCGATCAAGGGCGAGCACATTGACCTCTATTTTCGGAGCCACAAGCAAGCCCGCGAGTGGGGCCGCCAGCGCAAGGCTGTCAAGGTCTGGATGAAACGTTAGGGTTTTAGAGCCACGGGCGGGCCCAGCACTTCGCGCAGGAGCCAGGCTCCGCGCAGGCTCTTGCGATCGGCCAGATGCAGGTTGAGCGCCCGGCGTGCCTCGCCCAGTTCACACGCCTCCACGACAACCGGGCGCGGCACCACGGGCGCCGGCTGCCAGTATTTGCGCCGAGGTGCCGGTTTAGGTTGGGGTGGTGGTGGGGCCGCGACGGCCGCGGGGGCTGGTCGGCTGCGTGGAGGCGCAGCCGTATAGGCGGCGCGTACGGCTCGGTTCCTAATAACCGGACGCTGGACCGGCATGGGTGGAGGAGGGGGCGTGGCGGTCCTATTTGCTGGCGCGCCCCCCAGTGCTTCCAGGAACTGGCGCAGCTCGTCGCCTGGCGAACTGGCTGGTGCCCGAGGGGCGGCGGGCTGACCCGGAATGGGCTGCGACGGGGTTACCGCCCCCCCCTTGCGGGTCGCCTTTACAAGCTTCGCCACAATCACCGAGATGATGATGACGACCGGTAAGAGGTCTTCAAAGCTTGCCGTCATGATCTGTGGCACACTCATCGCACTCCCGTCCGTTCGTGAGGGGCACCCGTGCGGGGTGCCCGATCACGATCAGGCGTTGTGGGTCTATTCATCTATCGGTCCCGAATCGCTATCCCCATCGGTGCGGGCAATGCTACGGCGCATGGAGGTGTCCGACTCAATATTCTGCATCTTGTAGTAGTCCATTACGCCCAGATGGCCTTCGCGGAAGGCCTGTGCCATGGCTTTGGGTACTTCGGCCTTGGCTTCGACCACACGCGCCTGCATCTCCTGCACGCGTGCCTTCATCTCCTGCTCCTGGGCCACAGCCATGGCGCGCCGACCTTCGGCCTCGGCCTGGCGCATCTTCTTGTCTGCCTCGGCACGCTCGGTCTCGAGCTGAGCGCCCACGTTGGCGACATCGGAGACGCCGGCGACACTGATATCGGCAATATCGATCGAGACGATCTCGAAACCAGTCTGGGCATCCAAGCCACTATCCAGGACGCGGCGGCTGATCGTGTCGGGGTTTTCAAGCACGCTCTTGTAACTCATCGACGAGCCGATGGCGCTGACGATGCCTTGCCCCACGCGGGCCACAATGGTCTCTTCACCGGCACCACCGACGAGGCGCTCGATGTTGGCCCGTACCGTGACGCGGGCTTTGACCAAGAGCCGAATCCCGTCCTTGGCGACCGCATCGAGCATGCCGGTGGCGCTCTTGGCGGGATCAGGGCAGTCGATGACTTTGGGGTTCACACTGGTTCGCACGGCCTCCAGCACATCGCGTCCGGCCAGATCGATCGCGGCGGCACGCTGAAAGGTAAGATCAATATTGGCCTTGTCGGCCGCAATCAGAGCATTCACGACGTTGATGATGTCGCCGCCAGCCATGTAGTGAGCCTCCAGCGAGTCCGTATCGAGCGCGAGACCAGATTTGATAAGGCGGATGCGGGCATCCACAATGAGGGATGGGGGGATACGCCTGAGCTTCATTCCCACCAGCGACCAGATCGAGACGCGGGCACCGGACATGAGGGCTCGTACCCATACGTTCAGGAAATAGAGAAATATGGCGACCAGCGCGACCACCACGATGGTGGCGATGGCGAAGACAATGACTAGTGGATTCATGCTGACTCTCCTTTAGGATTCCTACGACTTACAACGACTCGGTTGCCCTCAACTTCAACAACGGTAATAGATTCGCCTCTATCGATCATGCCGCCCTGAGTCACCACATCAATGCGGCGCTCGTTGATCTGGGCAAATCCGGCCGGGCGGAGGTCGGACTTAGCTTCTCCATGTTGTCCGATCAAATCCTTCAGTCCGTCCTGAGTGGACCTGAACTCTGATTCGTCGCGCGATACGGTCATGGCGCGCCCGAAACGGGAGGAGGGGAAGAAGCGGATCCACAGGACAATGGCGATGCCAGCCAGAAGAAGGATGCCGAATGCTACGAAGTGTCCAAAACCTGGAAACGCAGCGTAGCCTGAGATTATGGCTCCAAGGAGTAAGAGCCCTCCGATGGTCCCCAGGACACCGCCCGGCACGAAGATCTCGGCACCAAGCAAAAGGAGCCCCGATCCGAGTAGTACTGTGAAAAGCTGTATGGTTGTCATGGTTGGCCTTGCGCGTTGCTACGGTTGTCGTCTTCAGGGGCTGGCGCGATAGCGTGACGTACCACTATACGGCTCCCATGCGTCTCGGCAATTACAATCGCCTCACCTCGGTCAATAAACACGCCCTGTGTGACGACATTGAGTCGCTTGGATCCGAATGAGCCGATGCCCGCAGGGCGCAAGGGTGTCTCGGCAGTACCGCTCAGTCCCATCAGCTCATCCGTGGGGGTCGAAGCCTGGTAGCCCTCTGCGGCGCTAACGGCACGCGTCAACATGAGCCGCTGGAAGAGGTGTGTGGCGGGGAGGAAGCGGCCCATCAGCACGCCACCCAGGAACGTGAGGAAGAGCCCCCCTCCCAGATTGAGGATCATCCGCTCGATCTGGTCGGGATTGACCGATGCGGGCTGGTACCATGGCTCGCCAGGATAGTGCTGCACCATGGCCAGAATGAGGGAGAGCAGAATGCAGCCCAGGCCAGCCATTCCCGTAATACCGAAACCGGGAATCAGGAATATCTCCACGAAAAGGAGAACCGTACCGACGAGGAACAGCAGCACCTCTCCCATACCGGCCAGTCCGGCCACCTGGTGGCCCCAGAACCAGACGGCCAAGAGGGCGATCCCCGCCAGGCCAGGTAGCCCGAACCCGGGGGTCTTGTATTCGATATAGAGACCGAGCAGGCCCGCTGCCAGAAGGATGCCCGAGAGTGGGAAGCCGTCGATCATGCGTGCGATGCTCTCGGCCGAGCTGGACTCGATCCGTATGGGAGTGGCGCCGGCATGGCCGATCAACTCTAGAAGCGCATCCATATCTTTAACCGTTCCACGGGAGAGCAGGGGGTGCTCATCGTCACCCACGAGTCGCTCGGCATCCAGGCTGGTGAGCGTAAGGAGCTGGCCCGCCGGACAGATCACCTCGTCGCCGATGCTGTATTCATACTCTGGCCGCACCATCGCTTCCGCCAGGTTTGCATCGTGCCCCTTGCGCTGGGCCGCGCTCCGGATCAGCGCGACGGTCGGTGAGAGGGCTTTCTCTTTCAGTCCCTCGGGAATCTCTTGCGTGCCGCCCATGGGGATGGGGGACATCATAACTGGCATCGCGTCGCCGATACGGCCGCTGGGCGCCATGTAGATCTGATCAGTGGAAAGCGCGATGATGGCTCCCGCCGAGATGGCGTTGGGGTTGACGAAGGTGTAGGTGGTGGCGTCCAGGTCTGACAGGAGGTGCATGATCTCTTCGCAGGCATCCAGTCGTCCGCCGGGGGTATCCATATCAAGGATAATGGCAGAGGCCCCATCGCGCACGGCTTGGTTCACGCCGCGGCGCACTACATAGACCAATGCGCGCTCAATCATTCCTTTGATCGGAATGATGTAAACCGGCCCCGCCTGGTTGGTCTGCGCCATGGCTGGGCGGAGCGACGCCAGCAACATGAGCGAGAATAGGGCGAGTATCAGAGAGCGTTTCATGCGTCGAGTATGCCCGAACCCGGCAGCCGTATCAACGACAGATAATGCGCTATGTGAGGGCCTTGCGCAGCGACTGGATGGTGGCCTCGAGCGCCTTCACGCGTGTGTCGAGTGCATCCACCTTGGCGGCGAGTGTTGCATCGGGGGGGATAGGCATCGGTGCCGGTGTGGTCACTGCATCGGGGGCATCAACCAGTGTGAGGACAGGTGCCGGTGCGGGCACGGCTGCCGGTGTCGGCGTCGGCGCAGGAGGAGCGGCGGGCGCTGGCGCGGGCGGGGCTGCGGGAGGAGTTGCTGGAGCCGGGGGGGGCGCCGCAGGAGTGGCCGGGGCGTCTACACCGGCGGCGGCATTCGCCTTCATCTCGTCTGTGATCTCAAACTTCTTGCGACACTTGGCGCAGGGGATCTCCTTGATGAAGCGGAGTGTGGCGGGTTTGACCTTGAGCTTGGCCCCACAGTGGATGCAGGTCAATACGGGCATGTTCATGAGACGACCTTTCGCTGATGTTCCTAGTGAGAAACAGTATAAAGCCGACCGCGCGGTGTCAAACACGGGCTAGAAAAAGAAACGGGCCACTAATTCGATCAGATCCTCTCTGGAATTGCGGGGGTGCTCGTCGATGGGGTGCCAGTTCAGCTGGAAGGCGCTACCGACGCGGGTGGCGGGTTGGAACTCCAGCCCGATGCGATCACGCCAGGCGCACTCCTCCTCTCGGTCGATCATGAACTCCAGTCGATTGATCACGAAGAGGTCTCCCCTCCGTCCGCTCCAGACCTGCCGACGGAGGTCGTGGTGGGCATCCCACCACCAGTTGTTGCCTTCGTTGAGGGCGTCTTCACTAACCAACCCAAAGAGTTCCTGTAGATAGTAGCCAACCTCCACGTAGTGGATCCAGTGCGGGGCCTCGCGGCTGGCATCTTGCCGCTGGGCCTTCCAGGTGGATCGCCGATACGTGTCCGAGCCGAAACCGGCGAATAGGCGGTTGTCATACACCGTAGGGAGCACACGTTCGCCGTCTCGAATGTACCAAGGCTGTGAGGCGTCTTTGAGAATGAGATGTTCACAGCCGTGGTCGAGTCCGACTCGCACGAGGTGTGCTCCGCGCTCCATTTCCAGGTAGGGAATCAAAGCGTAGTTGACCTCTTGAACTGAGAACGGGAGGCCCGAGGTTGTGGATTTTCCCATGCGGGTGGCGGTCGTGATCCCCCAGACCAGATGCGTGGTTGGAGTGAAGTCGAAAAGGAATATGTCCGCTTCGAGGGTGCCCTCAGAGACATAGCGTTCGCGGTTGAACGCTCCCGACCGATTGCCGAAGAGTGTCATGTACCCCGCCCCGTGTAGCTGGGTCAGGAAGCGGCTACTCTCCTCGGCCTGGGATGTGGCGGCAAGAGCGACCATGGCCGTCAGGATCAATCGTGTCATCATGTTTTTCATGTCAGCCCTTTCAGCCAGCGTTTCAGTGTGGCGGCATCCTCCAAGAACTGCCGCGGCTCATCATTCTTCACGTACTCGAGCAATGCGTAGCGATCACAGTCGGGAGTATTGGCGACGCGCAGGTATTCGGTCCATTGCGTTTCTGCTTGCGCGAGAGGATCGCGCACCATGTGACCGTCGGCGTTGAGACTCCATGCGAAGGTGTGTAAATTAGTGATGGATCCGATTAGTGCCGTCAGGCCCTCCAGGCAGTAGGCAAGCGGCTTTCCAACGGGTGGCTGCCAGAGAAGCGAGACGCTGGCCGCACCGAGTTCCTCGACGAGTTGCTGGGCGGAGGCATTGCTCTCTGTCAGAGAACCGCCGTGAAATTCGCAGGAGACGCGGATGTGGCGCGTGGCGGCCATGGTGCCCACACGTTGCAGGTCGGCGACGACGCGGGCGCGCTCGTCTGCCGTCGCCGTCGCGGCACTCTTGCCGGGCCACACGCGCAGGAGAGAGGTGCCGAGTGCCTCGGCGGTATCCAATACCGAGGAGAAGGAGAGACCCTCGGCCTCGCTCTGGTCGGCGCGGTAGTAGGATCCGTAAGCGGCGACCTGAATCCCGGCCTCTGCGGTGCGTTTACGCACTTCCGCGGCCCTCGCCAACTGGCCAGGCAGCACATGGACATCGCCGCCCCATTCAATGCCGTTCAGCCCCGCCTGAGCCACCAACGCGATGATGGCCTCGGGAGTCAGCTGTCGAAAGGTAATACTAACCAGTCCGCTTTGGATCATGTGTTCCTCGTCTTTTTGGCGGGATGCCTGGATTGGCGGCACCCATATCCCTATCATGTCCATTGCCTCGGTAGACATACCGAGGATGATCGGAGTGTAGGGCATGGAGGGAGAGTGATCGACCATCTTTTGCGGTGCACGACTCACGCCATAGTAACGGGGCGCATCGCATGCGCTTCGGCAATGAGGTCTGTCCGCACGGAACTACTTCACCATGAATAGGGTGGGGGGGTAGTACTTGTGAATCTCGATCTTATTGAAGAATACATCGAAGCTCGTGCCCACGTCGCGGTTGAAGAGTGCGATGCTGTCAAGCGGAGCATTCCCGTTCAGCGTGCTGACAATATTGGTTAACAGTGTGCTTGGGCTGGATGCATCGTAAATTGCCAGATCGTAGGTGTTGCTTCCAGTCAGCGTGAAGGTGAAATCCAAACCATCCTGATGGGTCGCCCAAGGGATACCGGTGTCGACTTTGCCTCCGGAACCGTCATAGATGCTAAAATTCGGGTCGATGACGGTCGGGCTACTGTAGAGTCCGAACTCAAAGAGAGACCCGTTATTGTAGTCGTCCGCACTGAAGTCGGCGTTGCCGCTGCGCAAAGCGAAACCACATGAGGCGCTCAGAGCAATGGCCCCGCTCTCCATCGAGAGCTTTAGCCTGTCGCCGGGATTCGCGAGATTGTTTGCCCAGAGACTGCCGTTGTATCCGAATCCCCTGAACACAGCTGTGCGCGGAAAATCGGACGGACCGCCGCCATTGGCGTACATGCCCCATGCCTTTCCCGCCGCACCCGATTCGATCGAATTGAGCGTGGCCTGGCTATTTGTATCCGCCAGATAGTTCCCCGCGAATCCACCCTCCGGAGTTACATGGAAGACCCATGCATCCAGCCCCACGCCCTCATCCAGTCCTGTCACGCCCCAATTGGTATAGTTTGAGGCGTCGTCCTGAGCGACCAAGACTGTTCCGGCTCGCGCCAGTGGGGGCATAAAGACCCCCACCAGCATAGCCACACTGATGACGTAGACGGCGCGCGCACGGTAGCACATGCTTAATCTCCTATCTGTCATCATTTTAGCTAAAGAATGGCGTGATATCAACCACGTAGATTCGTCTGCCACAGGGTCGAATTGGCTAGTGTAGGGTGACGATTGAGCCCGTCTCGATGAGCCCGTACTGGAATGAGAATGGTGCGGCTTTAGCGGTCGCGTCAAAGCTGGTGATCAAGCTGGTTGTAGGGGGTGCATCAGCATAGATATAGGTTGTGGCCTCACCCGAGCTGTATGTCTGCTTGAAGTAGTACTGAATGATGTCGCCTTCCACATAGCCGTGGCTGGCAAAAACCAACGCAACCTTCCAGAACTCGTCGTTCCCATTCATGCTGTCACTGGAGCCTGTTGTCTCTGTCCACGAACCATCCGTGGACTTCTTATGGTAGAGGGATAAGCCACTCGGTGTGGCTTGATCGCCACCCCCTTGGTACTGCGTGCCTGTGCAGATCCACGCCGTCGGCTCAGAGCCATTGAAGGCATACCCTCCGCTGCCGTTGCTAAGATATTTGACAGCCGTGCCTGGCACCGTCTGGTAGGGCCGCGACCAGGAGTTGCCAAGGTCTGATACGGTGTACGTCGCATTCGCGCCGTCCGTGTTGTACGTAAGGGTCTCCAGGTCGCTATTCGCATGGCTGGGAGAGGCGAATGTGGTCGTGAATGCGTAATATTCCACGGATGTATTGCGGCTCTGACCTGGGATGGTTGCGGTGTATGCCGTGCCCGCCCCCGAGGCCGCTGCAAACTGCGAACTGCTCCACGCGTCGGTTGTGTAGCGCACATAGATATCTTCGCTATGCGTGCTGCTGCTCAACGTGACAGAGATGGTGTTCGGATCGCCCGGATCCATGACTCCTCCAGATTCCTCTCCAGATCGGCTCACGGTAATCGGGTTGTTGGATGTTTCCTGAATAACCAAACCGGAGTTCTGGTAGGCAATAGGATCTTTGCCTAGAGCGAATGTGTAGTATTTGCCGGTGGTCTCATTAAATAGACTGTTGCCGCCATTGTTGTAGGCTGTATCTACGGTCGCGAACGAGACAACGTCGCCTCGGCCCCATTTGGGGTCATAGTCGCCGCCCTCATCGAACAGGAACGCCGAGGAGGCGTCGTTGCCATCCGACAGGATTGTGATACGCCACACGCCACTACCCAGGGTCATGGCATCGGTTCCCCAGCCATTCATTGCTCCATGGAAATTCGCTGTGCTGATCGCGGCGTAGGCGGGAAACGATAGGGTCAATCCTGCCAGTAAGATTAGTGTAGCTTTGTGTGTCATCTTCATTATTTACCCTCCTCATACGTGACCCTACTGGGCCACACGGTTTTGATTCTCTGTTCCCTAAGCTGCCGCCGAGGCGGCCAGTAAGTCGTGGAGGGAGAGGGAACAGGCATCCTCACATACGGGTAGCTTCCGGAGGGATCCGGTTGGGTCTGTTACCCGACGATTCAGCCCGTCTGTTTCCCGCCGGTCATGCCGACGCCGCAACAGGCGACAGAATACGAGGTTTCACCCGCTAGGCTGCGGAGTGAATTGCCTTCTGACTATCAGGTTCATCATGGGGGGGCAGCACATGCACCCCCATGCTAAGAGTCTTAGATCAATTCAACGTGGAAAAGGCTATCTCCTGACCGCCTTTATGTCAACAGGCAATTTCTAATGCATATCATTCAGTGGTATCTGCGGTCTGGAGCCAACCATCTTTGGGGGGGGGCTGACTGAGCTCTCGACAGCAAGGATTCAAGATTGGATACTTCTTTCAACACGCATGTAGAGGGGAGACGAGGATGAAGATCGGGTTTATTGGTGGCGGCAAGATGGCGGAGGCGATTATTGGGGGCATTGTGGCTGCCGAGGCGGTCGTGCCGATGGATGTCGTGGTGAGCGATCTCAGCGATGCGCGTTGTGCCATGTTGCGTGACCAGTATGGTGTCTCGATCTGTCGAGACAATCGGGAGCTGGTCGCGGCCTCGGACGTGGTGGTTCTGGCGGTCAAGCCTCAGGGGGTGGATGAGGTGCTCGCGGAGATTGCGGACGCCGTGAGTGGTGAGCATCTCATGATCTCGATCGCGGCCGGGAAGCGGCTCGAAGGAATGGCGAGGTATCTGCCCACCGCTCGGTGGGTACGCGTGATGCCGAATTTGCCTGCAACGGTCGGTGAGGGCATGAGCGTCTTCTGTCTGGGGCCGAACGCTGTTGCCGCAGACGGATTGACCCTGCTTATGCTACTGACCAGTTTTGGACAGGCGCTTGAGCTGCCCGAGGATTGCTTTGATGCGGTGACGGCGGTGAGCGGGTCGGGGCCGGCATTCTTTGCTCATATTCTTGATCTCGTGGTCCAGGCAGGCGTGGAGCTCGGGCTGGCACCCGAAGATGCAACGCTGTTGGCCACGCAGACGATGCTCGGCACGGCCCGGTTGTTGCTTGACGAATCGCGTACTCCCGCCGAGCTGGTGCAGGCGGTCTGTTCAAAGAAAGGCACCACGGAGGCGGGAATGGCCGTGCTAAGCGACTCCGATGTGGGTGCCGTTGTGGGGGCAACACTGGCTGCCGCAGCCCATCGGAGTCGGGAGCTGAGCGAGTAGGTCTGCCACTTCTTTTCGCTTGTGTAGCGGCGGTGCAGTATGCAGAGTGAGTTAAGCCGTGTGCGTACATGGCAGGGGGGGGAGACATGCCAGCCGGGTCAACGTCAGGGCGCACGATGCGGATTGACGTGGGACTGGAAGGTCTGTGTCTCGGTTCCAGCGGGTCGCGCGCGCGGAGCATTCGCATTCGTCCACCGTCCGAGTTGCGTGATCCGGTAGCCGACTACAACCCGCTGGCCGGGGCGGAGTTCCAAGCCCTTCTTCAGAGTTTCTATGATGGCACTATGATCGCCGATCTCAACGGCGTCATCCTCGACATGAACCGGCGCTTGACGCGTCTGGTGGGATTGTCACGAGAATCACTCCTGGGCGAATTGGCCATCTCCCTGCTTCTCGGTGCCGACCAAGAGCTCCTCGCCACGATCCGTAGCACGGTCGAAGACGATCAGCACGTGCTTCTGCAGGCCTACGTCGCCCGCGAGGGCGAGGATGATTTTCCGGCCGAGGTGGCGGTCAACCGTTTGACCGTGGGCAGACGAGATTATCTCTGCTTCTTCATTCGTGACATCAGTGTGCGCAAGCAGGTCCAACAGCGTCTGCGGATTGAGCATTCAGCCGTCCAAAATGCGGGCGCTGGCATCGTTATCACGGCGCTCGATGGCGGTATCCGCTACGTTAATCCTGCCTTTGTGCGGTTGTGGGGCAGTGAGGATGGGGAGTGTGTACGAGGCGAGGATGTGCGTCGCGTCTTTGCGGACGAGGAGGAGGCCGAGCGGATCGTGGACCTGGTGCTGGGCGGATCGACATGGGACTCCGAGGTGCGTGCGCGGCGGTGCGACGGTAAGGTCTTCTATGTGGCTGTTTCAGCCACGGCCAATGAGGACGAAGATGGCCACATTGTGGGGTTGGTTTTCTCCTTTATGGATATAGACGCGCGACGCCGGGCCGAAGAGGCGCTGCGTCGATATCAGACGGAGCTCGAAGCGATCGTAAACGACCGGACCGAGGGCTTGCGTGAGGCGAACCTCAGGCTGGAGATGGAGGTGGCCGAACGGGCGGCCGCACAGGAGGAGATCCAGAATACGACACATTATCACGAGACCATTATCCGCACCTCACAGGATGGCATCCTGGTGGCGAATGCAGCGGGCCGTTTCGAATTTCTGAATGAGGCGGCCGATCGTATTTTGGGACGGTCTCACGATGCATTAATGAATATGCCTTTCGTCGAGGTGGTGGCACCCGACCTCCAGACATTTATCCATGAGCGTTGGGCTGAGGTGCAGCGCGGCGAGGGGGCATCCTACGAAGTGGATATTGTGACAGAAGACGGTACTCGCCGTAGTGTGATGGTGAGCCACGGCGACATGAAGATTGGGGGCGAGCCCAAATACTGCGTGGTTATCCGTGACATCACGTCACGTCGTACGATGGAGGACGAGCTCCGTTCAGCGATCCGACGGCTCGAAGAGCATAACTTGGAAAAGACCGCATTCGTGAGCAACGTCTCACATGAATTACGCACGCCACTGACATCGCTGGCCTATGCCACGGACAACTTACTCTCTGGTGTGTTGGGCGAGGTGAGCGGACAGGTGCGCGAGTATCTGAACATGATGCAGCAGGATTGCTGGCGCCTGACTGGCACGATCCAGGATATTCTGGATCTGAGCCGGCTGGAATCCAATCGTCTGCGTTTGCGGCGGCGCAAGGTGCCGCTGGGCTGGATGGTGCGCCGTTGCGGCGAAGCTCTAAAGCTGCAGTGCGAGAAGAAAAACCAGACCCTCGATATACGGGTACCGTCCGCCAGCGGTTTCGCGCACTGTGATCAACGCCGCATCGAGCGGGCCCTTGGTAATGTGCTACAGAATGCCATGAAATTTACCCCTGAAGGGGGCCGGGTAGAACTCTCGGTACGCCCTGGTGTCGACCACGTGGAGATCAGCGTCAAGGACGGCGGGATAGGGATTCCGGCCGATCATTTGCCGCGTGTGATGGACCGCTACTACCGGGTTGGTGAGCGGGTGTCGGGAACGGGCCTGGGCCTCGCCCTCTGCAAAGAGATCGTGGAGTTGCACGGCGGCACGGTCAGCATCATGAGTCCTCCCCCCGGTGAGACGCGGGGTACCTGTGTGATCTTGCGGTTGCCGATCGAGGAGGCTCCGTGCATCGCAGTGCTGGCGCGTGAAGGCGAGGTGCGTGACCGCTTTACCGCTGTGTTGGAGGGCGTACGCTACTCTGTGCTACAGTGGAATCCAGACGTAACGGCAGTGGATCCCTCCGCGGCCGAAAAGGTCGATGTCGTGGTGTTGGATCTCTCCACCTGTCTGAATGAATCGCTCGCCCTTCTGGCTCAGGCACTCGAGAAAGAGAAGCGGGAGCCGGTGGCCATTGTGGCCGTGGGCAGCTCGGAAAAGGCCGCCATCCCCGTTGAGCTTCTGGAAGCCATGCATGTGCCGCTGCTCGCAGAGGGCGGTTCAGACGACTTGATTCTCGCCATTGAGAACGTTATATTTGATTCGGACCATCAACATCAGAAGTAGAGGAAGCAACTATGGCCACCACGATGCCCACCGATGGGCAAACCATTCTGCTGGTGGATGACGAGGAGCATCTGCGGGTAACCCTGCGTGATTTTCTGGCATTCAGCGGCTACACCGTGCTGCTCGCCCGCAGCGGGGAGCAGGCACTGAAGGTTCTTGAAACTCAGACACCTGACCTGATCATTCTTGATATTAGCATGCCCGGCATGGGGGGCATGGGCTTTTTACAGCGGGTGGCGCACACGGAAATCAAGGTGCCGCCCATTTTGGTGCTCACGGCTCGTACGAATTTACAACAGTTCTTTGATGGCCTGGATGTCGCTGGATTCATATCGAAGCCCTGCAAGAAGGATGTCCTTATCGCGGAAGTGCGACGTATTTTACATACCAGTAATCCCGTTGAGCCAAAGGCCAGCAAGATGACCAAGGTGCGCGTACTCCTCGGCGAGGATGATCCAGAGATGTCGGGGGTCATCGAGCGTGCCTTCACTCGTCATGGTCACAGTGTAACGGTGGCCGATACGGGACCGGCCGTGTTGGATTCCGCACCGCAGGAGATGCCAGATGTTGTGGTGATCAAACAGTATCTGACGCGACTCAATGGCAAGGCGGTGGCCACCCTCCTGAGGGCTATGCCGAGTACGCGTTCGATCCCCATCGTGCTCTACCACATGATCGGCATTGGCGATCCGGTTTCGGACATAGCCGTTGATACAACGCATATCAACGACTTTATCGAAGCACACGATAGCACCGACATCCTAGACGCGGTGGAGCGGGTGATGGATGTGAAGGCGTGATGCTTCGAGTGCGCCCGGCAGGACGATGAAGACCGAGGGAACGGGTGGAGCCATTCCCTGGTCATCTGTCATCGTCGTTCGCTATCGTCAATCGATGCGGCAGGATGGGCTTTGAGATGTGCATGGCCGCAACGCCGTGACGTCTTACGAAAGCTGCTCACCCTCGCGCCATCATGCCCGCAATCGGGCTCGCACCTTGACCCCTGACTGTAAATGTCTATCATATCGCGGATTGCTTACGGTTGGTTAGAGTCTCTGTTTGAGGGGAGTGGGTGGGCTGTGTTTTGAGTAAGTTTGAAATACCCGGGTTTGAGATTCTGGAGAAGATAGGCAGTGGCGGAATGGCTACGGTCTGGAAGGCACGACAGATCTCACTCGACCGCACGGTCGCCATCAAAGTGCTCTCCTCACATCTTTCGGGTGAGGCCGAAGATGTGGAGCGATTCAAGAAGGAGGCGCAGGCCGAGGCCAAGCTGAAGCACCCCGGTATCGTGCAGGTCTATGACGCCAGTGTGGACGCCGGTTCCTGTTACATCGTCATGGAGTATGTGGACGGCTATACGATCGGCGATTGGGTCCGCCGTAAGAAACGGCTATCGGAAGAGGACGCCCTGCTCGTGGCCGGTTATGTGGCCGACGCCCTGGCCTATGCGTGGGAGACGGCGGGGATCATCCACTGCGATATCAAGCCGGACAATGTCCTGATTGATGCCGATGGCACTCCCAAAGTCACCGATTTGGGGTTGGCACGCACGATCAACGCTATGAAGGTTGAGCGGGTCTCCGATGAAGTCATGGGCACGCCGGCCTATATGTCGCCCGAGCAGATACAGGGCATTACCGATCTGGACTGCCGCACCGACATCTACTCACTGGGGGCCATGCTCTATCACCTGGTCACAGGGACGATGCTCTTTCAGGGCGAGCCGGATGACGTGGTCATGGAGAAGCAGTTGACGGGCTCAGTGCCGTCGCCACTGAAATACAACGACAAGCTTTCACCCGCGATCTGCGGGCTGATTGAGAAGATGATGGCCAAGGATCGCAACCACCGCTACATGGATTGGCTTGCGGTCCGGTCCGATATCGCACGGGCCAAGCGACATCTACAGCCGGTTGAGCCCTTGGTCGAGGCCGGACTGAGTACGGCGGCGCATACGCCTCTACCCAAAGTGTTGAAGATTCCGGCGGCCGCGCGGCCGCGGTCGCATGCCTCGGTACGGCCGCAGCATGGGTCGCTCGCCCCACTCCTGGCCACGCTCTGTGCTGGCGCCGTGGGCGTCATTGCCGGTGTGTGGGTCTACGGACGCTTAATGGATGCCGTGGCACCACCCGTGCCGGTAGAGGATCAGAAGGCGGCCGTCGTGGTTGCGCAGAGTCGCACACGTGCGGAGCGTATGTTGCAGCAAGCCCGCGAATGGGCGGCTTCGCATCCCTACGACTATGATGAGGCGGAGGCGCGCTATCGAAAGGTGATGGTGGCCGGACGGGGATCGGAGTTTGCTCTACAGGCGCGCGACGATATCCGGTCACTGCACGTAACCCGCGACGAAGCGATACACGCGGTTATGGTGGGGCTGGACAAGCAGGCTGAACCGTTACAGCGTAAGCGGGCATGGCTCGAAGCCGCCGGACTCTATCTGAACTACGTCGGTATGCTGAGCGGGCAGACACGTGAACAGCGTGAGAGTCGGGCCGCCTTTTTGCGGGCGGAGCACGAGGCGGCCGAGCAGGCCCATCGCATCGCCGAGGTTGAATCGCGTCAGAGCGTCGAGAATATCCTGGACGATGTCGCGGCGCGTCTTCTCGAGGGGGGCGTGTCAACAGCCCGCGGGATCTTGGACGCGTCGATGGCCCAGGTGGTTGATCCCGAGCAGAAGCGCGATTTTACGTCCCTGTCCTCCGTGCTGGCTGACGCCGAGAAGATGGATCGGAACATTCTGGACTCGTTCTCGGCTGAAGTGGGCCAAACCATCGATGTGGCCATGAAGGATGGTCGGCGTGAACTTAAGATCATGGGTGTCGTGGATGGCGTGGTGCATGCCCGCGTGGTGACCTCGGTGCAAGGCGTCTCGGTAGAGCTTTCGTTCGGTCCAAGGGATCTGTCGGGCAGCGAACGACTGGCGCGAATGGGCGACGACGAGAATCAGGCTGTGGCACTAGCCAAAGGCGTGATGGCTTGGCAGGCCGGTGCCATGAGCTATGCCGGGCAGTATTTCACGCGTACACACCCGCTCCTGACCCGTCGCCCGGCCGCCGCTGTGGACGGAAAAGCCACGGCCGATAGCGAGGGGCGTGCCCGCGTGGCGATGCTACGCCTGCTGCAATCGATCGGGATGCCTATCAATGGTGAAACCTATACCAAAGAGCTGGCCATGATCTACCTGCGCACCCTGCGTCTCTCCAGTTCGGACGCCGCGCGGCTCGAGGCAGCTGTGAATCAGTACCGGAAGCAGCATGGAGAGACCGCGTTCGGGCGCGACCATGTGCCCGTGCTGCAGGTCATAGAGCAGGCCGCCCAACAGGCCACGGCGACCCAGCGACGTTTTGTAACGGGTGTGGACAGCGCGGGTGCCTCCGCATCCCCAGATGCCATCGCCGCAGCACTGCAGCGGGCCAATCCCGGGATGGCGGCGACTGATATTGAAACACAGGTCGACAATGGGCAGATCGTGAGCATGACGATTACATCGGGTGACCTGCGGGACCTACGGGCCCTAGGGGCCTGTACGCAGTTGGCCTCGCTGACACTGACGGCACCGGGCCTACGCAATCTCTCCGGCCTCTCCGGTCTTCCTCTCAAGTCCCTGACGATTTCGAAATCGAATGTGTCTGATCTGAGCCCTCTGCGCCGCATGCCGTTAAGCTCGCTTTCGCTGGCGGGTGCGCCTGTGCGGGATCTCTTTGCGTTGAGCGGCATGGCCCTGACTGAACTGGACCTGTCGGGCACGAAAGTGAACGATCTTCGCAATCTGAAGGAGATGCCCCTGACGCGTCTCAACCTGGCCGATTCCGGGGTGAGCAGTCTACCCCCGTTGCGGTCGATGCCGATCCAGGATCTTGATGTCAGCGGGTGCGCCATTAAGGATGTGAGTTTTGTGAGCGGTTCTGAGCTGAAGCGACTAAAGGCCGCCCGGACACCCCTGTCCAGCCTCTCCGGCTTGGAAGAATCGTCGGTAGAATGGCTGGACATCAGTGAGACGCAGGTACGTGATTTGGATGGGCTGGCGGGACTTGCGCTGGGTTTTTTGAATATCAGCAATACGCGTCTGTCCGACCTGAGTCCTTTGCGCGGGCTTCCACTGAGGTCCCTCACTATAGACGGGACAGAGGTCAGGGATCTTAAACCGCTACGGAGCCTGCCGCTGGTGCATCTCTCCTGTAGCAACCTGGCGATGATTGACTATACACCGCTCTCAGGGATGGCATTGGAGTCCATCAACGTGGGCGATCTGCGCGCCGTTCGTGAGATCCTTGCGACGATGCCCAACTTGGTGACGGTCAATGGTGCGGCGCTTCCAAGGCGTGAAGGAGGCGGTCGGGGCCCCCTGAATAAGAGGAAGCCGTAACCCCACCGCCAGCGATCTTCTATTTCAGCCTGATCGTCTTGATGATGACCGCTTCGTTCGGCACATTCTCCATCATGCCCTTGCGACCCGTCGCCACACTGCCGATGGCATCCACCACGTCCATGCCTGCGGTGACCTCACCAAAGGCGCAATAGCCGAACCCACGCGGAGTGGCATCACGATGGTTGAGAAAATCGTTGTTGACCAGGTTGATGAAGAATTGGGCCGTGGCGCTGTCGACATCTGACGTGCGGGCCATGGCGATGGTTCCTCGATTGTTGGGAGACTCTACGCTGGCCTCGTTCTTGATCTGGGTGCCGGCAGCCTTCTGCTTCATGGAGGACTCAAATCCGCCGCCCTGAACCATGAACCCCTTGATGACGCGGTGAAAGATGAGCGCGTCATAGAAGCCGCTGTCCACGTAAGCCAGAAAATTGGAGACAGTGCCCGGCGCCTTGTCGGGCCACAGCGTGACCTCGATACTCCCCATCGAGGTGTCGATCACAACTGTGGGCGGTAGGTCGGGGGCGGGCTCGGGTTGAGGCGCTTCTACGGGGCGCACTTTGGGGGCTGTATCGCCCGCTTGCGGTGCCGACTTTCCACACCCGGAAACCAGGATCGCCACACTCAGTATGGTGCCAGCAATGCAGGCGGTGTTCAATAGAGTCTTCAGGGGGGGGGTCGTCATCTGTATCTCTCCTCGTTTGCGTACACGGAAACATAGTCTCAAATTACAAAGTGTGGCAAGAGTGAAGACGCGCCGTGCCCTGATTCTACGCGACAGCAGATCTGTTCAGGTGTATAGTTCCCAGTGGAGGTGATCATCATGCAACGGATCATTATGTGGAGTCTGGTTGTGGGTCTGTGTCTGGGCTCGGGTGCCGCCCGGGCAGGAGATGAGGATGTGATTTGGGGTGCGCTGTTTGGCGCGGGGGCAGGGCTCATTCTTGGCGAATCGGTGGATGGATGGCACTCATCTGTGACTGTGCCCATTGGTGCGATCGCAGGGGGCCTGATGGGCCGCGAGCTGGAGCGTACGGCCCATCGGCGCCATGGTGGCCATGACGACTACGGGCGGCGGCGCTACGGCGGTCGCTACCCTTACTATGGCTGGCAGAGCTATGATCGTTATGACTGGACCCCGCGCCATGTCTCACGGATCGAGCCCAAGCCCAAGCCGAAGGCTTCGGCGCCAGCGACACCGGCACCGAACTATCACCCCGGTGTGGATGTCGTGAAGGTGGAGATTAGGTTGGTGACGGGCGCGGCTATGGATGTACGCTTGCTGCGGATGGCTAATGGGAGTTTTGTTGGGCCGCAAGGGGAGGTGTATACGAATCTGCCCACGGCGGCCGGATTGGCCCGCTACTCGGGACAAGTAGTGGCGGAGGAATAGGGGGGATATGCCGAAAGCACACGAATTGAAGCGTGGTTCCATTGTCGCCGTGGATGGGGTTCCGCATAGTGTCGAGGAGCTTCAGATCAGTTCTCCTACGGCGCGCGGAGCCAGTAGCATCTATCGCGTTCGATTCAGGAACCTGGCCACGAAACAGAAGCGTGACATGAGCCTGCGCGGAGATGATGCGTTTGCTGATATTGATTTTGAGCGGCGCGAACTACAGTATTCCTATGCCGATGGGGACCGCTTCGTGTTTACAGACCTCGAGGACTACAGCGAAATCGTCCTTCCGGCTGAAGATCTCAGCGAAGAGCGCCAGTTCCTGATCGAGGGCATGGAGGGTATTCAGGGGTTAATGAGTGAGGGGCGCACGCTCGGGATCGAGATGCCGACGACCGTCGAGCTGGATATTGTGGAGTGCGACCCCTCGGTGCGCGGTGCCTCTGCCACGGCGCGTACCAAGCCTGCCACCTTATCAACCGGCTACGTTGTCCAAGTGCCCGAGTACATGGCGTCCGGCGAGCGGATCAAGGTGGATACGCGTACGGGAAAATCTCTTGGCCGGGCCTAGAAAAGGGTCGGGCCGCCGGGGATGGGACCCGACGACCCGAGCGAGAGGCTAGCTGTCTGCCCAAGTATAAAGCACGAAGTGGGCCAAATAGCGTGCCCTCAAATTTCCTCAAATTTAGGCCCTTCACCTCGGTTCGCGTGTCCCAATGTCGTGACTCACCGTGATGGTGAGATGCGACAGATGAGACACGCTCGCTCAAGCAGCACGGCCCCGGACGTCCGGGGCACTCCCAGAGTATCCTGTATTTTTCCAGGTGGGGGGGGGCGAGCCGCTCCGCGTGCCGGGTCCATAATGAGCACTGCTGAGCAAAACGCTCTCTCGTGTTGCCTGGGTTTCTTGACTCTCCTCACGTATTCGGGTATATTCTCCTCTATTCAGAAGGCAATCCTTTGGCTTCCCGTCACAAGGAACCTCGTATCCCGTTTTCCCATTTGTGTGCTATACTACGAGGTGTAGATGCACGTTGCGAGGGCGTGGTGCGGGAACTGGTTGGAGAAACCAGGCATCATGTCCGTGTGGCGTTGCATGTTCGGAGGGCCTGGATCCATGACAAAGGTGTCACCGCTGAGCATGACGCGATTGCGCTCGCACTCCTTGCGCCTGCTGAGGGTCGTTCTTCTCCTTACATCGGTCCAGCTCTGTTCGGCCGAGGTGATGCTCCAATATTTCAACACCAGTTACCGTGAGCTGGCCTACAAGATGCCAGAGCTGGCCGAGGTGGGCTACGGCGCGCTTTGGCTGCCACCGCCGACGAAGGGCAGTGGCGGCCTCTCGGTCGGGTACGATCTGTGGGACCCCTTTGACTTGGGGGGAAAAGATCAACGCAATACGGTCAGCACGCGCTACGGCACCGAGGCCGAGCTGCTGCACCTGATTCGCGTGGCGCACCGCTTCGGTGTGCGAGTCTACTTCGACAACATTATGAACCACCGCGCCTTTGATGTGCCGGGGTACAACGAGTACACCCCGATCGATGTCTATCCCGGAATGCTGCCCGAGGACTTCCATCTGCGCAAGACCGAGGAAGGGTTCTATCGCAAGTGGGACAACATTGCCGACTGGAGCGACACCTGGCAGATTCAGAACCGCAACTTCTCTGACCTGATCGATATTGCCCAGGAGCTCCCCGACAATGGCAACTTTGGAAGTAGTGAGGGCGATCACATTCCAAAACTCTCGTTTGTGCGCCACCCCAACAATCCGGAGTACTACGACTATCACGCCACCAATGGCTGGGTTGGTTTTGGCGATCCCTCGATTACGGCGCAACTCATTGCCGATAATCCGAGCTACTATGCCGAGGACGTCAATAGCTATCTGATTCGGGCAGTGCGCTGGCTGGTGGATCACACCAAGGTCGATGGCTTGCGCCTGGACGCGGTCAAGCATGTGCCCGACTATTTCTTCGGGCTGCAATCGGGCGACAAAAATTCGAGTAGCGCGGGCTACCTGGGCCAAGCGCAGTGGCAGTTCAACATGACCCGTGGATTCAGCGACTGGGACAACCATCGCGATAGTGTTTTTGATACAGAGCTGTCGTATGGGCGAAACGATCTGATGATGTTCGGAGAACATCTCGGTTCGCCGCCGGCATACAGCGGCTACATTGACGCGGGCATGCGATTGGTGGATAGCCAGCTGCATGGCTTCCTGAACGGTAATCTGGGCCAGAGCTGGGGCACACTGGACGGTCTGCAGTATGCCGGGGGCCAGGGCTTCAGCGCCGGGCAGGGCGTGCCCTACGTGAAGAGCCACGACGATGACTACGCCACACGGCCAGGGTTGCAGTTTGCATTGAATTTGACCCGTCAGGGGCTTCCGAACGTCTACACCGACGGCAACTACCAATCGGAGACTCTGGGCGAGAGCGGTGGTGCCTTCCCGCGTCATGCCAACATCAACTTTCTGGGGCAGTGGGGGGATGGCCGCATACCCAACTTGGTCTATATTCACGAACACTTTGCCCGTGGCTGGCAGGCTCCACGCTGGGGCGATGCGGATATCTGCGCCTACGAACGCGTCGACAAGCGTGAAAACGGCACCATGTCGGATGCCGATGGGACCGTTCTATTTTTTGTAATGTGTGACAATTTTGAGGACGGAGAATACCGTGAGATTCCGACCAATTTCCGGCCGGGGGACTATCTGTGGCAGTACTCGACCGGCGGCGGCAACTTCTACTACGAGGTTCCGTGGGATCAGAAAATTAAGGTCATCGTCCCGCCCGGCGGCTACTTTGCCTTCTCTTGGCGCAGTCCCGAGGCCTCCGACCTCTGGAGTGGCGGCCCGTGGAACCGTCATCCCATTACGATTCGTGAGAATGGCGTACCGGCCGGCTGGGTCTCCTATGTGCGCCACGATGGACCCGATGGCGACCCGGGCTTCAATCCTTACGATGTGGTGGACGAGAGCTCCACTGACTTCTCCTACCGCTGGTGGGTCCCGCGCGTCAGCGCCTCCAATAATCTTGATTTCATCGTGCGGGTCGATGGCTCCGCCGAAAACGTGCTTCTGAAGCTGGATGGGGGCGTGGACCTCAACGGCGTGGCTCACAGCGGTGGCGATATGCGCGACCATCCCCCCGGCAACGAGGGATCAACCGCGGTATTCGACGGATACGAACAGATGAGCTACAACCAGCGTTTCCGCGAAAAATTTGCGGCGGTGGATACGGCCCGCAATATTGTGGGCACACTGGGGGCCGAGACCTACGAGTGCACGCTCGGTTCGAGTGGCTTCACGATCAACAACGGGGCGGGTGCGGACAGCGATGTCAGTACAGCCTCCTGGTTGCATCACGATCCCGAGGGTGTGACGGACATCGTGGGACAGACGCTGGATCAGTTTTTTCCACCCCCAGAGACAGCAACCAATGCCACTATCTTTATGTGGGTCAAGATGGGCTATGCCACCGAGGCCGACAACATGTTCGTCTACTTTACCACCAACGGAACGTCCTTCCCTGAAGGTGCGGGGGGCTATGGCCTGACGGACGATACGCTGGTGAGCGAACTGAACTACGCGACCAACGGGCCTGCTGACGGTGGAGGTGTCCCGGACTGGTGGACCGGCACGCTGCCCGCCATGGCCGCAGGCACCACCCTGCGCTACAAGATTGGGTGCTTCCACCACAACGCCGCGAGCGTATTCCCTCTCAATGCCGACCAGGTCTTCTGGAAGAAGAAGATGGTGACCCAGTTCTCCATCACCGGGTTCGATGCTGGGAATGTGGAGCTCTATCCTCATATGGATTTCGCGCAGGATACCAAGCAGAACGGACTGGATGAAGGCTTCCACGTCTTACGCGCGCGTGCCTTTCTGAATCGATCGGCCAGTTCCTCGATCTACAACACCTTTGTGCAGCCCTTCTATTATGATGCGGAGCCGCCGACTGGCGTCGTCGTCTATCCGGCCGAGAACGATACACTTGGAAACAATCAGTACGGCGCAGTGGTTCGGACGGACTGGACGGTCACAAAGGTCTACTTCAATGTAGATGACGTCAGTGTGGCCAACGACGACGGCTCGACCGGTCGTGAGCTCGGTAACGGCACCAATGCGCTGGGCGCGGTTTCCTGGGTGGAAGCCTCCGAGACCGATGCCTCGCTGGCCCTCAACCCAACCTATCCCGGCTACCCGCGCGAGTGGCGCTTCGATTACAACAATATCCCCACCAACTCGGCCGCGACGATCCGGGTCAAGCTGGCCGAGCTCTCCTCTTCAACCAATGTGCTGCTCTCCGATGTCGACGGCCGTTTCAATACACTTGAGCGACACGTCACAGCCAACGGACCGGACTTTGGCATGTACATTGCCTATCCGCAGCGCGATGGCGACAGGGTCGGGGTGGGCTACGAGATGAAGACATGGTTCAGCCCAGCGCTGTGGACGGGGGAGTCGGTAGACACCATTCGCGACCGTTTCCTGATTCGGATTGATGGCGTGGCGCAGGGCCGCAGTCAATACGACGTGCGTTGGCAGGATGGTGGCAACGGCTGGCATGAGCTACGCTACGCATTGCCGGATCTCTACAACGGCGACGACAACGATCTGCATGATATCGTCGTGACGCACACCAATGCGGCAGGCGGAGGCGTCGTGCTGACGGCGAATCGAACCGTCACGGCCTGGCCGACGGTCAAAGGCCCTTATATTGATATCGTGACCCCCCCTGAATTTGATTCCGATGGGAAGGCGTACGAGATCATTCTGGCGGAGAACTGCACGGCCGGCTCAGTGGATCGGCAGTATACGATCAAAGTGGAGACGGATCTTTCTGCGCAGCATGTCTGGCTGGAGTTTCCGAACGACACCGTCACGCTAACGCCCTATGCGAGCACGACGAATGCGCTAACCGGAACGGTATCGGTTTGGAATGGCTCCAACACCATCGAGGGTGCGGGTATGGCCCTGGTCGGCACGGTCTCGGCTGTATTCAGCAATACAACGGTCGTCGGCAGTAATACGCTGTTCACGTCGGAGCTTAAGGTGGGGAGCCGACTCCAGATCGATACCAACATCGTGACCGTAGCCGCGATCAGCAATACGACACAGCTCACCCTCAGCAATCCCTATTCCGGCACCACGACCAATGACGTGGGCGTGACGCTGATGCCTGCGTTCGACAGCGAGCTCAGTGAGGGGGCCGTCTTGATGGTTGGCTCGCAGGTACTGACCGTGACCGGTATTCTCTCCTCGTCCAACTGCATTGTGAGCCCTCCTTACGCCGGACCCACCGCCTCGGGTTTGATTGGCTATCGTGTCGATGGCAACCCCCAGACGAGCGGCGACAAGCGTAACTGGCTCTTCCTGTGGGAGAACATCGAGCCGGGCAATTACTGGTTTGGGGCGCACTGCAACACGAACGAGGCCTCCATGGCGAGCGTCACGGCCTCCGCGTGGCGCAACACAACGGTGATCTTTCGGGAGATGGTGGTGACCAACGCCACGCTCGATTGGGATGACGATGGGCTTTTCAATGGTGCCGAGACCATCCCCACGAACTTGCCGACCCAGAACGCGGAGACCTGGGTCAACGGGGATGTGCATATCTGGCGTGTCTACGGGCGTACGGACCCGCTGCGGCCCGACACGGATGGTGACGGATTACCCGATGGTCTGGAGAGCGGGTGGCGCTCCGCCGATGTGGGACAGACCGACACGAACCTCGATACCAACTGTGACGGCTTCTCCAACTTCCTGCCTGACTACGATCCGCCCTTCTTCAACACGGTGCCGGACAATAGCGGATTGCCGGACTATGTTTTCTACGGCTCAAGGACCAAATTGATCCATGGCACACTGACGGATCCGAACAACCCCGACTCCGATTATGACGGCATTAAGGATGGGGACGAGGATGTCAATCGCAACGGCTGGGTCGATGGAGACGGGGTGGCATTGCCCCCCGGTGCAAACTGGTGGGACGTGCGCACACAGGACTCCGACTGGCCTGATGGAGAGTGGGACGTCGCGTGGGCCACTCATCCCGGTCGAGAAACCGACCCCAACAACTCCGATACAGATGGGGACGGCGCCAGCGATGGCTACGGCGAGGACGTGAACTACAACGGCCGAATTGACGGCGATACCGACTCGAACCGGGTATGGGTCGTTGGCGAGTTGTGGCAGGAGTCGGATCCGCTCAACCCCGATACGGACGGGGATGGTCTGCCCGACGGTTGGGAGCGGCGCTACAACTTCAGCCCCCTCAACAGTGGTGTCACCAATGCGATTAATATGATGACCGGTGCGGTCATCACCAATGTAGAGCATGGGGCGCAGGGCAATCCCGACATGGATCTGATCGTGGTGGGCGGCGTTACGAGTGCCTATGTCAACATCATGGAGTATGAGAACGGCACCAACCCGCGCGATCCAAACAGCCTGGATCCGCCACCGGCGGGCTCGATCGTGATTGGGCCGGGCGAGAAGCTGGGCGAGATCTACGGCAGATCCTACTACGAGGAGTTCATGGACTGGTCGTGGAACGATCTGCTGGTCCTGGACGAGTACGAGGGTGGGGGACCCAACAACCAACTCGGGGATGTCTACAAGGGCTGGGATGGCTGGGATGAATCCCGCGATATCGTGGCCTTCTACGCTCACGACGGCGGCGATAGCGGCTCGGGCGACGGCAAGTTCTACTTCCGGGTCGACTTTTATGATTTGCGCCCGTTGGCCGAGGAGGGCAACTTGGATCTCTACGTCGTGATCGATACCGGCAATACGGGGCAGGGCGAGCATGCCCTGCCCGACGACGTGGACGCGCTCACGCAGATGGGATGGGAGGTGGTTGTGGCGTGCTATCAGTCCGGACAAGGGCGCGTCTACGTGGATCTCAATCGCTCGAACAATACGACGACCGTGGGGGCCAACCTGGCCGATTTTGGCGTGGTGGGCCGGAGCGACCCATCGGATGGCTTTATCGATGCCTATTACAGTGCCGAGCTGGATGCGGTCGAGTTCAGTATCAGCCGTCAGGCGCTGATTGATGCCGGCTGGGCTGGCAGCGGTGCCTCCAACTTCAGCTACCAGGTCTACACAACCAAGGATGGTACGAGTAACGATCCGGTGGGTGCGGGTGATATCGGCGGGCGCAACGATATACGCGACTCGATCTACGATGACTGGATCGCGGAGGACTACTGGCAAGCGCAGGAGGGACTGGAGAACATCCTCTACTCTTGGATTCCCGGCACGGCACGCGCTGGCCGGGCTAAAGTCGCCTCCCTGATCCACGGTAATCAGGCCATCCGGCCGGGGAACGAGATTCAGGAGTTGATCAATACCGGCAACGGGGCAGGCTACCACCGTCCCATCACGGCCCACGCCGTGTTCGGACAACCACTCAATCTACATATCACGCCCACGCTGGCCGCTGCGATCCAATGGGCGGCGGCCGATCCTGTGGCCGGTAAGCCGTGGGCGGACGGACCCGCCTTAAACGCAGAGATAGCCACACTGATTGATACCAACGTGGTCTACCTACTGGGTAGCACATTCTCGGACCACATCCTGCCCTACTTTAACGAAGCCTACAACCGGGACAGCGAGACGCTGGCACGCCAATATCTTGAGCGCATCTACGCGACGACGATCGATCCTGCAACGGCCGTCTTCTGGCCGCCGGAGCGTGTTCTGGACTACGACGTCTTTGATAAGATCACGGACATGGGATACGGCTACTCGCTGGTCGATCAGGATACGCATCTGTTCAACTGGTTGGGGCGTACCGAGTCGCTGATTGAGGGGGCCTACCGGATTAACGAGTTTCGTCGTACCGGCCAGTTGTCGGGGCGCTGCTTTGTGATCAACAACCTGGCCTCATCCTATCGCTTTAACACTACGGACAATGGCCTCGATATCTCGCTGCGGGCGCTGCTGATCCGCAAGGCGCGCAGTGGTGTACGCGATCAGGTGGTCACACTGCTCAGCAACTGGGAAGATTTCGCTGTGAACGCGAATGCGGATGCGTACGACCTCAATCTGCGCTGGTTGGCGAATCATCCCTGGACGCCGGTTGTGGCGCTAGAGCAGATCACGCGCGGCGAGATCGATGCCACCGATGATGGCGTGGGGGACGCCGTGGGGGCGGGCTGGTGGACCCAGTGGCGTTCTGACGAGCCGAGCGTGGCCAACAAGCAGAGCTATAACTGGCTCAATCACGCCTCGCAGGAGGATTTTGACCACTGGTATGTCGGTCAGAGCGGTGTTGAGGAGGGGCTCGAGACGAAGCACTTCGAGATCCGTCCTGGCACGGCCCTGACCAATGTCTACGGCATGCTCTACTCTGGCGGACTGGTGGTCGATGCCTGGCAGGCCGTGCAGGGCGTCGTCAACACGAACCTGTCTCTGCTCGCACGGGCGACCCTGCATGCCTCCGTCTTCCAGACCGCTTTTCACGATGAGAATAACCACGACACGCGCCGCTACAGTACGGGGCAGTACATGTATCCCGCCACGAGTTCCAACTCATTAGCGCTCTTTTCTCAGACGGCGCAATCGCAGACCCGCATGGCCGCGCTCTATACTCAGGTCGACACGTGGGCCGCTTCGGCCGGGACGGTGACCACACCGCAGGTGTTGAGCACCGATGTTGATCTGGATGGTGAGGATGAATATATCCTCTACAACGACCGACTTTTCGTGCTGTTCGAATCCATCGGTGGTCGCATGACCGGTGCCTGGATCCGAGATCTTCTGGGGGGCGGGGTCTATCAGGCTATGGGCAATTTCGTGGGATATGCTGGATCGCAGACCGAGGAGGAGGGCGCCTGGAACGTGGACGCTGAGGGTGCGGTGGTGGCGTATCGCACCTCGGGCCTTAAGGATTGGTTCGTTGGCCATTCCGGCTATGTGAATATGCTCTACACGGCCACGGCACTGCCCCAAGGGTGGCGATTCGTCTCGGCTGATGGTTTCATTCAGAAGGAGATCACGCTGGCACCGCAGGCGCGTGAGGTCGAGGTTGTCTACCAGCTTTCGGGCGACCTGGCGGGGCAGACCCTCTACGTGCGACACGGACTCTCCCCTGATCTGGCCGACCTCCTACAGGACGGTCAGGCCACCCTCTCGGACGTGTCGGATGCGGGTGGGGTGTTGACCTTGTCGAACACCAACTACGGCACAACCGTCTCCGCGCGGATCGGCTATGCGGATGCAGGTCATAGCTGTGGCTGGCAATCCTCGGCCGAAGATGAGGACACCAACAAGGTGGACTATGCCACTCGGCCTATGCGTAACCAGGCCCAGACCCATCAGGCTGAGATCTTCGGCACGGGTAGTTTTGCCTTCGCGCTCGGGTTTGATGCGCAGCCTTCCGACTGGGATGCGGATGGCATGCCCAACACTTACGAAGATGCACGGTCGGCCTTCCTCAATCCCTACGATGGGACCGACGGGACGAACGACTACGATATGGACGGTGTCGTCAACAGCAACGAGTGGATCAGCAATACCGATCCCAATGACGACACGGACTATCTCCATCTGACGGGTGCCGAAGGGAAGACGAACGGATTTGAAGTGCGCTTCCCCGCCAAGCCCCAGCGTCTCTATCGCGTTGCCTACGATGACGATCTCGTGGGCGCTCCCGGGTGGTCGAATGCAACCCCGACCCCCATCACGGTGCCCGCGCCGCAGACATACACCTGGACCGACGACGGGTCGACCACCGCTCCGCACCCCACCAACACAACGCATCGGTTTTATGATATCCGGGTTAGTCTGCCGTGACCGACCGGTATTCCTCATCGTAATCATGCTCGTAATCGTAATCGCTCTGTTGATTACGATTATGATTACGATTATGATTTCGAGAAAGAAGCGAAAAATAGGGCTGACACCCCACCGCTGGGGTTCTTCAGCGGCGTTGACAACGATGGATAGTCACGGGACTTCACTTATAAATAGAGAGCCCTATGCAACAGAATCGACAAAGCGGCATCCTGCTTCACCCCACTAGTCTGCCCGGTCCGTGTGGCATTGGCGACATTGGCCCCGCGGCGCGGGAGTTTGTGGACGCCTTGGTTGAGATGGGGCAGCATGTCTGGCAGATGCTTCCCCTCGGGCCCACCGGGTATGGGGACTCGCCGTATCAGTCGCTCTCCACCTTTGCGGGCAACCCCATCCTGATCAGCTTGGATGATCTGGTGGCCGACGGTCTGCTTGACCATCGCCGCCTCGAAACGCTTACCGCCTTTGGTGAGGGGCCCATTCAGTACGGCCAGGTGATCCCGGCTCGTATGGCCGTGTTGGAGTCCGTCTGCCGGACGTTTTCGCGGCGCGCGTCTGCCGAGCTGCTGGAGGCGTTTGAGGGCTACTGTGTGGCCCAGCAGGCGTGGCTCGATGATTATGCGCTCTTCACAGCCATCAAGGATTCACGCGATGGGAGGCCTTGGTTCCGTTGGCCACGAGCCTTGGCCCAGCGAGAGCCGACAGCGCTGGACGAGGCACGTCATGAACTGGCGGCCGTGATACGCTGTGTCAAGATTCAGCAGTTTCTCTTCGAACGCCAATGGCACGCCCTGCGCGTGCGGTGCCACCGGCGCCGGATTCACATCGTGGGGGATGTGCCCATCTTTGTTGCGCATGACAGTGCGGACGTCTGGGCGCATCCCGCGCTCTTTACGCTCAACGAGACGGGGCGTCTGTCTGTGCAATCGGGTGTGCCTCCGGACTACTTCAGCAAGACCGGCCAGCTGTGGGGCAACCCGCTCTACCGCTGGGACGTGCATGAAGAGACCGGTTATGCCTGGTGGATCGCACGCATGCGCCGCGCGCTGGAGTTGGTGGATGTGGTGCGGATTGATCATTTTCGAGGATTCGAGGCACACTGGGAGGTTCCCGGAATGGCGCGCACCGCCGCGGGCGGGCATTGGGTCAAAGGCCCAGGCAAAGAGATTTTCAAGGCCCTGATTGCTGACATGGGTACCTTGCCAGTCATCGCAGAGGATCTAGGCGTGATTACTGATGAGGTGGAGGATCTGCGCGATACGTTTGGCTTTCCCGGCATGCGTATTTTACAGTTCGCCTTCGGCGATGATCCGAAGGCGGCCGACTACCGGCCCGATCATCTGCCGACCAACTGCGTGGTCTATACGGGCACGCACGATAACGACACCACGATGGGATGGTTTCATAGCGAGGCCGGAAAATCAGACACCCGATCAGTCAAATCGGTGCGCGAGGAACGCAAGGCCATCCTGGCGTTTCTCAAGACGGATGGCAGCGAGATTCATTGGGACCTCATTACCGTGGGTCTCAAATCAAATGCTGCGCTATGTGTCGTCCCCATGCAGGATCTGCTTGGTCTCGACTCCAGCGCGCGCATGAACCTGCCCGGCACCGACCGCGGCAACTGGCAGTGGCGCCTTCGCAGCGGCCAACTCACCCCCGAAATCAAGCAGCGTATGCGCGCCCTGGTAGAGTCCTCCCAGCGACTCTAGGTTATGTGCAGCCTTGAAGTATACTCGAACAACCCACGACGTTGACCATGCCCCCCCGCCCCCGTACCTTTACTCGGTTAGCCTTAACCGAACAGCCCATTCGATCCCATCTCGCGACCGCTCATCGCGCGATTCATCAGTAGAATATCCCACACGAATCCCGGAAGCGCCATTCCTGTAATAGTTGGGGCTGGCCCACAATTGGGGTTGCGAAGGCCGGGCCCCACCGCAAGGAGGGCATTGTGCATCATCCTCGGTTGACGGAGTGGTCTGCACTGGTATTCGCTATTGAATCACCACGACGGTACCCGTGTCGGGGCCCTTCTCGATCTCGATCCGGTCCCAGCCAACAAACTTCGCGCTTGTGTACTCGAAAGAACCAAGGAACAGGCGAATGTGTCCTTGATCGTCGGACACGACCGATGCTAGGGCGTACCGGTTGGTGCTGTTCACGACCCACGACGCCCCACCTGGATTGTCCAGATTGGCTATAGTCACGGTCTGCGCTCCTGCCCCTATCGCATCGGCGCGGGACACGGAGCTGTAGTAATTGGTCCAGTTCTCCGTTGCGCTGGGAGTGTAGTTGATCCATGCATGGAGACGATGTTCTCTGTTTGGTGTCAACCCCGGGATCAGCAGGAACGGTACGTTTGTTGCCTCAGCAATCGTTTCGTCGGAATTGACAATCAGCGAGTTGCCCGAGTCATTTGGCCATCCGGTATAGTTCTCGTACTCGTTGTTGCCCGAGCTGGCGGTTATCGTTTCCACAATCAGTGCCATCGGACTCTGGATAATGTCTTCGGCCTCATAAGTCGCCTGCGTCACCAACGCTACCGGGGTCAGGTCAAAGTAGTCGAAACCACTGTAGCTATCCGATGTGCTGGCACCGGTATGCCGCTTGTTCCCGCCGTAAAAACTAATTTCACCCGCGGATGAGGTGACGGCACGCGCCAGACGATATCGATTCGTGGAGAGCCCGACGAACGTTCCGAGGAAATGGTCGTAGCGGAGAAACAAATTCGCCACGCCGGACACAGCCCTAGCCGCCGAACCGTAATCGTATTGCCAGTACCATGCGTACGCTTCGACGCTTCCCGGCATGTACGCAAGAACGGCTTCGACATCATAAGAGGTGCGGGCGCTCAGGCCCGTGAAGGTAAGCGTGATAACATCCGCTTCGGCTATCGTTTCGGAGGAATAGAGAATCAGTGAGTTGTCCGAGTCAACGGACCATCCTGAAAAGTCCTCATACTCGTTGTTGCCAGGACTGGCGGTCGTGCCCAGAGTCGGCGAGACCAGTGCGTCCTCCGCTTCAAACCGCAGTGTCTGTGCACGAGACGACGCCACCAAAGCGCAAGACAACAGGACACCCATTATAACTTTGAGATGCTTCATTATTACTCCTCCTTTATCCGTCGATAACCGGACCCGATGCACCACACATCGGATCCCTCCCCGCCGACTCCCGCCACAGGAACCGCATTGGAAGATCATGTGATCGTACCGGCAAGTCGGGCTGATCAAGCCGACTTGTCAGCAACGTCGCAATGGTGTCGGCGACCTCCTTGCGACGCCGGTCCGCCGTTGCCAGGGGTGGATTCAGCACTCGGCTTATTCGCATGTCGTCGAACCCCGCCAGCGCCACGTCATCCGGGATCCGTAGACCTTGTCCGGTGAGCCATGCGCCGGTCAGCATCGCCAGCTCGTCGTTGCTGCACATCACGGCGTCAAACGGAAAGCTGGTATCGGAGAAGCGGGTCTCCAAAACCCCGCGGGCGTGGGTGGCGTCCAGGTCGTGCCCTTGGGCAATATCGATCACCGCATCAGGGAGAACCTCCATTCCGCATTGACGCGCCTCGTCAAAGAACGCCTCGACTTTCTGGATGTTGCTGTGGTGGGCGGTTATGATCGCCGGGCGACGGCGTCCGATATTCGCAAAATGGCGCGCCGCTTCACGATAGGCGGACAGACGGTCACACACCACTTCGTCGAAGCCCAGTTCAAGGGGCTGTGCGCTGACCAACACAACGGCACGGAAGCATGAAAGGAGTTCGATGAACTCCAGATCGTCGGCGGAGGCACGCGCGTCGCCAATCTGCATCACGATGCCGTCGAAGTTTCGGCGGGCAAATTCACGCAACATGTTCTTGGTCGCCGCCCCATGCGCAGGCGCATCGGTTATATAGGGCATAAAGTGACACTGTTCCAACTGCTCCGCCAAGAGGTGCGTTGTCCCTATCGCCTCTGGAGTGCCACTCAACGCCCACAGCACGCCGATCATGTTTGTTCGCCCGCCCGCCAAGCCGCGAGCCAGAAGATTGGGGCTGTAATTGAGCATACGTGCCGCCCGGCGAACCGCACCTCTGGTCTTTTCGGCAACGAGGTGTTCGTCCGAAAACACCCTCGCGGCCGTAGCGCGGCTGACCTTGGCCAAGTTTGCCACATCCTGAAGACTGGATCCGGCCGCGCGCCGCTTAGCGTTCGCGTACCGTTTCGCCGTTGCTGCACCTCCCGATGTTATGGTCTGCAACTCCATTCTCTTTCGATGCCCTTCTGTTTGGCTATGCACCATTAATGAGACCGCTCTCACTACGGTATAAGTGTCGTTTGAGTGGCCGAACATGTCAACTGTATATTCACTATGGTTAAGTGAAGACATTTTCGTTGTGTCCTATGGTATTTCAGTGTTTTAGCAAGATGGATTGAGAGTAGAACTCGCAAACTAGCCAAAACGCGGATAGATGTTGACATTCGTATTTAGCTAGGGCATTTTCCGACCAATGCGAGCGGTATCATTTTTCCGGTGCCCACTTTAAGGACACTCTGGATATGAAGATAGCGACAAAGTGGCAGCGATAACACATCACACCGAAAGATCGGCATGCTCAGAAGTAAACTAAAGAGAAACAACTCAAACGGAGACTAAGCATATGACTAAACTCGCCACCTCAATAGCGTACCTGTCTGTTGCCCTCTCAGCACATGTTTTAGCGGAAGGCCGGTCGGCCCTTCCGAAACCCCTAGCGGTGGGCATTGTCAGGCAGGGAGAACCCGTAGCAACGATTGTCTTGCCCGCGCAGTCCTCCGTTGACGAGTATGAATCCCAAGCAACGAAGCGCATCAATGAGCACTTCGAACGTGTTGCCGAGCGTCGAGATCCCGACTGGTGTGCGCGGCAGCGCACGCAGGCGCTGGCGCGCCTCAAGAATGAAATTAGGACGGTCGGCGACGAACGGGTAATCGCGGCTGAGGAGTTGCAGTCCATCGTCAAGTCCATCACCGGCGCGGAATTGCCCGTCGTGCAGACCGACGATCCTTCCACCGTCAAAGGCTCTCGCATCCTCCTGGGTACAACGTTCGCGCGAGATACCGGCTACGGTGACCGTATCGACGCGCTCGATAAGGACGGCTACATCTGCGTGTCGGGCGACCGCGATCTTGTCATCGCGGGGCGGCGCGCGCGCGGTACGCTCTATGGCGTCTATCACCTACTCGAATCATGGGGGTGCCGCTGGACTATGCCCGGCCCGCCCGGCGAGCTCTACCCCACAGCCAAGACTCTGACCGCCACACTGGACGTCACCGAGAACCCGGACCACAGCCAGCGATACTTCTGGTGTACCTACGGCCACGACGACGCGTTCCCCCGGTGGACATTGCGTAATCGCGGCAACGCCGTTCCTGCACTCGGCGACGCACGCATCGAACAGAGCCATATCTGGGGCGCTGTTTTTGCATGGGCCATCCGCACCAAATATATGCCCACAATCAAAGGAGAGGACGGTAAGGATTACCTGCCCGATGATATCTACGCGATGAGGAACGGCCAGCCCTTCCGCGCAGCGCCCAACTTCGCCAACCCTACCACTCAGAAACTGTTTGCCGACTACTATGTGGACTACTTCGATTCGTGGCCGCTGACAGAGTATGCGTCCATGTCTGCCGCCGACGGCATGATGGTCGATGAACATCCGAAGAGCCAGGAGTGGTACACGGGTGAGTTCGATTTTGCACTGGGCGGTCCTTCCGCCACTGACGTCCTCTGGCACTTTGCCCGCAATGTTATCGAGCGTGTCAACACCGTCTATCCCGAGAAGAAGTACGGCATCCTTGTCTACTCCAACAATACCACTCCACCGCGCATCGAAACGGTGCATCCGCAGATGGCGCTCGTTTTCGCGCCGCTCTCGATTAGCCCTGTCCATCACGTGCGCGATCCTAAGAGCAAGACCAACCGATGGTATCGCAAATGGCTTGAAGCCTGGATGGCTCAGGCTGTTGCCGTCGGCGCGGAGACCTACTACTATGACTACGAGCCGATGGGCTTCAGCGCACATCATGTCATGATCAGCCCGCGATGGGCGATTATTGGTAAGAACTATCCTTACTTTCACGCGCTCGGCCTCGATGGTCACACCTCCCAGGGCTTTGACACGTGGCTCGCTTCGGGACTCAATAATTACCTCATGATGCGCCTGTACTGGGATGCCGATCTGGACTATCGAGACGTCATCAGTGACTATTGCCTGGCGCGGTGTGGCCAGGCCGCCAAGGCCGTCGAAGCCTACTACCAGGTCTACGAAGACCGTATGGCGCAAATCGGTGACATCGTCGGCAACGAGCACTGGGGCAACCACATCATCCTTGATCCCGCAACGCGCGCCAAAGCCCGCACGCAACTTGAACGCGCACAAGAATACGCCGATACCGCGCGCGCAAAGATGCAGTTGCAGTTGCTTGTCGACGGACAGGCCAGTACCGATGCCTACTGCGACGGAATCGAACGGGCGAATGAAACTGGCGACTACAAGGCTGCGCAAGAACGCATGGCCGCAGCCTTCGCGATATGCGAGCAACTCAACAAGTTCTACTCGCATTTCGTCACGCCCTATCAGATCAGCAGGGATGAGGCGGTACCGGATTACACGTCAGGAGGTGTTTACAACCTCTTCGGGCAATACGCGGATCGCATCGCGAACGCCAACGCGTCACTTCTGCTGCCCCGTGTCTGGAAAGGTGGTCTCGACACCGACAACCTCGCCACAGCCAAGGGGTATCACTTGCCTGATACCAATGTCTCGCAACTCGATGACATGGATGTGACGTACATCCCCGACATCACCTACGGCACGCACCGTGAACTGGCTGCATTCTTCTACCGCACCGACGTTGACGTACCCGCTGATTTCCCGACCGATGGCCGCATCAACCTCTACTGCACCGGTCTGATCGCGCGAGCGGTGCAAATTTGGGTTAACGGACAGCGAGTGACGTTCATGCAAGATGGTCACCCAGACGATACATGGCGCGGACCCACTCACTTCTGGTTCACCTACGATCACAGCCTCGCGTTTGATCTGTCCGATCACATCAAGCCCGGAGAGAAGAACACGATCGCTTTGCGGGCTTTCAAATCGTTCGACCACGGCGGCAGCTTCCGGCGGATCTTCCTGTTGGCAGAGGCGGAGTAACCCGTTACCCGGCGATTGCGGCAAAGACGATAGGATGGAATAAACATTAAGGAAGGGAAGCGCCCAATGAAAGCATCCCAACACAGATTATTGTTAGCCGCGGGCGTCATGCTTGCGGGACTGCTTCTGCCGGCCGGGAGCCATGCCGGAACCCATGAAAATCTGATTCAGGACCCATCCTTCGAGAGTGCGCTGCCGCTGTTATTTGAAGAGAACGGTCGTGGCATGTATTACGCCACCAAGGAGAAGGTGCCGGATGCACCGGATGGCGATCTCGTCATGGTGGTTCAGGGCTGGGCGAGTGCGGGCAGCATCGTGCCCTCACACCCGTTGGGCGTAGCCTCCGGCGTTGTATACGCAACATCCAGAGTGCGCCTTCTGGGGGCAACAACCAATACCAGCGTTGAGCTTGCCCTGTTTAACGCAACCGGTGTCACCAAGCTGGATTCGTTTGCCACCGTTCCGATCTTCAGCAACACGCAATGGACCGTGCTGCAAGGCACGGTCACGTTGGCCAACGCGCAAACGAATTGCCTGGGGTTCATTGTCAATGGTGCGCAAACCGATGCCTCCCGCGTGGAGATCGATCAAGTGGGGCTGTTCTGCCTGGATGCCATGGAGGACACAAACAACGTTGTGGCCGTCACGAATACGGCGACGGTCCTATCGTTTGAAGCTGAAGAGATGGCTGACGGCGTCGTCTGGAAGACGGGTGGTCGGGTGGGGTGGGTCACGCCCTGGCTTCCCAGCAGCAATGCCATGCTGTGGGGTGACCACGGCATTCCTGTTTCCTCAAACAGCGCAGTGACACACGATCTGGAGGTGCCGGTTGCGGGAACCTATCGACTGTGGGTGCGTTTTGGAACGGTGAACGTGGCAGTAAACGGAGGAACCTTCACGTTTGCCATCAGCTCGAACGGAACGGAACTGGCCTCCAAAGAGGTCCATGACGCGGACTTTGACAAGTATGCGCCACTGACGTTCAAGTGGGAAAGCATTGATGTTGCGCTCACGCCGGGAACCGTTGCTGTTTCGCTTTCCCGTCCCGCAGGGGGGACGGCCTGGGTTGCCCGTAAAGTTGACTTCTTTATTCTCACAAATCTCCTGGCATATGAGCCCGAGATTCGTGACTTTCTCCCCCCCACCTATATGCGATACACCAACCTGTCGCACGATATCGTTCCCTATGGGCTATTCATTGAGATACTGCACGCATATTACAATGCCGATGGTGCGCCGTACCGCGACTATCCCGGCATGTTGACCGCAGCAGGGAATTCCCTGGGCTACTACGTGCCTGCGGACCAGGCGCGCTGGCTGACAGTAGGCCACAGCAGTCCGTGGATACGGATCAACGATTATCCGAGAGCGGGCGACATCAATTTGGTCAGCATGGTTGCCACTCGGTACATGCACACCGGTCCTTATGTAACAGAGCGACTCCGGGGTAATCTTGAATTTGCCGTTGGCCACGAGCGTGACGTCGTTCGGACAATCCCCATTGACCAGGAAGCGCCGCGGATACTGCTGACTTTTCCCGGCATCATCAGCGACGCACCTGAAGAGATTCTGACATCGGAAGACTATATCGGAGAAAAGGAGGCTAGGTTGGCGGAGGTTCTCTCCTCGCTAGACACAAAACCGCGGGTCCGTCGGCGCACATCGGCTCAGCATCTCCGTATTGAGATGGACCCCTGTCTTAGCCGGGACATGGACGGCCACATTACTGAGAGGGAAACGGTACTTGCCAGGGGATTGGGAGCCAACTGCATTAGAGTCTACCCTACGGAGTATCAACTGGAATTGGCTGAAAGACACGGATTGCCATCAGGAGTAGATAAGCATTTCACAACGCCCTTCGCGGTGGGTGTTAGTAATGAAGGTGCCGATCATCATCATCCCGATACCAACGCTATGGCAGCCGCTGTACTGGATTTCGTTACAGATAATCAGGCGGTTCTTGATGATATCGCTCTGCTCAAAGCATATGATGAGCCCGGCGGAATGAGCTACGCGCAAATAGCGAACTGCGTGCAATGCTGTACCACGTTTAGGAGCGGTCTGCAGGCGATCGGGATGACGCTGCAGGATCTTAATGCTGGTACATGGGACGAGGTTGTGCCTGTGGGCCCAGCAGATAGGGACACTCATCCTCAACTATTCTACCATACCGGGGTTTTCCGCCTACAGGGCCTCGAGCATGTTTTCGGCGTCATCACCGGCCTTAAGAACGAGCACTTCGGCACCGGAAAGGGACTTACGACCGCCAACTTTGCACCCCCATACAGCGAGTTCCAGGCATGGACGCAACGCGGAACCGATCCGTTTCTGATTCATAGAAACGGGGGTCTGGAATCTCTGTGGACGGAAGACTGGCTTGGCTACGGCGCTGGACCTGAGCAGATGTCAGACATCTACGCGTTGCTTCGGAGCGCAGGGCGATCCCAACAGTCACTTGGGGCTTACGTCGTTGTCGGGGACACAAGCATACGCGACGTCCCCGGATTGCTCCGCCGAAAGATCTATACCGCGATGGCCGGTGGGGTCACGCGTTTGCATCTATACAATGGCCAGCCATGCTACATTAACAACAATGCCAATTTCGACATCTCGTTCGATATCTACCCGGAGCTGATCACGGCAACGGCGGAACTCAGCGCCATTGATGACGCCCTGAACGGGACGACTCGCAAGCCGACAGATATAGCGCTGCTCTACAATCGGACCAGCGCCATATGGGAAGATAGTCAATGTGCCAGTGAACAGAACAACCGCATGCTTCACTGGGCGTTGACTCATGCGGGATATGATGCAGCGTTTGTCGACGAGGTCGACATTGAATCCGGTGCGCTGACCAACTGCAAGGTGCTGTATATGAGCGGTGCCCAAATCACATCCGCCGCCGCTGTGGAGATTGCCGACTGGGTAGAGAACGGCGGTGTGCTGTTCGGGTCGGCTGGTGCCGGGACGCGTAACGAATACAATCAGCCTACCAGCATATTGAGTGATGTGTTCGGTGCGCAAAGCTCAGACTTCACCATCCAGCACGCCGCCGGCCGTCCCAAGTACGAGATGCGCACACAGCCGGTTCTGAATACGTTGACAACCGGCGGGGCCGGTGGCGGGGCTGCAAAGCCGCCGGATGTGACCTTCAATCAGCTATGCGCGAGTGAAACACTTTCCGCCTCCGGCAACGCCACTACCTTCCTGATCGACCAGCAGACCAACACGGTCGGAACGATTCACTACTATGGGGCTGGTGTGGCCATTCGCGTGGCGGGCATGCCGGGGCTCAGCTATCTGAATGAGGCCGTCAAAGGCCAAGGGTATGATATCAATTCATACACGCCGAGAAACTTCCCGGCCGATCTGCGAGATTTCATTGCCTGGCCTGCTGAGTTGGCCGATGCGCGCCGGGTTGCCTCCACGGAAGAGCCGATCTGCGAAATTGTGCGCTATGACGGCGAAGGCAAGTCGGTTGTCTTTGTGGTTGATCATGATGCTGTCAGCAAAGAGAGCGTCATGATCGAGATCCATGACGCTTCTCAATTCAACAAGGTGTGGACGGCAAGCTGCAATCCGGTCCGGTTCTTCAAGAAGCCCAACGGCGTATTGGTGGTCCGTCTACCGATGTTCGTCGCCGATGCAATCGTTCTGGAGGAATAGCCCGCAAGAGAGGGTTCTATGAAACGTGCTGCGTGTCTGAGTGTAATCGTGAGCGTCCTGTTGATCGGGACGTTTGGGCTCGCCGACTTCATCGATCACAATTTTGAGGACTTTTCGCCCGGTGCAACCTTCACGACGGAGACCAATGGATGGCAAGCGAGCAGTGTTGGTGCCCATGTAACAAATTCGGCAAGTTATCTCGATCAGACCAACTATGTCCATCTTGTCGGAAAGACGGTTTTTTCCAACACGGTAAGTGAGACACCAACGGTTGCATGGACCGAGTTCAGGATGCTTCCTTCACCTGGTCTTATGCCCACCAATATACCGACCGATTCAGTATCGTTCCTGTTGTATTTCAACAGCAATGGGTTCGTGCGCGTCTGGAAGGACTCCGCCTGGCATTCCTGCAGCAACGATGTCTGGGGAAATCCCGTTCCCGCAGTCACTGGTTTGGACTGGGTCTCGATGAGCATCTATCAGGATTTTTCAAAATCCAATGCTGTGCTGTTTCTGAACGACAGGATTATTCTGCAGGACATCACGTTTCCGGGTACGGTTAGCGGATACAACAGCTTCGTTGTCGACACTCTCGGCGGACCCTCACTTGATGACGTATCTGTACAAACCACGTATGACGGTGATCGTCATAAAAGTACCTACAGCATGTACGGAATCGATGCGGATGTCATCCATGCCAACGGTTATGTGGGGACGGCCCTCCACGTGGGTGCCGGACAGTCCTATGCCACCATTCAGGCGGCCGTCAATGCGGCCAGAGACATGGATACCATTTACATCCACAGCGGCTTGTACTCTGAAGATGTCCTGATTTCCGGCGATGGCCCCACAAACGTTGTCATCGAGGGGGAAGCCTTCACAAACGACGGGTCGATCACAGTCGCGGCAGGAATCATCTTGAACGTGAACCAGTCCTTTGTGGTCGGAACCCTCACGGTCACTGGAGATGTAAATGTTGATCGGTGTCAATTGCTTGCCGTCACGACGCTCAACCTCAACGGAGCCATGATGAACCTATCTGAGTGTTCCACGCTTGAAGCGCAATCGGTCGGCATGACGAACGGTGCCGGTATTTCCGCCACGCTTTCCGAATTCTCTGCCTCGGACTCAGGTGTCTCCATGTACGGCAACTTCTATATTGATGCAGACGATTGGAATAGCGGTGCGGTGGCCGACCTTCCGTTCTATGAGAATTGGGAACTGTACGATCCGGGCAGCCTCGTGTCCAATCTGGGCTCGCGGGGATGGGGAGCTACCTCAAGCGGGGTGGTCGTACAGGCTTCGATCCACAACACAACGGGCGGTGGCGACAAAGCGGTTGAAATCCCGCAAGCATCTATCCTGTCTAATCGCATTGGCACGACTGAAGCCGAGATCTGGACGGATTTCTACGTGCGTCCAGACTTTCGCGGTGGATCTGATGGCATCGAGGTTAGCAACACGGCGTTTGCCTGCTATTTCAACGCGGATGGGTATCTGGTTGCTGGCACCACATCAGGATGGCTGGTGTGCAGCAATGGCGTGGACGGAGCCGCGTTAACTCCTGTTGCCTCAAACTCGTGGATACGCGTTACTGTCAGGTGCGACTACTCGAACTCGCTGTGTGACGTCTTTCTTAACGGCGCATTCCTTAAACAGGGGCTCGCCTTTCCCGGTGATGCTTCGACTTACAAGTCGCTGCTGCTCGCAAACAACAAGGGAAGTGCGTCTGCATATCTCGACGATATCCGAATCTCCACAACAATTCCGGAGGGCATAGTGCTGGAATCCGAGGACGATAATGTCCCCATGAGCTTGGGCGTAGGTGTAGACAACATCCAGCCGTCAAAAGCTTCGCCCCTTGGCACGCTTTTCTCCGTTCGCTGATGCGAGTTACTCAAAAACTACCATTGTATCGCTGTGCGGCAGAAAACGGCATGCATTGGATAGACTGGTGGAAGATGCACTTGAAAAGCGGGGCTTCCGGAAAGTGCCGATTGAGTTCGGCGGAGAGTAGAGAATGAAAGAGTCTTATGATGAAGGCGTAGCGAGCCACAGTGGCCCCGAGTCATGTGCTTGTGGCACCCCGGATATCCGTGGCTGCGACGCCCCGCGGGGGCGTGGGGAAGCGTTGACAGGCGAAAGCACAGGCGGGCTATTGGGCTCCGAAGGCATTAAAGTGGGTTCACGAATGTCTATGCGGTCCCATGCAACTATTTCATAATTGGTTATTGACTAATCGTAACGTTATGAATATAGTCGTCTTCAGTGTGTGGCTGTGTTACTGTCAGCGTATGAGTTAAGGCAAATATCTGGAGGGGAGGGTCATACAACAACAACGGCTGGAACTCGCCGCCCGGCAGCCAGTAGCCAACGCAACAGCAGGAGCGGGTCAAAGCGGAAGGCGTCTTCGTGTTGCTGATTGAAGGGGAGATTGCCGTGCTGGGTGGTGGAAGGCAAGCGAAAGCGGTGCATGGGGGCGCAGCTCCGCCGTG
>JABMPJ010000199.1 GCA_013203785.1 Lentisphaerota bacterium | reverse complement strand
TGGACCCCGCCAATAACCCCCCCCCCCCCGTACCCCCAACTGGACAGCGCCCTGCCGCCACGCCCCCCCCTCTGCGACCGATTTTGGCGTGGGTGGCCGTGCTGGGACTGATTCTCATCATGGTGCAACTCTATCGCACCCAGCAGAGTCAGGCCAACGAGATTTCCTACAGCAAATTTGCCTCTCTGGTAACCGAGGGCAAAGTGAAATCCTGCAAGATTGTTCATGAAGTCTCGGGTACGACCTATGTCGATGGAGAGATCGTGGGCGAGAGTGGTGCGGCTGAGGCCTTTAAGGTCTACGTGGGACGGGCTGATGAGGATCTGCGCGCCCTGCTGCTGACGAACGGGGTGGAGTTCCGGGTGCCCCCCCAGAACCCCTATATGTGGCAGCTCGTCTCCAGCGTGTTGCCGATTGTCCTGATTTTCGGTCTGCTATACTTCCTCTTCATGCGCCAGATCCGTTCGGCTGGCCACGGGGCGCTCAGTTTTGGCAAGAGTCGTGCCAAGCAGCTGAACAAGGAGAAGAGCAAGGTGACATTCGCCAATGTGGGCGGCATCGACGAGGCCAAGGAGGAGGTCCAGGAGATCATTGAGTTTCTGAAGGACCCCAAGAAGTTCACCAAGCTGGGCGGCCGCATTCCCAAGGGCGTCCTCCTGATGGGCCCTCCCGGTACCGGCAAAACCCTCCTGGCCAAGGCGATCGCCGGCGAGGCGGATGTCCCCTTCTTCAGCATCAGCGGCTCCGATTTCGTCGAGATGTTCGTGGGCGTGGGTGCCTCGCGTGTGCGTGACATGTTCCTACAGGGCAAGAAGAACGCCCCCTGCATCATCTTCATCGATGAGATTGATGCGGTCGGTCGTAGCCGTTTTACCGGTATCGGTGGCGGGCACGACGAACGCGAGCAGACCCTGAATGCGCTCTTGGTTGAGATGGACGGATTTGAGACCGAAGAGGGCGTCATTATCGTGGCGGCCACCAACCGGCCCGATGTGTTGGACCCCGCCCTCTTGCGGCCCGGTCGATTTGACCGCCAGATCGTGATCGACCTACCCTCGATCGATGGGCGCGACGCGATTCTGGGGATGCATTCCCAGGGCAAAAAAATTGCGGAGGGCGTGGCCATGCGCCGTATCGCCCGCGGCACCCCCGGTTTCTCCGGCGCCGACCTGGCCAACCTCCTCAATGAGGCGGCCCTGCTGGCGGCACGTGAGGGCAAGGAGGCGGTTGAATTGAGCGACCTTGAGGAGGCGCGTGATAAAGTGCGCTGGGGCCGCGAGCGTCGCAGTCGTGTGCTCGACGCCAAGGAGCGTCGGATCACGGCTTATCATGAGGCCGGGCACGCCTTGGTGATGCAGATGGTCGAAGAGAGCGAGCCGCTCCACAAAATTACGATCATCCCGCGTGGCGTGGCCTACCTCGGCGCGACCATGCAGCTGCCGCTGAAGGATAGCTATATGGAGGGGCGTACCAAGCTGCTTGGCATCCTCTGTGGGTTTATGGGTGGGCGCGTCGCTGAGAAGATTGTCTTCGGAGATATCACCAGTGGCGCGGCGTCAGACTTGAAGGAGTCCACCCGCCTCGCGCACCTGATGATCTGCAACTGGGGGATGAGTGAAGAGATGGGGCCCCAGACCTTTGGTCAGAATCAAGAGCTGATGTTCCTGGGCCGTGAGGTCCAGCGGACGCAGGACTACAGCGAAGCCACGGCGCAGCGGATCGATGCTGAGGTCAGCCGGTTGCTGGGGGCCGCCTTCGCCCGCGCCGAGGAGATCCTCACGACGCACCGTGAGAAGCTCAACATGATTGCCGAAATGTTGCTCGATCAGGAGACCGTGGACGGGCGCGATGTTGAGGAAATCGTGGAGCACAACCGGGTGCTCTCGGAAGAGGAGCGCGACGCGATTGACGTGGCCCGAGGGCCGGATCCCGCCGACGCATCGGTGCCACAGCCAGAGGCGACCGACCCAACCGCTACAGCGTCGGTCGTGGACGACGCTGTGAGCGAGCCGAAGCTTTCGCTGAGTGATGAGGGCGACGGTAACCCGAAGGCGTGAGCATGGCATCCGTGGCTTCGATCGGACTCGAAACTCCCTGGACCTGTCGTGACCGCAAACTCATGGTGGAAGGACGCCCCCTGATCATGGGGATCGTGAATGTCACGCCGGATTCATTCTCCGATGGTGGCGCCTTCAGCGATCCTTCGCGCGCTGTGGCACATGCCCTGATGCTTGCGGCCGAGGGAGCCGATATCGTGGATATCGGCGGGGAGTCGACCCGGCCAGGGGCGAGAGCGGTCGCGGCCGACGAAGAGTGTCGGCGCGTGTTGACCGTGATCGAGCAGGTCGCCGCTCAATCAGATGTGGCGATCTCGATCGATACGTCCAAGGCGCTCGTGGCGCGGGAGGCCGTGGCGGCGGGCGCTCACATCATTAATGACGTCTCGGCGTTGACGCACGATCCAGAGATGGTTACAGTGGCCGCAGAGGGACGCGCCGGGCTTGTTGTGATGCATCGGCGTGGCTCTCCGGGCACGATGCAGGAGAACCCGCGGTATGATGACGTCGTCGCAACGGTTCGCGACTACCTGGCGGAGCGCGTGGCGGCCGCTCGGGCGGCTGGCGTGCTGCCCGAGGCATTGGCGGTGGATCCGGGCATAGGGTTTGGAAAGACCGTGGCGCACAACTTGCAGTTGTTGGCTAATGTGGCCGGGTGGCGTGTGCCGGGGATACGGACACTCGTGGGACTGTCGCGCAAGCGGTTCATCGGGGCGCTGACGGGGGCGACGGTGGAGGATCGGTTGGCCGGGAGCTTGGCGGGCGTGGTCCACGGCGCCATGGCGGGGGTGGACATCATGCGTGTGCATGATGTGGCTGCTTCATTGCAGGCGGTGCGCGTGGTGTTGGCGATAGAGGCGGAGAGGCAGTAATATGGCAGCTTGGGTCAGTATCCTGGTACAGGTGGCCGTCCTCTCCTGTGCCTTCTATTACATCTTCCTCTTCTTTCGCGGTACGCGTGGAGCGCAGGTCCTGGTCGGCTTGGCTCTAGTGATCATTGTCATGATTGGTCTGACGCGGCTCTTCAACTTGGATGAGCTGAACTGGCTGCTCAGCCGCTTCTCGGTCTACCTTGCCGTCGCGCTTCTGATCATATTTCAGCCCGAAATCCGTCGCGCTTTGGCCGAGTTGGGCAAGCAGCCCGCCTTCGTGGTGCCGGTTGACCGTAAGACGGTGGTCGACAATATTGTGACGGCGGTTGAGCAGTTGGCCGAACATCGCATCGGCGCCCTGATCGCCATTGAGCGTGAGATCGGTACGCGTGCCATTCAGGAGAGCGGTGTTCGTATCGATACCCAAGTGATCCCGGATCTGTTGGCTACGATATTCTTCCCTCACACGCCGCTGCACGACGGTGGGGTGATCATCAGCGGCGGACGGATCATGGCGGCACGCTGTATTTTCCCCCTCTCGCAGCGTACCGAGCTCCATCGCCAACTCGGCACCCGGCATCGTGCCGCCATCGGCCTGAGCGAAGAAACCGACGCTGTGATTGTCGTCGTCTCGGAGGAAACCGGCACGATCTCGGTGAGCTACCGTGGCCGTCTCAGCCGGGGGCTTGACGGCGTCCGCTTGCGTCGCTTCCTCGGCGCCCTCTTGGTGCGGGGGCGCGGGCCCGAGAGCGCCTGGCGGCGCGCCCAAGGCCAACTCGACCTGACGCCGGAGGGCATTGCCAACTCAGAGAACAGGACCAAGGAGGAGAGCAGTGTCTAAAGCGATCGACCTGATAAAATCCTTTTTCGTGAAGAACTGGACTCTCAAGATCCTCGCGGTGCTTCTGGGCGCGTTCAGCTTCTATGCGATCCGAGGCGAGATCAGTTTTGAAGTGCCCTACACCGTACCAATCGAGGTCCAGATGGGCCCCGGCATGGCCGTGCTGGATAAGAGTGTGAGTACGGTGGATGTGGTGTTCGGCGGCGCGAAGGAAGACCTGCGGCGACTCGATCAAACCCAGCTCAAGGCCATGGTCAAGCCACGTGAGACCAACCCAGGCGGCTCCGAGGTTGTGATGATCCATCCGGACAATATTGTCGGGGCCAGCAACGTGCGCGTTGTGTCCATTCGGCCGAGCACCATAACGCTCTCTTATGACCGTGAGGCGGAGCGCGATGTCCTGGTCCTCAAGCCCAAGACCGTGGGCGTCCCCTTGATGGGGCGCGTGGAGCTGGACTACGAGCCCAAGGTGGTCAAGCTGCGCGGTCCCAAGCGGCGCCTGGCCCACGTCAGCGCGGTGAGCTGCGAACCGGTGGATGTCGATGGACGGGTGGAGTCGTTCACGCGCAAGGTGGCGGTGCTCTCGCCTGGCGATAAGTGGGTCTATCAAATCGAACCGCGCGAGATCACCGCACGCGTAACCATCGTGACCGAGCGCATTAGCCGCGGCATCACCAACGTCACGGTCTTGGCCGTGATGTCACCCGGTGTACCTGCCGTGGTGGAACTGGAGCCGCGTGTCGTGGACGTCGTATTGCAGGGACGCACCGAGGTGCTGGAGGGCATTCCGCGTGACGCGCTGCATGTCTACGTCAGTTGCGTGGGGCTGGCCCCCGATGCAACCTACGAGCTGCCCGTGCAGGTGCACTTGCCGCCGGAGGTAGACGTCTTAGCACGTGTAGAACCGGCCACGGTCAAAGTTCAGCTTAGGGAGCAGTAGGTCTATGACGGCGTGGACAGGTGAAGATGCGGGGTGGCGACGGCTGTGGGGCATTATTCTGGTGCCCCTCTGTCTCTTTCTTGCCCTCGGACTATTTTCGTATGACTGGAAGGATATCGGCCTGCTACAGGCTCCGCCCAACAGTCCGCCTTCCAACCTGATTGGGCCCGTCGGTGCCTGGCTCTCCTTCGGCTTCTTCATGCTTTTCGGCATCGGCGCCTACCTGACACCGGTCTGGTGTCTTGTCTTTGGAGTGGTCCTGTTTTTCGATCGTGAGGAGCGCGTCTGGCCACGCGGGCTCTGGCTCTTTGTCTTGATGCTCTCGCTGGTGGCCGGCATGGAGCTGCAGGCCGGCGCGGCTCGCGCGGGCGGCGAGCTCTCCTGGTTGCTGACCCGCTGCCGTGCCCTCAATCTGACCGAAGCGGGGGGGCTGTTTGGTCGACTGCTGATCCGGGGCCTGCTGGTTAAGGCCCTGAGCCCGGTTGGTACCGGTATCGTGGTGTGGTCTGTGTTCGCCATAGCGCTGGCCCTCCTCATCGAGGTGCGCAACTTGGTGCGCGCCGCCCAAGCCGCCGGCGCGGGCATCATGCGGCTCGTCAACCAGGGGCGCGTCGCGCTCGAGACGCGCAAGGACCGGCGCGCGCAGCTCGATCATGAGCAGCGCCAGTTGGAGAAGCGCCGCCGCCGTCTGGAACGTGTGGTCAGTCGCCGCGCTAAAGCCGCGGACGGGGACGTATTGCCCGAGGAAGAGCCAGAGGTGGCAGAGGTTGCCCCCGCGCGCAAGCGCAAGCGTCCCTCGCGCAAGCCGGAGATTGACGTTACGGATGAGGACGCCCCCGCGGTGGTGCCGCCAGCTACGGCGTCCTTATCGCATGAGGACAAGCCCCCCTATCAGCTACCTCCCCTTAGCCTGCTTGAGGCCATTCCCGTTCAATCTGGCGTCAAAGTGGATACGGCAACGGCATCGCATATTCTCGTCGAAACCTTGCGTGAGTTCGGTATTGATAGCGAGCTGACCAATGTGGATGTGGGTCCTGTCGTAACGCGCTATGAGTTGCTGCCCGCGCCCGGTGTGCGCGTCGAACGGATCAGTGGTCTAAGCAACAACTTGGCCCTGGCCCTCAAGGCCACGAGTGTCCGCGTTCAGGCTCCGGTACCCGGTAAGGGCGTTGTCGGCGTCGAGGTGCCCAATGCCGTGGCCAACATGGTGGTCCTTCGCGAAATCCTGGAAGGCAAGGCGTGGCGTGCCGGCAAGGCGCATGTTCCGCTGTGCATCGGCAAGGACGTGGCCGGGGTTGATATCGTGGGCGACCTCGCCGCTATGCCTCACCTTCTGATCGCCGGCGCGACCGGTGCCGGCAAGACGGTCTGCATGAATTCGATTCTGGCCGGTCTCCTCATGTCTCGCACCCCCGACCAGCTGCGCCTGCTGCTCATCGACCCCAAGATCGTGGAATTCTCTGTCTACAACAATCTGCCCCACCTCGTCGTGCCCGTGATCACCGATCCGCACAAGGTCTGTCTTGGTCTGCGCTGGGCTATCAACGAGATGGAGAAGCGCTACAAGCTCTTTGCGCAAGTCGGGGTGCGGAACATCGCCTCCTTCAATAGCCGCGAGGTCACCACGCAGGCCGAGTTGTTTGGTGGAGCCGATCAGGTCAACGCCAAGCCGGCCGTTCCCAAGACGCTGCCCTACATCGTGATCGTGATTGACGAACTGGCCGACCTGATGTTGGCGGCGCAGGCGGATATCGAAAACTCGATTGCCCGCCTCGCCCAGCTCTCGCGTGCGGTCGGTATTCATATGATTATTGCGACACAGCGCCCCTCTGTGAACGTCATTACGGGAACAATCAAAGCCAACTTTCCGGGACGCGTGGCCTTTCAGACGGCCCAGAAGAACGACAGTCGCATCATTCTGGATGCCCCCGGTGCCGACAAGCTGCTCGGACGCGGCGACATGCTCTTCCTGCCGCCCGGCAGCAGTAAACTCGTGCGCGCCCAAGGGGCCATGACCACCGATCAGGATATCAACAAGATCGTCGAGTTTATCAAGCAACAGGCACCACCAGAGTTTGTAACTGAAATTCAGGAGAAGATTGAGAAGAGCGATGCCCCCGGCGTCATGGATACGGGTGATGAGGACGACGGCTTACTTGCGCAGGCGGTCGAGATTATCCGTGAGACACGTCGCGCATCAACCTCATCCCTGCAGCGCCGCCTGCGAATCGGCTACACGCGTGCGGCGCGCGTAATGGATATTCTGGAAGAGCGGGGTGTGATCGGCCCACCGCGCGGATCGGACCCGCGTGAGATATTGATTGATTTGGATGGTGAGATTCCGGAAAACTCTGTGGACGATGAGGCCACAGTCGATGCGGACGATGAGTGGGATGAATAGTCATTAGTGACCAGTTCACCTGCGGGCGAGACCCGCAAGGGGGGAAGCATGGCTCTTGGAGATGCACTGAAGACCGCGCGCATGCGCAAGAAGCTGACACCGTCGGAAGTGGCGGCCGTAACCCGTATGAAGGTGCAGACCGTCAACGAGTTGGAGGCTGAAGATTTCAGCAAGATGGCGGCCCCGGTCTATGCCAAGGGATTCATCAGGATGTATGCTGAGTTCGTCGGGTTAGACTCCCAGGAGTTGATCCAGGAGTATGTGGAGCGGTTTGTCGAGGGCCCCAAACTGACGCCTGAAGTGGATGTAACAGAGCCCTCTCTGCCGAACAAGGCACCGGCACAGCCACCACCCTCAGCCGCCGCGCCGGAGTCACTTGTACTCGAATCCACACCGCCGCCCGCCGAGGAATCGCCTTTCGATGGGGAGGTAGACCTCTTTACGGAAGTTGAACCCGCCACGTCGGAGCGTCGTGGTATTCTCATGGATGACGGCTATCGTGAAGTGGCACCGCCGTTGCGCCAGCGTGCCGGATCTCTAGCAGCCAGCACCGTGGACAGTGCGCGCCAGGCGTGGGATCGGGCGGGCGCATCCTGCCGTGGGGCATGCACGGGCTGCGTGCGGTTTGTCGTAGACCGCGCAAGGCGCTTGGCGAGCACGGTTGGCGCGCGACGGAAGGAGTTGACCCAAATTGACTTCAGGAACCTCTCCGCCAAGCACATGATGGCCCTCCTTGGTGTTCTGGTCCTGGTCCTATTCGTGATCTCCAGCCTGAGCCGCTGTGTGCGCGGACAGGGTGAACGTGCGATTGGCCCTGCCTCCGCCGCGCCGCCCGTTGCTGCCGATCCGGACGATATCTACTTGGACTGATGCGTCCCGCAGGACCCGCCGCCGCGCTCGCCTCTTGACAGGCGACGGACCAGCCTTGAAACTATCCCCCTATGGCGACTGATTGGGATATTCGACCGCGTGCGTCCGTTTGTGCAGGATGCGAAACGGAGTTTGAGGATAAGCAGCCCTGTTTCTCCCTGCTACGCTTTACCGAAGAGGGCTATGTGCGGGCCGATCACTGCGCTGACTGCTGGAGTACTTCCCCGCCGGAAGACCGCGGCGTGAGCATGTGGAAGGGCGTCTTTCTTCTTCCGCCTCCGCCCGATGCGGAGCCACTCGAACAGGAGACCGCCGAGACGCTTCTGCGACGTCTGATGGAGGAGGATGCCGAACGGTACGCTGATGTCATCTACATTCTGGCCGTCATGTTGGAGCGAAAGCGCCAGTTCATAGAACGCGCTACCCAGACGCGCGACGACTCTCTGATTCGGGTCTATGAATATCGCAAGACTGGCGAGACCTTCCTGATCCGCGATCCCATGCTCAGCCTGGACGAGCTCGAACCCGTACAAGAGCAGGTTATCGCCCTCCTCGGTGGTGATAAGCAACCCGACCCCGAGGAGGAGGCCACACAAGATGTTCAACCTGATCCTGCTGAACGCCCAGATTCTTGACGGAACTGGCGCCGATTCCTTCCGAGCCGATGTAGGTATCGAGGGTGACACGATCACCGCCATCGGTGATCTCTCCGCAGCCGAATCGAGCGATACCATCGACCTCGCTTCCACGGACTCCCACACTCCCATACCCACACACGCGCCTATTCTCTGCCCCGGCTTCATCGACGCGCACACCCATTCGGATACCTACCTGCTGATCGAGCCGGATGCGCCATCGAAGGTCTCTCAAGGTGTAACCACAGAAGTGTGCGGCAACTGTGGAGCCTCCGGCGCACCCATCTCAGGACTCTCTCAACTGCCTTCGGATTGGGCTGATAAGGAGTATCCCGGCATCTGGCATAGTCTGGCGGAATATCGTGTGCTTTTCGAGCAGGCACAGCCGGCGGTCAACGCGGTGATTCTAATCGGGCACAACACGTTGCGCCGGAATATTGTGGGCTATGATAATCGACCCGCCTCCAAGGACGAGCTGGCCCGCATGCTGCATCTCATGGAGGAGAGCATGGAAGCTGGGGGGCGCGGGCTGTCGACGGGGCTGGTGTATGCCCCCGGCATGTATGCCCCGCATGAGGAGTTGGTGGCGTTGGCATCCGTGGCAGGTCGTCATGGCGGGCTGTATGCCAGTCACATGCGCAGCGAGGGCGACGGCCTGATCGAAGCGATAGAGGAGACCATCGCGATCGGCGAAGCTGCCGGTGCCCGGATTCAGGTCTCACACCTCAAAACCGCCGGCCGCCGTAACTGGGGCAAGGTGGGGGCTGCGCTTGACTGTATCGAGGCCGCGCGGGATCGTGGGCTACCCGTTATGGCTGACCGCTATCCCTATATTTCCGGTGCCACAGATCTCGACGTGGTCTTTCCCTCCTGGTTTGCTGAGGGTGGTCGTGAGGTTATTCTCAAGCGATTGAAGGATCCTGTAGCCAGGGCGCAGTTGCGCACCGAACTGGTGGACAGCCGTTCGACTGAGGAGTGGGGCGGTGTCACGGTCGGTTCCACCACCCATCCTGACAATACCCGCTTCAGAGGACTGACCATCCTGGCTGTCGCCGCTGTGCTGGAGTGCGAGCCAGTGGATGCGGTGCTGCACCTCTGTGAAAGCGATGCGCTCACGACCGGGGCGTTTTTTGCCGGCATGTGTGAGGAGAACATGTTCACCATTCTGGCTCAGCCCTTTGTGATGCTGGGCTCAGACGCCTCCATTCGCTCGCCGGTCGGTCCCCTCAGTCTCGATTATCCCCACCCGCGTGCCTACGGCAGCTTTCCCCGTTTCCTGCGCTGGGCGCTTGATGGCAGAACCGTCGCACTGCCCGAGGCCATTCGAAAAATGACCTCGCTACCGGCCGAGCAATTTGGCCTCAGTGACCGTGGTGTGATTGGCGTGGGCAAGCGGGCTGACCTGATTGTGTTCGAGCCCGAGCGTGTGCGCGACCTAGCCGACTACGGTCACCCACACCAGTTCTCCGAAGGCATCCAGCACATGGTGGTCAACGGAGTCCTTACGCTTCGGGATGGCACGTCAACCGGCGCCCGTGGGGGGCGAATCGTCTAGCCCCCGTACGTGGGGAGAACGACGGTTGCTGCATGCAAGACAGAGCACTGCGAAATTCGTTGCCTCGCCTCATGTCGAGTTCTGTCATATAGCTACTTCTTCGCAGCGACTTTCCTGCGCACCACCTTCTTTTTTACGGGTGCTTTCTTCTTGGCCGATGCTGTTTTGACTGGGACGGGGATGGCGGCGAGGCGGGTGCGGGCCTCTTTGATGCCGATGCCGCGGAGGCCGATGAGGGCGGTGCCCGTGGCGTTTCGCATGGTCAGCACGCCATCCTGCTTCTCCCAGTTATAGACCGTCTGACTGGTGGTCTCGGCCAGAGCGGCAAACTCGGCGCGGGTCAGTTTGAGGCGCTTACGAAGGCTACGCACGCCCTTGCCGGAGATACGCTCCTTTGAGACTGGTTGCACGGCGGGGGCCTCGGGCAGGGGAATGGCCTGGACAGTGGTGTTGAGGGTGCGGGCGATCTTTTCGAGCTTCGCCACGCGCGCCTTCAATTCGCTGTTTGCCTTGCGTAGGCGGATGGCTTCTTTACGCGTCGCCTCCTGGGCGAGGCGGACTTCTTTGCGGGCGAGACGGCGGATTTCTTCTTTCAAAACTTGAGCCAAATTGGCCATATGAATCTCCTTACATTGTTTTGTTGATCAATTGCTCTGCCAATTTGATACTGTGCGGCCCGCCGGGTGGCAAGGCCAAAAGACGGGGACGACGTGGTTGTTTAGTCTGGGACGCTAGGCGGACGGGGTTAAAAAAGGGGCATAGCAGTGGGATCCAAAATGAGCAGAGAGCTCGTGATCGCAACAGGGAACCTTCACAAGCTGGAGGAGATTAGGGCCATATTGACGCTGCCCGGTTTGGTGCTGGTTGGTCTGTCAGAGTTTTCCGATGCGCCGGAGGTCGTTGAGGATCGCGATTCGTTCGAAGGCAATGCGATCAAGAAGGCTGAGGAACTAGGTGCGTTCACGGGCGGCTGGACGCTGGCCGACGACTCGGGGCTTGAAGTGGACGCGCTGAATGGGGCACCGGGGGTCTATTCGGCGCGCTATGCAGGGGAACCGGTCAACACGGCGGCGAACAATGCAAAGCTGTTGCAGGCCCTGGGGTCCCGGACCGACCGCACGGCGCGCTTTCGCTGCGTGATGGCGTTGTGCAGTCCGGAGGGTGTGGTGCGCACGGTGGAGGGGCGTTGTGAGGGCACCATCGCGATGGACGAAAGTGGGGGCGGGGGGTTTGGGTATGATCCGCTCTTTATCCCGGATGGGTCGGCGCTCACTTTTGCCCAGATGGTGCCCGCAACAAAGAACAGGATCTCGCATCGCGGCCGCGCGTTGGCGAGCGCGGTGATAGCGTGGGGGGCGCTACTCAGCCGACAGTGAGAGACCCTCGCCCTCGAAGACGGCAACCAGCTCTTCGCTGTAGAAATCGCGGAAGGCTTTGGGGTCTCGGTTGAAATCAAAGTTCCAGACGGCTTGTTGGAGGGAGCGTCCCGTCGTATTGGCTTGGAGCAGGCGCCCGGGTGTCTTGACTAAGATGGTAGCCTCGAAGCCGCCCAGAATGGGCGTCAGTATGTGGACGATCTGCGGGTCGTCCAGGTCGATCGCGGATGCCCGCACGTCCCGGTTCCCTGCGCGGGTCAACCGGTAGTTGCCGTCTTGTTGACGTGTGAGAACAAAGCCTTGTTCAACAAAGAAGTCGGTCTTGGCCAAATCGGTGATGCGTCGAAAGGTGAGTTGCATCTTGACGACCCGCTGGCCGTCGTTCGATTCGACCTTCACCTCTTTGAGGATGAGGTCCTCTATCCCGTAGGAGTCGACCTTCTGTCGGATGCGCGCTTCGGAGGGGTTCAGCAACAGGTTGAGATAGTCGTTAGCGTCGTGAGGGGCTGGCTCGCCGCTGGCCGCGGCGAGCTGTGCGGCCAGCTTCATCATACCGCTGATCTGGGTAACGGTTTCTTCGGGCAAGCGGTAGTCAATATCCAGTATGCCCGACCCATCGCTATTGAGCGTCAGGGTCTCGGTGAGTTTCATGCAGCCGGCCGAGAGGGCCACGCCGATGATCAGGAGTAGACGCAGTATTTTCATGGAGTCGTCCTTTGTGGTGGAGAGGAATGTGAGGGCGGGTTGGTGTACTGGAAAATGATCTCGTCGGGCCTCACCATGCCGGTCTCACGGGCGACGCGTTCGATGTAGGCGGGGTCGGTGCTGAAGCGTTCCTGTTTGGATAACAGAGCGCGAGTGAGTTCCTCTGTCTTGCGGTTGTCGGCCTGCAGTTCAGCTTTGCGTTGCTGGAGCTGGCGCAGGCGGTGGCATTTGGGGAGAAAGATGCCAACCAAGCCGATGACGAAGAGAACAATAAGCAGCGCCCAAGCGGATCGGTATATGGTGCCCCATTTGTTCATCGGCGCAGGTCCTCGAAACCGGGCTCCGGCCATTGAGGGACGAAACCCGATCTCCTCTCCACTTACATCATGCCGCCATAGATGGCCTCGTTGCCCAGCATCTCTTCAATGCGCAGGAGCTGGTTGTACTTGCAGATACGGTCGGTGCGGCAGAGTGATCCGGTCTTGATCTGCCCCGCATTGGTGGCCACGGCGATGTCGGCAATGGTGGTGTCCTCGGTCTCGCCGGAGCGATGACTGATGACGGCGGTGTAACCGGCGCGGTTGGCCATCGAGATGGCGTCGAGCGTCTCGGTCAGTGTGCCGATCTGGTTGACCTTGATGAGAATCGAATTGGCGACGCCCATATCGATGCCCTTCTTGAGGAACTTGGTATTGGTGACGAAGAGGTCGTCGCCGACGAGCTGAATCTTGTCGCCCACGGCTGCGGTTAACTTCTTCCAGCCGGCCCAGTCGTTCTCAGCCATACCATCTTCGATGCTGATGATTGGGTAGCGTGCGACCCAGTCGGCCCAGTACTCCACCATCTTGTCGGCCGTCTTGCGAGACTTGTCGCTCTTCTTGAAAATGTAGCGCTTGGCTTTGCTGTCGTAAAATTCACTGCTGGCGGGATCGAGGGCGATGAAGACCTCTTTGCCAGGCTTGTAGCCGGCCTTGGTGATGGCTTTCATGAGGACTTCGAGCGCCTGCTCATTGCTCGCCAGGTTGGGGGCGAAGCCACCCTCGTCGCCGACGGCGGTGCTCAGATTCATCCCTTTGAGGACCTCCTTGAGCGAGTGGAAGATCTCGGTGCCCATCCGTAGCGCTTCGGAAAACGTCTTGGCGCCCTTGGGCATGATCATAAATTCCTGGCAGTCGACCGGGGCATCCGAGTGTGCGCCGCCGTTGAGTACGTTCATCATGGGGACGGGCAGCACGCGTGCCTGTGTGCCGCCGATATAGCGGAAGAGGGGCAGACCGCTGTATTCGGCGGCGGCTTTGGCGGTGGCTAGAGATACAGCCAGCATGGCGTTGGCGCCGAGATTCTTCTTCGTGGTGGTACCGTCGAGGGCAATCATGGCCTGGTCAATCCCCACCTGGTCGAGGGCCTCGAAGCCTATCACTTCCGGGGCAATAACGTCGTTGACGTTCTTCACGGCCTTGAGAACCCCACGTCCCAGATAGCGTGACTTCACGCCGTCGCGCAGCTCGACTGCCTCGTTCTCGCCGGTCGATGCGCCAGAGGGAACGGCGGCGCGTCCGACCACACCACTGTCGAGGTACACATCCGCTTCAACGGTCGGATTGCCACGCGAGTCAAGTATTTCACGGGCACACACATCAATAATCGTAGACATAAGCCATCTCCTAGTTGGTTTTGCGAGTGAACGGTAATTGAAAGCGGCGCGAGTTGCAAGTCCGGGCACATCAAATCCATGTACAAAGCGGGTGCGGCGAGAGTATAGTGAGGCCTGTTTGGTGGGCGAAATGAAGCGAGACATGGGAGCACGTGGGTATGAGAGTGTTGGTAACGGGTGGTGCGGGATTTATCGGAAGCAATTTCGTGCGGCATATGCTGACGACTTATCCGGAGATCGAGATCGTCAACATGGATGTCCTGACGTATGCCGGCAACCTCGAGAATCTGACGGTGTTCGAAGACGATGAACGGCACACACTGGTGCGGGCCAACATCGCATCGGAGGAGGAGGTCGAGCAGGTCTTTCGGACGCATGCGATTGACGTCGTGGTGAATTTCGCGGCCGAGAGCCATGTCGACCGCAGTCTGCATATCGGGGCCGAGGCGTTCATCCGCACCAACGTGATGGGCGTCCAAGTCCTTCTGGATGCGGCACGTGTGCATGGGGTGGGGCGCTTTGTACAGATCTCCACGGATGAGGTCTACGGCTCCCTCGGGGCCGAGGGGAGCTTTACGGAGGAGACCCCACTCGCACCCAACAATCCGTATGCGGCCACAAAGGCCGGTGCAGACCTGCTCGTACGCGCGGCAGGCAAATCGCATGGGGTGGATGTGGTGATTACGCGCTGCTCGAATAACTTTGGGCCCTACCAGTTTCCTGAGAAGCTCATTCCACTTATGATTGCCAACGCGCTGGAGCACAAGTCGCTGCCGGTCTATGGCGATGGGATGAATGTGCGCGACTGGATATATGTGCAGGATCACTGCAGCGCGATTGATGTGGTGATGCGCAAGGGGCGCAGCGGTGAGGTCTACAATATCGGGAGCGACCACGACGTGCCCAATATGGAGATTGTCACTCAGATTCTAGGACTGCTGGATCGGCCCGAGTCGCTGATCACATTTGTGGAGGACCGGCCCGGCCATGATCGCCGCTACGCGATGGATTCTGCCAAGATTCGATCTGAGTTGGGCTGGACCCCCAGTCTCAACTTTGATGAGGCCCTGAAAGCAACCGTGCAGTGGTACCTGGAGCATGAGGAGTGGCTGGAGCATGTGCGCAGCGGCGCGTACCAGTCCTACTACGAGATGCTCTATGGTGCGCGCGGTCCGGTCGTGTAGCGCCGAAGTGGGGGGCGGATGAGCGGAGTGACGAAATGGATGTCGGGTGTTCGGTCTGCGGTGCAGCGCGCCTGGCGCTTCACCGTGGACGATGTGTGGGACCTCGATGTGGGATCGCTTTCGGGCCTGCATGGGCTGGGCGTGCGCACGGTGCGGGTCGTCTCGCTGGTCTTTCGCGGTTTTCGTGACGACGAGTGCCCGATGCACGCCGCAGCGCTCACCTTCAATACCCTCATGGCGATTGTGCCCATTCTGGCTCTCTCTCTGGCCCTGGCGCGCGGACTGGGGAACGAGGATGTGGCCAAGGATAGAATTCGGGGGATGGTCTCGGACTGGACAGAGCGTTTCGAAGAGGCCCGCGTGGCGCAGTTCCATAGCGGGGTGATTACGGTGGATCCGGTCACGCAAGAGCCGATCGATCCAGCGGTCGTGCCCGATGTGGACGGGGCCTTTGGCTCTCTGCCCAAGGAGATCGATCGACTGGTTGAAGCCGGTTTCGCGAAGGTCGAGAATGTCAGCTTTGCCGCTTTGGGCGGGATGGGGCTCTGCGTGCTGATATGGATGGTCATCTCGGTGCTTGGCAAGATTGAAAACTCCTTTAACCGGGTCTGGGGGCTTCCAGCGGGGCGCTCGCTTTGGCGCAAGTTCACGGACTATTTGAGCGTGCTTTTCATTCTTCCTTTTCTGGCCCTGTTGGCCTCGTCGCTACCGGTGGTCGACTTCGCGACGCGCTTCCTGGACCACTCCACAGCGGAGCTGGTGCGGGCTTTTATGGGCTCGGGCTTTCTCAAGAACCTGATGGTGATCGTGTTGAGCACGCTTTCGTTTGGTTTCGTGATCATGTTCATGCCGAACACCCGCGTACGGATCTGGCCTGGGTTGATCGGCGGCGTGATTAGTGCGCTTCTGTTTATCACCTGGATGCTGCTATGTGCGCGTTTGCAGGTGGGGGCCGCCAAGTACGGCAAGATCTACGGTAGCTTTGCGACGGTGCCGATTATCCTGGCTTGGGTTTATGTGAGTTGGGAAATCGTCCTCTTCGGCGCGGAGGTGGCCTTCGCGGTGCAGAACTGCACGACCTACCGCATGGAACGCGAGGCGCGCACGGCCAGCCTGCAGTCGCGGGCCATGCTGGCGCTCTCACTGGTGATTGAAGCGGCGCGGACGATGCACCGCAAGGAGGCCAATCCGTTTGATGTGGAGGCCTATGCCCATCAGAACCGCGTACCGGTCCGCTTTGTCAATGGCGTGGTCTCTGAGCTGGCGCAGGCGGGACTGATGGGTGAGCTGAGTGGCGAGCAGGGCCACTACGTGTTGCGGCACGCGCCCACAGATCTTTCCGTCAAGGATGTGGTGGACGCCATCATGCTGCATGGCGCCGCGCCGGAAGCGTTGGGGCTCGATGATCTGGATCCTGCGGTCGCCAAGCTGGTCCAGCAGGTCGACGGCAGCCTCGCGGCCTCGATCGGTCAGATCTATATCCAAGACCTCGTGACGCCTGCGGGCACCACGGCCTAGATCACTTCCTGAGGCAAGTCGAGTGCCATGGCGACTTCGGGACAGGTGAAGGGGGAGTCGTACTTGGTACAGCTCATACAGCCGGTATAGATCTTGTGCATCAGCTGCTCCTTGGGCACCTCCACGAATCCGAGCGATTTGAAGAAGGGCGGCGTAAAGGTCAGGGCAATCACGCGCGCGGGATGCATCGGTGTGATGCGTTGAATGGCACGCGTGACTAGGTCACGGCCTAGGCCCTTGCCCTGAAATCCCTTTGCGATAGCCAGCGATTTGATCTCAATGTAGGGGTGGCGCGGTGCTCCGATCTCGGGGAGGACCTGCCAGGAGACGGTGCCGACCACGATGCCGTCGGCTTCGGTCACGAGAAAGCGGTCAATATTCTGAACAATATCACCGATCGGGCGCGACAGAAGCTCGTTGGGGTAGGCCTTGATCAGGCCGGATATGGCTTCGGCATCCCTAAATTCGGCGGGTCGGATAACGGTTTCATGGCTCATTGATCTTTACCTTGCTTGCTGCTGCGTGGGCAGTGTCGTTCGCCCAAGATATGGAGTCAAGGGTAGAAAGATCGCGAGATGGTGCTTGAAGTTATGGTGCGGGAGGTTCATAGTTCCGCGCTTTTATAGAGGAGACGCAGGCAGAAGAGGAACGGATCATGCAACGCGAAATACCGCTCAAACGTATACGTAATATTGGCATCATGGCTCACATCGATGCGGGGAAAACGACCGTCAGTGAACGGATACTTTTCTACTCGGGCAAAACCCACAAGATTGGCGAGGTTCACGATGGCGCGGCCATCATGGACTGGATGGATCAGGAGCAAGAACGTGGTATCACGATCACCTCTGCGGCGACGACCACGAGCTGGCGCGACCACCAAATCACGCTGATCGACACGCCCGGCCATGTGGACTTTACAGCCGAGGTCGAGCGCAGCCTGCGCGTATTGGATGGTGCCGTGGCACTCTTCTGTGCGGTGGGCGGCGTGCAGCCGCAGTCGGAGCAGGTCTGGCGCCAGAGCGAGAAGTACAGTGTGCCCAAGGTGGCCTTTGTCAATAAGATGGACCGCACCGGGGCGGATTTCTTTGCTGTGGTGGGTGCCATTCAGAACACACTGGGCGCCAACGCGGTTCCGGTCGTGGTACCCATCGGCAGCGAAGAGAAGTTTGCCGGCGTGATCGATCTGATCACGATGCGGGCCGTCTACTACAATGAGAAGGATATGGGCGTGACCTTCCATGAGGAGGACATCCCGGCCGACATGATGGAGATGGCGGTCACCTGGCGCGCCAACCTCGTCGAGAAGTGCGCCGAGCAGGATGACGATTTGCTGGAGAAATTTCTCGAGACCGGCGATCTCAGCGAAACCGAAATCCGGGCCATTATCCGCAAGGCCACGAACGATCGCCGCGTGATTCCGGTCTACTGCGGTTCGGCCTTCAAGAACAAGGGCGTCCAGCGTCTCCTGGATGGCATTGTCGATTTTCTGCCGTCGCCCGAAGATATTCCGCCCATCATTCAGGCCCACGGCGATGGTGACACCGTTTTGGCTCCCAACGATGACGCGATATTTTCGGCCATGGCCTTCAAGATTGTGGCCGACAAGCATATGGGCAAGCTGGTCTTCATGCGCATCTACTCCGGTTCCGTGGATTCGGGGACGGCGGTGTACAACAGTACGCAGGATCGTACCCAGCGGATTGGCCGGATACTCCGGATGCACTCCAACCGTCAGCAGCCGATTGACTCGGCTGGCTGCGGGGATATTGTCGCCGTGGTCGGTCTTTCACAGACCCGCACCGGTGACACGATCTGCATGCGTGAGCACCCGGTCATGCTGGATAGTATTGAGTTTCCTGCGCCGGTGATGTCGATCAGCATTGCACCGGCGACGCGTCAGGATAACGACAAGATGGGGGAGGCGCTACATGCGCTTTCTGAGGAGGATCCCACTTTCCTCGTAAGTTTTGACGATGAGACATCCGAGACCATTATCGCCGGTATGGGCGAGCTTCACCTCGAGGTCCTGGTGGAGCGTCTCAAGCGTGAATTCGGCGTAGTCGGTGAAGTCGGTCGTCCCGAGGTCGCCTATCGCGAGACCGCGACCGTAGCGCTTGAGGGGCAGTACAAGCATGCCAAGCAGTCCGGTGGCCGCGGCCAGTACGGTCATGTGCACCTGCGCCTGGAGCCCCAGGAGCCCGGACGCGGTTTCTCGTTCGAGAACGAAGTCAAGGGCGGCAACATTCCGTCCGAGTACATTACGGCCGTCGAAAAAGGCGTGATCAAGGCCATGGAGAAAGGTCCGTTTGCGGGCTACCCGGTGGTCGATATGAAAGTCACGGTCTTTGATGGTTCATCGCATGACGTTGACTCCAGCGAGTTTGCTTTCACCGAGGCGGCTCGGGTCTGCTTCCGAAACCTCTTCCTGCAAGCACAGCCTGAACTACTCGAACCGATCATGTCGGTCGAGGTGACGGCACCTGAAGAGTACATGGGGTCTGTGACAGGATCGGTCTGTCAGCGCCGTGGGCGAATTGAGTCGATGCGCGAAATGCCTGGTGTTCGGGCTGTCGAGGGGCGCGTACCGCTCAGTGAGATGTTCGGCTACTCCAACGCAATCCGAACCGTTACACAGGGGCGCGGCAATTTCACCATGCATTTCGAACGCTACGAGGCCGTCCCATTCTCGATTGCCGAAGAGATCATCAAGAAGCGCCGCGCCGACGATAAGATCCGGTAGGGGCGTTCGAAACGCGTTTCGAATGGAGTGATCGGTCAAGGGCAATGGATGGGTCATGCCCCTTGACCGATACCCATGAACCTGATCGACTTGATCACGCCGCAGCCAGCCGCGCGTGACGTACCTTGCCCTGCACATCGCAATCGATGAATACGCCCTCAGCGCGTGATCATGTAGCGGCGGCGGTAGGCGGCCGCGGTGGTGTGGGCGTGCTGCTTGAAGGCTCGACAGAAATTCTCCGGATTAGCATAGCCGACATCGACCGCGATCGACTTGATCGGCGCACTGGTCGTGGCCAGGAGATGTCGCGCCGCACGCATCCGCTGTCGGATCAGATACTGATGGGGGGTCATGCCGGTCGCCTCCCTGAAGCGGGCGTGCAGGTGCGAGGGGCTGAGTGCGACGCGGGTGGCGAGTGTGGCGATGCTCAGCGGTTCGGCCAGATGTCGGTCCATATAGGCCATCACGGCCGCGAGGCGAGGCGACATGGTGTGCTGCTCATGGCGGCGGTATTGATCGAGCCTGAACCGAAACTGGCTCCAAACCAGATCGCCAAGGATGGTCGTGTCGACACGGGTGTGGTGAAAGGCGTAGAGCATCTCGTGGGCAAAGCTGACCGCCCCTTCACTCTCGTGCCAGGGGAAGGCCCGTGGCCACTCGTCCTTACTATCAGCGGTCGTAAACGCACAGACCATACACTCGTAGTGCTCCCCCGGAGGGCTTCGCCAGATGGTATGCTCCCCGCTCCGATGAACGAAGAGCCAGCCCGGCCCGCACAGCTGGTTGCCGTTGGGCGCAAAGACCGATCCGGCCGCGATCAGCTCAAAGACGAGCTCGTTCGGCGGTATCCGGTAGGGCGCCGGCGCGCCGCCCCGCGGGCTTGTGAAGTAACCCATCGCCTTGAGTATCGGAGTCATCTAATCACCATAAATCAGAGGTTTAGTCAATTGATATACTCACAATAGCTGATACTATTCTATTTGTCCTTACAAGAATCATTGGATTTATTAATAGCAATAAGGGGGTCAATCATGGTGCCAGAGATTACGGTCCAACTCTATAGTGTGCGCGAGCAGGCGGCGGCCGACTACGAGGGAACCCTGCGTGCCATTGCTGATATGGGCTTTGGCAACGTGGAACCGGCCGGTTATCCGGGGTCATCGGTGGCCGAGGCATCCAAGCTCTTCGCCGCGCTCGGGCTCAAGGCCCCGTCGTGTCACGGTCCGTTGCCGGTGGGCGACAACAAGAACCAGATCATGGACGATGCGCTGACCATGGGACACCAGTTCATCATCACCGGTTGCCCTCCGAACTTCAAAGAAGACTTCAAGAGCGCGGACTCGATCAAGGCGTTGGCCGCGCTTTACTGTGAAGCGGCCGACGTCGCTGCGGAGCATGGGATTCAGGTGGGCTACCATAACCACGACTGGGACTTGCTGGAGGTTGACGGTCAACCGGGCTACCGCTACTTCCTGGCCAATACCCCGGAATCGGTCCTGTGGGAGGCCGACCTCTTCTGGGTGGCGCGCGCCGGACGTAATCCGGTCGACTTCGTGAAGGAGATTGGAGCGCGTGGCAAGCTGCTCCATTTTAAGGATGGCATCGTCACGGCCGAGGGCGAGTTCACGGAGGCTGAGACCGAAGATGGCAAGATCATGGTGAGCAGCGCCAAGCCCTTCCTGCCCGCTGGCTCCGGCCAGGTGGATCTGGCGGCTGCGGCTGCGGTGGCCTGCTACACGCAGTATGTCGCGGTGGAACTCGACAGCTACGAGGGCGACATGATGCAGGCTGTGCAGGAGAGCTATACCTACCTGACGTCGAAGGGGATTGCCCGCGGCAACAAATAGGGCTGATCAATAAAGGGAGCAAGCTGATGGCAAAAAAGAAGACGAAGATAGGTGTGGGTATCATAGGTTGCGGGAACATTTCGCAGGCCTATTTCAATGGAGCCAAGGCCTTTGAGGTCTTGGAGATGGTGGCCTGTGCGGACATCAAACCGAGCGTGGCGCGGGCCAAGGCGGCGGAGAATGGCTGTCAGTTTCAAACGGTCAAGCAACTCCTGGCCAACAAGGACGTCGACATGGTGATCAATCTGACTCTCCCCGCCGTGCATGCCGAGGTCAGCCTGGCGGCGCTCAAGGCGGGCAAGCACGTGCACGGTGAAAAGCCACTGGCCGTCCATCTCGAAGACGGCCAAGCCGTCCTCGAGCTCGCGGCGAAGAAGGGACTTCTGGTGGGCAGCGCGCCGGATACCTTCCTGGGCGCGGGGCTACAGACCTGCCGCAAGCTCGTTGATGACGGCTGGATGGGTCGCGTCGTGGGCGGTACCGCTTTCATGATGAGCCGGGGGCCCGAGTCGTGGCACCCCAACCCCGCCTTCTTTTATCTGGAAGGCGCAGGCCCCATGTTTGACATGGGCCCCTACTACATGACCGCTCTGGTGCATCTGCTCGGACCGGTCAAGCGCGTCAGCGCGATCACAACCCGTGCCTTTAGGGAGCGTATTGCGACCTGCAAGGAGCATTTCGGTGAGATGCTGCCGGTCGAGGTGCCGACACACTGCTCAGGCGCTCTGGAGTTCCACTCCGGGGCCGTCGTGAGCGTGACAATCTCGTTCGATGTGCACAAGCACAGCCACTCCCCGATTGAGCTGTATGGCACGGAGGGCTCGCTGCGCGTGCCCGACCCCAACACCTTCGGCGGACCGGTTGAGCTCTTCACGCCCACAACGAATGCGTGGCAGCCGCAGGCCCTCAGTCACGGCTACGCCGACAACATGCGCAGCATCGGTGCGGCCGACATGGCCTATGCCATCCTGGGCAAGCGGACCCATCGCGCCAGCGGTGACCTGGCCTACCACGTCCTGGAGATCATGCACGCTTTCGAAAAATCCTCGGACACGAAGAAGCATGTCATGATCAAGTCCAAGCCGACTCAGCCGACGGCCCTGCCGCTGGGGCTGATCCACGGTCGTCTCGATCCGTAAGATGGGGAGGGCCCGAGCCTCTCATCATGCGCGGTGAGCGGTCCCGGGCGGTGGGCGGTTACCCGCATGTCGCAGAGATCCAGGCCGTGCGCGTGCGCGGCCCGTCGAACTCACAGAAGTAGATGGCCTGCCAGATGCCGAGCTGCAGCTTGCCGTCGGCGACGATGACGTGGGCGGAGGACCCCATCATGGAGGCCTTGACATGGGCCGCTGTGTTGCCCTCACCATGCGCATAACCGCCGCTCCATGGCACCATGCGGTCCAGAACGAGCTCCATGTCTGCCGTCACGTCCGGATCGGCATTCTCATTGATCGTCACACCCGCGGTGGTGTGCGGCACAAAGATCGTCAGGATGCCCTGATCGATACCGAGCTCCTGTGCCGCCGCAGCGACCTGGGCTGTGATGTCCACAAAATGGGTCCGTCCGTTGGTTTGAAGTGTCAGCGTTTTCATGGGGTGAGCCTAGCAGATGTTGTGCTGCGGCGCGAGCCGTGAGCGCGTTGCGCCAGAATAAAAGGTTACCGAAGCATGTCCCGCGAGAGACATGGCTGCGCCATAATTGATGTTACCGAAGCTTGCTGAAGATTGAGCGTTGTTTTGCATCAATGAGCGTCCTGAGCTTGTAGGGGTCGAGGT
>JABMPJ010000198.1 GCA_013203785.1 Lentisphaerota bacterium | reverse complement strand
GGCCAACACTACACCGCGTTCGGCATGTCTTGAGACCTTGAAAATTCTACAATCAACTGCACTTGTGGTATTTAGGAGAAACGCACACCCGTGGTGGGCGTTGCGCCCCACTCTCTTCGTGCTGTCTCTTTTTCCACCGGGATGATAGATTCCGCCGTTTGTGGGGTGATGGGAGTATCAAGAGTATGTCAGTACGGGTCAGATTTGCGCCGAGTCCGACGGGGAATGTTCATATTGGGAACATCCGCGCGGCTATTTTCAATTGGCTCTTCGCCCGACATGAGGGCGGGGCCTTCTTGTTGCGTGTCGAAGATACGGATCTGGAGCGATCCACGGATGAGGCGAAGGCGACGTTGCGCGAGGCAATGGCCTGGCTGAAGCTGGATGTGGATGGCGAGGTGATGTATCAGTCCCAGCGGCGCGAGGCGCACCTGGCCGCTGCGGAACAGCTCAAGGCTGCTGGCGCGGCGTATACACTGCAACGTGGTAAGGACGAGGAGGCGGCCCTCTTCTTCCAGATCCCCTGGACCATTGAGGCCTATGAAACGGTGGGACCCGCCTCCCTGGATGTGCACCCCGCCGTCCCGGTCACCATCAGCCGCGGCGGCATTCAGTATGCGGTCCTCAGCAAAAAGGGGAAACCGGTCGACGAGAGCGGCTGTCTGGCCGGCTTCAAAGGGCTGCGCCTCTTGGATAGCACAGGCGAGTGCCTCTACGCTCTCGAGCCATCGCTGGAGGCCGTGCAAGCGGGCCAGGCCGACTTCACGGTCGAAAAGGTGGTGCGCATGGAGTTCGAACAGCGCCAGGTGGTCTTCGATGACCTGGTGAAGGGGCGCATGACCAAACCGCTGGATGGGATCAAGGATCTGGTCATCCTGCGTAGCAATGGCTCACCGGTCTTCCATCTGGCTAATGTCTGCGACGACGCGGCCCAGGCAATTACGCATATCATCCGTGGCGACGACCATGTCGAGAATACCTTCCGTCATATTGCGCTCTACCACGCCCTGGGGGTGACACCGCCAGCCTACGCCCACCTGCCCATGATCGTGAACGCACAGGGCAAACCCTACAGCAAGCGGGACGGCGACGCCTATGTCGGTGATTTTCAGGCGCAGGGCTTCGATCCGGAGGCACTCTTCAACTACCTGACTCTGCTCGGATGGGCACCGGGCGACGACCGCGAAAAGCTCTCGCGCGATGAATTGGTGGCCGCCTTCACACTCGACCGCGTCCGCAGTGCCCCATCCCAGATGGACCTGCGCAAGCTGGCACATCTCAACGGCCAGTACCTGGCCGAGTTGCCGCTGGAGACCTTTATGCCAGCCGCGCGTGCCGCGCTGGCCCAGCAGGAGTGGGGCCGCGAGGTGGATGAGGCGCTCTTCCGGTCGGTCTGCGCGCTCCTGCAGTCGCGCACCCAAGTCTATCCGGATGTCGCGACATGGTGCTATTTCTTCAGCGACGAGCTGACCTACGACCCGAAGGGCGTCCGCAAATTCCTCCAGCGTGAAGGCATTGGCCAAGCCCTTGCCGCCCTGCGCGAGCGCTTGGCCGACGAGAGCTTCGAGGCCGCTGCCATCGAGGCCACCATTCGCGCCGTCGAGATCGAGCATGAGGTCCCTGAGGGCAAGCTGAACCAGTCGATCCGCGTGGCGGTTACAGCCACTACGATTGGGGCCGGACTCTACGAGACGATGGAGTTGTTGGGACGGGAACGGGTATTGACGAGGTTGGACTATGCGGTGGAGGCCCTGTGCACGAGGGATGAATAGGGAGATAGGTGTGTACGAGTACGTGTACGAGTATGGATGCTGGCACCGTACTCGTACACATACACGCGAATCTCTTGGGATGCGGCCTTAGACCGGCTTAGAGGAGTGACGAGCGATGCCTGAAACAGAACATGAACCGTTGAGCGATTTCATCCGTGAGAAGGTGGCCGAGGATCTGCGCACGGGGAAGTATGACGGCCGCGTGGTGACACGCTTTCCTCCGGAACCGAATGGCTACCTTCACATCGGACACGCCAAGGCGATCTGCTTGGATTTCGGCATTGCCGAGGAGAACAAGGGCGTCTGTCATCTCCGCTTTGACGACACCAATCCGGTCAAGGAAGATGTGGAGTACGTCGACTCGATCATCGAGGACGTCCACTGGCTGGGCTTTGACTGGGGTGAACACCTCTATTATGCTTCGGACTACTTTGAGCAGATGTACGAAGGTGCTCTCAAGCTGATTCGCGACGAGAAGGCCTACATCTGCGAGCTGAGCCCGGACGCCTTCAAGGAGTACCGCGGCGTGCCGACCCGCCCGGGCAAAGCGAGTCCCGGTCGCAGCCGATCGATTGAAGAGAACCTGGACCTCTTCCAGCGCATGCGCGGTGGTGAGTTCAAGGATGGCACCTATGTCCTGCGGGCTCGCCTCGACATGGAGTCGCCCAATCTCCATATGCGCGATCCGGCCCTCTACCGTATCAAGCACGCCCATCACCATCGTACGGGTGATGCCTGGTGCCTCTACCCCACCTATGACTTCGCGCACGGCTTTGAGGATTCGATTGAGCGCGTGACGCATTCGCTCTGTACGCTGGAGTTCGAGGTCCATCGTCCGCTTTACGACTGGTTGCTCAACGCGCTGGAGGTCTACCGGCCTGAGCAAACCGAGTTTGCCCGGCTCAACCTCTCCTACACGGTCATGAGCAAGCGCAAAATGCTTGAACTGGTGGAGGGCGGCTACGTATCGGGCTGGGATGACCCGCGCCTGCCGACCCTGTGTGGACTGCGGCGACGCGGCTACACGGCGGCGTCGATCCGGCGTTTCTGTCGCGGTGTGGGCATCACCAAGGTCGAGAGCCTGACGGATATCACGCTGCTGGAGCACCACATTAAGGAGGAGCTCAACCGCACGGCACCGCGCGTGATGGGCGTGCTGGATCCGCTCAAGGTCGTGATCGAGAACTATCCTGAAGAGCAGGTCGAGGAACTTGAGGCAGTCAATAATCCCGAGGATGCATCGGCCGGAACGCGCCAGATTCCTTTCTCGCGCGAACTCTATATCGAGCGCGAGGATTTCAGGGAGGACGCCAACCGAAAGTTCTATCGTCTCGCACCCGGCCGCGAAGTGCGGCTGCGCTACGCCTATTTCGTGACCTGCACCGACGTAGTCAAAGACGCCGACGGCACGATCAGGGAGGTTCGCTGCAGCTACGATCCCGCCACGCGCGGTGGCGATTCACCCGATGGCCGGCGCGTGAAGGGCACGATTCACTGGGTCTCCGCCGCCCAGGCGGGCGAGGTCGATGTGCGGTTGTACGACCGGCTCTTTTCGACGGAGCGGCCCGAGGATGTGGAGGCGGATGGCGATTTCAAAGACAGCCTGAATCCCGACTCGCTCAAGATTGTGCGCGCCAAAGTGGAGCCGGCCATCGTGGCCATGACACCGGGGACACGCTGCCAGTTCGAGCGCAAAGGCTATTTCTGCTGCGACACCAAGGATTCGACCCCCGGACAACCGGTATTCAACCAGATCGTGCCGCTGCGCGACTCCTGGGGAAAGCAGGCCCAATGAGCGAAACAACCAAAGCCCGTGTGATTGCCATTGTGGGCCGCCCCAATGTTGGCAAGTCAGCCATCTTTAACCGGTTGGCCAAACGCCGCATCGCGATCGTGCATTCCGAAAGCGGCGTTACGCGCGATCGCCTGATGCGCGAGGTGACATGGGACGAAGAGCGTTTTGAGCTGATTGATACGGGCGGCATCGGCACGATTTCATCAACCGCCGCCGACACCATCGACGGCGGCATTCGTCGGCAGGTGGATGCAGCGCTTGAGGATGCTGCCGTCTCCATGCTGGTCGTGAATATGGAGGACGGCGTGACCCCCATGGACGAGGAGGTCGCCGGGCTCTTAAGGCGTAGCGGTTGCCCCGCCTTCGTAGCGGTCAACAAAGCCGACAACCCCTCGCGCGACGCAGCGGCCGATGAATTCGGGCGCCTCGGCCTGCCGGTCTTTCCCGTATCGGCTCTGCACGACCGCGGCTTTGCGCCGCTCATGGAAGCCATGATCGAGACACTTCCTCCCGCGACAGAGCCGGAGGAGAAGGATATCCTGCGCGTGGCGATTGTGGGGCGTCCCAACGTGGGCAAATCTTCCTACATCAACCGGCTGCTACGCAATGATCGTGTGATCGTCTCTGACGTTGCGGGCACCACCCGAGACAGCATCGACATTCCTTTCATGGTCGGTAGCGGACCGCAGGCACGCCACTATATGCTGATCGACACGGCCGGCATACGGCGGGTCGGCAAGATCGACAACTCGGTTGAACGCTTCAGCCGCTTCCGAGCCGAGCAGAGCATCCAGAATGCAGACGTCGTGGTGCTCATCACGGATGCAACCGTCTACCCGACCGCACAGGACAAGAAGATTGCCGCCGCCGTCGTCGAGGCCGCCAAAGGCTGCGTGATCATTGTCAACAAGTGGGATCTGGCCACCACGACACAGCGACAGTACGCTCCCGAGGTCAAACGGATCATGAACTTCATGGGCCACTGCCCCCTCGTCTTCATCTCGGCAGAAACGGGACTGAACATACGTCGCTCAATCGAGGCGATCGACCATGTCGCCGCCCAGGTGAGCAGCACGCTCCCCACCGGCGTGTTGAACCGGGTCATCGAAGATGCCTACGCCAAGGTCGGCCCGCCCTCGGTCAATGGCAAGCGGCTGAAACTCTACTACGCCACACAGGTCGGACATGCCCCCATCATCATTCGCATCTTCGTGAATGACCCACGGCGGATCGTTCCGGCCTACCGGGCTTACCTCATCCGTATTCTGCGCAGCCACTTCGGCCTCGAAGGTGCCCCGATTCTACTCCAGTTCCGCGGGCGCACACGCGACACTTAAACCCCATAGCGCGCACCCATGTTCTGATCGACAAGAACGCGGCAGGCCTGTTTTTCACGTCTCTAACCCCTTGTAGAAAGGTGGGTTATGTCAAATTTTGGATAATTCCTATTTATCCTTGACCCCCCTATATGTGGCGCTATTATGGGAAATGCTTCTATTAGCACACAACATGTAGTGCCGCTGGCAGTGCATTCATTTCTACGTAAATCGTTGATGACAGGGGAATTCAGGATGTTAGACGTAACACAAGACGAGAAGATTGAGGTGCCCGCAGCGACCGCTGCACGCGCACCACGCACGGGTGCCCGCGCCCGTCGCACCGGCGATACCGACCGCCAGAGCCGCACCAAGGGACTGAAGGTCAGCCGCCGCCTGAGCAGCGAAGGCACGAGCCCCTTTGACGCGCTGACGTGGGAGCGCCGTCAGGCCTCTATTTCGGACGATAAGGGCAATATGATCTTCTGCCAGGACGACGTGGAGATTCCGAAGGGCTGGTCGATGCTGGCCACCAACGTCGTGGCCTCGAAGTACTTTTATGGGGCACAGGGCTCTGACGAACGAGAGTACTCGGCGCGCCAGCTTGTCCATCGCGTCGCCCGCACGATTGCGGACTGGGGACTGGCCGATGGCTATTTTGCCAGCGAAGAAGATGCCGAGGCCTTCTATGATGAAATGAGCTACCTCTGTGTAAACCAGTACGGTGCCTTCAACAGCCCGGTCTGGTTCAACGTCGGCCTCGGCCATATCTACGGATACACCTCCGACAGCCACAGCAGCTACCGTTGGGACGCGGCCGCCGACGCCATCGTACAGGCGACCGACACCTACGCCGCCCCCCAGGCCAGTGCCTGTTTCATCCAGGCCGTCGAGGACACCATGGAAGACATCATGCGCCTCGCCAGTGCCGAGGCCATGCTCTTTAAGTATGGTTCGGGAACGGGCACCGACCTGAGCACACTGCGCAGCAGCCGCGAGACCCTCTCCGGCGGCGGCACCCCCTCCGGTCCGCTCAGCTTTATGCGCGTCTTCGACCAAGTCGCCGCCGTCATCAAGTCGGGCGGCAAGACCCGCCGCGCGGCCAAGATGCAGAGCCTCAAAGTGCAGCACCCCGATATCGGCGATTTTGTGCGGGCCAAGACCAACGAAGAACGCAAGGCGTGGGCCCTGATCGAGCAGGGCTACGACGGTTCATTCGGCGGTGAGGCCTATGAGTCGGTCATGTACCAGAACGCCAATCTGTCTGTCCGTGTCACGGACGAGTTCATGGAGGCCGCCGAAGAGGGCGGCGACTGGACCACGCACGCCGTGATGGATGGCAAACCCATCGAGACTTTCAAGGCGCACGACCTGCTACGTGACATGGCCGAGGGCACCCACGTCTGCGGCGATCCGGGGGTCCAGTATGACTCTACGATCAACCGGTGGCACACCTGCAAGAACACGGCGCCGATTAATGCCAGCAACCCCTGTTCGGAGTACATGTTCATTGATAACAGCGCCTGCAACCTGGCGTCGATCAACCTCATGAAGCTGGTCGATGAGCAGGGCACCTTCGACATCAAGATGTTCGAGCATGTCGTACGCCTCTATATCATTGCCCAGGAGATTCTGGTCGACCGCGCCAGCTATCCGACCGATGAGATCGCAGCCAACTCGCACGACTTCCGTCCACTTGGTCTCGGTTATGCAAACCTGGGTGCCTTGATCATGCGTATGGGCTTCCCCTACGACAGTGATGAGGGCCGCTCCTATGCGGGCGCCATCACCGCCCTTATGACCGGCTGCGCCTACCGTACCTCGCAGGAGCTGGCCAAGGTTCAAGGCCCCTTTGAGGGCCATGCGGTTAACAAAGAGCCCATGCTTGATGTCATGAAGATGCACCGCGATGCCGTGCAATCCATTGATGCCGAGCTCGCCCCAGGTGACATGGTAGCCGAAGCGGGCAAGGTGTGGGACACCGTGGTAGAGCAGGCAGGCAAGCATGGCTTCCGCAACTCCCAGGTTACCGTATTGGCCCCCACCGGAACGATTGGGTTCATGATGGATTGCGATACGACCGGTGTTGAGCCGGACATCGCCCTGATCAAGTATAAGCAGCTCGCTGGCGGCGGCATGATGAAGATTGTCAACGGCACCCTTGTCCCGGCCCTCAAGCGGCTGGGGTATACCCCCGAACAGATCGATTCCATCACCACATACGTGGACGCAGAGGAGACCATTGAAGGAGCCCCCGGCCTGTTGCCCGAGCATATTGAGGTGTTCGACTGCGCCTTCCGCCCCAAGAACGGGACGCGCTACATCTCCTACAAGGCCCACCTACGGATGATGGCCGCCGTACAGCCCTTCCTATCCGGGGCGATCAGTAAGACGGTCAACGTGCCGACCGAAACGTCGATCAGCGAAATTCTCCAGACCTACATTGAGGGATGGAAGATGGGCCTCAAGGCGGTCGCGATCTACCGTGACGGCTCCAAGCGCATGCAGCCGCTCAGCACCAGCCGGAGCAGCGGCGGCAAGGTGGTAGCCAGCAAGGAGGACATCTCTGACGAGCGCCTCACCGCCGCCATGCGTAAGCCGTTCCGACGCCGTATGCCCCCCACGCGCCAGTCGATCACACACAAATTCGAGGTCGCGGGGCATGAGGGCTATCTGACGGTGGGCATGTATGAAGACGGTGGACCGGGCGAAATGTTCATCACCATGGCCAAGGAGGGCAGCACGGTGGGAGGCACGATGGACGCCTTTGGTACGGCCATCTCGCTCTGCCTACAGTACGGCGTACCGGTGCAGGAGCTCTGCCAGAAGTTCGCGCACAGTCGCTTCGAGCCGAGCGGATTCACGAAGAACCCGGACATTCCGATTGCGAAATCGATCGTCGACTACATCTTCCGCTGGCTCTCGGTTACGTTCCCCAATGGGCGCGCGGCCGGTATGAATCGTCTGGCGACACAGGAGAGCGAGAGCGTCACAGCGGAGCCCGTCAGCGCCGCTCCGGCCGCCAAGACAGAGGTTGGGGCCGACCGCGTGGACAAGCAGTTCGAAGGGATCATGACGGATGCCCCAGCCTGCGATAACTGCGGGTCCATCACGGTCCGTAACGGGGCCTGCTACCGCTGCTACAACTGCGGAAACTCGATGGGCTGTTCCTGAAGCGGTCTTCGCCGGCGTAAAGCGGCTCTGCGTATGTTTGTTGGAAGGCGCCCCTCGGGGCGCCTTTCTTCTTGTTCGATTGTGACTGTCACCTCATTCATGTAGCATTCCACCATGTGGATACGGATCCTCAGATTTGCAATAGGACTGCTCCTCCTGCCCGTCTGTGCGGCGGCCAGCATGGCGCTGTATCATCTGCTACGCGAAATCCAGCCCGCAGGCATGCCGCCCGATGCGTGGTGGCTGCTCGGAGGATTGCTCTTCTGGCTGATCCTCTACGTCGTCATGCCCCGACCGGTGCGCACCTATATTCTGGCCCATGAGCTGACCCATGCCCTCTGGGGCTGGATGATGGGCGCACGCGTCTCCAACCTGCGGGTGGCGGGCGACAGCGGCAGCGTTACGCTGTCCAAGACCAACTTTCTGATCACACTGGCGCCCTATTTCTTCCCGCTCTACACCATGCTCACTATCGCCCTCTTCGCTATTTTAGGGCTCTTCTATGAGGTCGAGCGCTTTCATCTCTGGTGGATGGGGATGATTGGCTTCACCTGGGGATTCCATTTCACCTTTACGATCAGTACCCTGATGCAACGCCAGACCGACATTCAAGCCTGTGGCCACCTCTTCTCCTATACGTTCATCTACAGCCTCAACACGATGGGGGTAGGCCTCTGGAGCGTCGTGGTCACCTCGGCGACCCTGGAGCGCTATGTGGGGCTCTTCACGGAGGGTCTGATCGTCAGTATCGACCTGGGCCATAACTGGCTGGGTACCCTCGTTGAGCGGCTTCAGTAGACGGGAGATCAGAGACCCGCGCCCGGAAAAATGAACATTTCCAGGCAATAAATGGGAGCCATGGTGCGTTGAAGGGGCGGAGGACGATGGACAGCGAAGATCGCCGGCTGATTGCGCAGTACCGTGAAGGTGATGTCGAATCGCTGTCCACGCTGGTTGAGAAGTATCGTCGACCCCTCTTCGGGTTCATACTGAACATGACCGAGGGGAAGGGAGATGCGGACGATATCTTCCAGGAGACCTGGTTTCGCGCCATCCGCGGCCTGGCGAGCTATCGACAGAAGAATTTTATGGGCTGGCTCGTGCGAATCGCACGCAATCTGGTGATTGATCGCCATAGGCGACAGCGCCCCGGAGTCAGTCTCGACGCACGGCACGAAGAGGATGGATCGCCCCTCATCGAGCTGGCCGACCGAGCGCCGGGCCCTTTGGGCCGGGCGGCCACGCGTGACGACATCAGCGCCGTGGCGCTTGCCGTGGAGAGCCTGCCGGGAGAACAGAAGGAGGTGTTTTTGATGCGTGTACAGGCCGGTATGAGCTTCAGGGAGATTGCCGTGACCCAAAAGGTGTCCATTAATACCGCCTTGGCGCGCATGCAGTACGCCCTCACCAAGCTGCGCCCGCTGTTGCGGGCTGAATTTGAGAACCAACGAGAGACACCATGAGATGCAAAACCATAGAGCGATGGACACTGCTGGACAGGACAGGGGAACTCTCCCCGCGACGCCACGGGCGCCTGCAAACGCACCTGAAGGCCTGTGACCACTGCCGGGCTTGGCGCGACAGCACAGAAGCCATCACCGCAGCCGCGCACGGGGCCCTTGCCACCGGCACCCCGTCCGAAGTAACCATGGTGAATATTCGGCGCGAGGCACGCCTCCGCGCCAGGGAAGCCGCCCGCAAGAGGCCCCTGACTCTCTGGCTGCGGCCGATCTCCGGCCTGGCCGCCGCCGCGTTGTGCCTGATCGCTATGGGTGGATGGTGGATGCGGCCCACCCCCGATCCTTTCGACGGACAAGCCCAGCTGAGTACGATTCTGATGATGCTCACCGAGGAGGCCATGGGATCTGAGGGCGGCGGCACCACGCTGCCCGCCACGGCGGATGAGCCGCTGTCACTCGATGCACTGGCCTCCGAGCTGCTCGCCCTGCAGGGAATGGATGCGAGCTACACCGAGGCCGAACTCAGAGAGCCTGGCGGGGTGCCTCAGGCCACAGATCCTCTAACGCGTAGTAGGCCCGCGCTTCCGGCGAGAATATATGGATGATGACATCGACGTAGTCGAGCACCATCCAGCCTGACTCGGGCGTTCCACTCTTGCGGTAGGCGTGCACCCCCTCCTGCTTCAGCCTATGCTGAAGATCGGTCAGCAGTGCTTTCAGGTGGGGCGGACTATTGCCGTTGGCCAGGAGGATGTAATTGGTCAGGGTCGAGTGCCCGTACGCCTCAATCAGAAGTAGCTCGACGGCCTGCTTCTCACTCAACATCTCGGCGGCTCGGTCGGCCAATGCGCGGCCATCGGGGGTATTCTCTTGCGGCGTTGTCGCCATCAGCTCTCTCCCAGGTAAAGGTTGTGCTCGGCTATATACATATCAATTACATCGGGAACGAGATAGCGAATACTCATTCCTTCTGCAATTCGGTAGCGAATATCCGACGAGGATATCTCAATTCGGCGCGCCAAGGTCATGTTCTGCAGCAACCGCTCCGGCCAGGGCGGATCGAGCTGAAGCGACTCCGGAGGGACCAGAGCCTGCTGGTGACGTGCAAACGTCACAAAGGTACAGAGCGGCAGCAACTCATAGATACGGTGCCAGAGATGCAGCTCTGGCAGCGAGTCATCCCCGATAATAAAGTAGAGTTGAGCGTCCGGGTACGCCTCCGTGAGCTGAGTGATCGTGTCCACCGCATACGACGTTCCGCCGCGATCGAGTTCCACGCGTGAGCTTTCGAAACGGGGATCGCTCTCCAGCACCGCCTCGATCATCTCCATGCGCACCCGGCCCGGTGCCAGGCGGGCGGGATCCTTGTGGGGAGGAGAGGCACACGGCACAAAGAGCACCCGGTCCAGCTCATAGCGCTCCAGCGCGCTCTGGGCCAAAATCATGTGGCCCGTATGGATCGGGTTAAACGACCCACCCAACACCCCTATTTTCTGCTCTCTGCTCATAGCCACATCCGTCACCCCACGTTACCAACAGACACACCGATCACGCAACGGGAAAGGGGGGAGAGTGCAGCAGTTCTCAGTATGGCATCCAATGCGTAGCCGGACGCGACAGAGCGCGTCCCCCCGTGATGGAATCCAACGGTCTTCCGTGGGACGGAGGGCCCTGGACGTCCGGGGCCGCATGGGGAGGATGCCATATTGCGAAGGGTGGAGTCAGAGTGGCAGACCCCGATCGCCTATTCAAATTGCGTCCGGAACAGATCGAGCGCCTCACGTAGGCCCTGCACATCGGCCTGCAACAGCTCTACCTTCGCCTCCAGTGCAGCCACACGTTCATCGCGCACAGGTGTCGCCCGTGGGGTGACGGCAGGCCTCTCTACGATGTCTACCTCGACCTCGCCGCTGAGGAGATGGGCATAGCGGGGTTCACGGTGCCCCTCACCTGGCGGGAGCCGTATCACCATCGGGTCCGGCTCCAGAGCGGCCAGACAGCCCATAGCGTCGGTGACGGCGGCCACACTTTCGATCTCACGCAGCCGTCGCGCATGCGTTCGTAATTCGCCGGCCGTCTGTGGGCCGCGCAGCATCAACTCGCACATCAGCGTCAGGTCGAGATCGGTGAGGGGGAGCTTGTTTACAACGTCGTGCGAAAACTTGGGGACGCGACTGCCGGCGGTGGCCACTTGACAGACCACGTGGTGCGTGTAGCGGAGGGTGTTGAGGGCCGACGTCACCATCGCCTCATCGAGCGCCATGACAGGTGCACGATTCGATTTCTGGTTGCACGCCGCCGTCAGGGCATGGAGAGTCAACGGGTAATACTCGGGCGTCGACATCGATTTCTCAATCAGACACCCCAGCACCCGCACTTCAACATCACTAAGAACCATCTCCATATGCGCTGCTCCACTTACTGAGGCCCCTCATGACAGCTGCTGCCGACCATACTGCTGTGTTGTTCACGGCCCTCTCTACAGGACTATACATCCCCAACACGCGGCGTCAACCCAGTGCCGAAGGAGGATTCTACAGTGTAGGGGATTTACCACCGCGGAAGTCACGGAAAGCACGGAAATGGTGAGAAGCCTGCACCGCTCTGCCCCGAACACGCGACGATGAGAAGAATATCCGGTTCGGGCCTTCCCTCACGAGTTTGTGAGGTACTATGCCTTTGGCTGACTCCGCGCGCTGCTTGCGCTTGCCCCACTTAATGGAGTTGATCCCGCCGGCCAACAGTTGGCCGGGGACGGCCAACGCTACAGGAATCACTGGAATTCATCACTCAATGGTGTTGATCCGTTGATCCGCCCACGGATGGCCTGCCATCCGTAGCTCAAGGTCGCAGACCGCAGAGCGAAGGATGGTGCTCGGGGGGAGACTCGAACTCCCACGACCAAAAAAGGTCACTAGGCCCTCAACCTAGCGCGTCTGCCATTCCGCCACCCGAGCGCGTGGAAGGGCAGAAATGTAGCGCGGAATGGCGGGGGGAGCAAGCAAATCTTGGATGCGCTGCGGCGGGCGCAGGCTTAGCGTCGGATCTGGTTGGCACGCGCCAGGGCACGCGCTTCCACACTCTGAATCTCGACGTAGCCTTGCGAGCTAACGGGGTTTAAACCGTCGCTCGCTTCCATCGAGGCGTCGGCTTCGTTGTAGAGCGATGCGGGACAAGCTGTCAGGCTGTTGAAGAAGAGGTTGCCCTTGTAAAGCGACACGACGACCGTCCCCGTGGCCGACGCCGCCAAGACATCAATCGCCGCCAGGGCGGCGCTGGTTGAGGGATCGAAATAGCGACCGTCGTAGACTTGGTCGGCGACGAGTTTGGAGAGCGACTGGAAAAGGCCCAGCGCACGCCGCTCGAGGGTGGCCTGGTAAACCATCGCCAAGGTGCGCCCGATCAGCTCCATGCCGGGGGCCTCGTACACGCCACGGCTCTTGGTGCCGATGATCCGGTTCTCAAGAGCGTTCTTGAACCCGATGCCGTTGCGGCCACCCACACGGTTGGCCTCCTGCATCAACGCCAGCGGCTCCAGGCAGACACCGTTCAACGCGACGGCGCGCCCCTTCTCGAATCGCACTTCAACGGTCTCAGGCTGGTCGGGTGCCTGCTCAGGCCAGACGCCCATCGTAGGCGTTACAATCGTTTCGGGTGTCTCCAGACTCTCCAGGTCTTCCGCCTCGTGCGAGAGGCCGGCCAGGTTGCCGTCTGTGGAGTAGCGCTTCTTGCCGCCGGGAAAGGCTTCGATGCCATGCCCTTTCAGGTACTCAGCCATTTCAAGGCGACCGGGGAACTCATCGAGCAGCGTGGGATCACGCCAGGGCGCATAAACCTCCATCTCGGGCGCGAGCACATTGGTATAGCGTTCGAAACGGACCTGGTCATTGCCTCGCCCAGTCGCCCCGTGCGCCAGGACACTACAGCCAGCTTGCTGCATTTCAGACACCAGGCCTTTGACCGTCACGGCCCGTGCAATACCGGTCGAATTCCAGTAGCCACCATCGTACATGGCCTGTGCTTTGATCATCTCGAAGCAGGCTTCTGCCATGGGCCCCTTGAGGTCTACCACAACGGTCTCGACACCGCATGGAGCCATCTTGCCCACCACATCGGCGATGTCGGATTCATCCGGCTGGGCCAGATCGGCCGTGAAGCAGAGAACATCGGCTCCACTATCCTTGAGTTTGCGCGCCACGGTGCGGCTATCCAGCCCCCCGGATACGCACAGACCAATCCTTTTGCCTTCCAGCTCTGCCAGCTTCATGATGCCACCCATACCGTTTGCGAGCTCCGCTAGTCCTCGTCTGTCACGCCGACCGCTTCTTCAGCCTCTTCCTCGATGGCCTCATCACTTTCGCCCCCACCCTCGGCTGTATCCTCAACGAGTGCCTCTGCCAGAGTGCCAGCGGCTTCGGCCACGGCCTCGGCGGCGGCGTTGAGATCGTCGTGCCAGATCTCGAGCGCCTCGTCGATCATCTCAATCGCCTCTTCAAGCTCGCCGTCCTTGACGTTCAGCGGCGGGAGTAAGCGAATGACATTACCCGCAGTGGGGAGCGTGAGCAGCCCCATATCCCGTAGGCAATCGGTCACCTCAACGGCATCCTGATCCAAGACCAGCCCGAGCATCAACCCGCGGCCACGGACACCGCTGACATGCTCATAACGTCCGACCAGTTCTTCCAACGCAGCCTGGAATTTAGCCCCCGAGCGGGAGGCCTTAGCCACGAGATCCTCATCCTCAATCACGTCCAGTGTCGCCAAGCCAGCGGCGCAGGCCAGCGGATTACCGCCGAAGGTGGAGGCATGTTTACCAGGCGAAAAGACGTCGGCCAACTTGGGACCGGCCACGACGGCACCGATCGGGTAGCCACTGCCCAGAGCCTTGGCAACCGAGATGGCATCCGGCGTCACGCCGTAGGCCTGGTAACCAAACCAGCTTCCGGTACGGCCCATGCCGCACTGCACTTCGTCACAAAGCATCAGCAGGTTGTGTTCGTCGCAGAGCTCACGAATGCCTTTGAAGAAGGCCTCTTCGGCGGGGACGACGCCCCCTTCGCCCTGGATCGCTTCGACCAGCACGGCGACGGTATTGTCGGTGATCATGGCACGGACGCAGTCCAGGTCGTTGAAATCGGCCGGGTAGAAACCCTCCGGCATCGGCTCAAAGCCTTCCTGCACCTTCTCCTGGCCGGTGGCGGCTAGGGTGGCGAGCGTGCGGCCGTGGAACGAGCCGGTCATGGAGATAACCTCAAACTTCTCGGACTCGTGGCCCCACAGGCGCGCCAGCTTGATCAGCCCTTCGTTGGCCTCGGCTCCTGAGTTGCAGAAGAACACCTTGCCGTCCAGCGAGAGACGGGAGAGACGCCACGCCAGCCGGGCCTGGTTCTCGGTGTAGTGATGATTCGAAACATGCATCAGGTCAGCGGCCTGGCGCTGAATCGCGTCCACAACCCGAGGATGGCAGTGGCCCACGTTATTGACTGAGATGCCGGCCGTGAAGTCCAGGTAGACCTTCCCATCCGTATCCCACACCTTGGTGCCGCGGCCCTTCTCCAGCACCAGTTTGGGGCTATAGGTCGGCATGACATACTCGTTGAATAGTGTCTTGATCTCTTCGGTCTTGCTCATGACTCTCTCCCTGTGTCCTTCCCTCGTCCTACTCTGTAGAGACTATCTCGGTTCCGATACCTTGTTGCGTAAAAATTTCCAGGAGAAGCGAATGCTGTACTCGCCCATCGACCATATGTACCTTGCGAACGCCGGCGTGCAGCGCCTCCACACCGCTCAAACACTTCGGCAGCATGCCGCCATCGATCACGCCCTGTTCGATCAGCGACTCCAGCTCAGAGGCCTTCAGCGTCTCAAAAAGGGTGTCAGGATCGTCCTGATCGCGCAGTAGTCCGGGCACGTCCGAGAGAAAGACGAGCTTACGCGCCGGCAGCGCCTTCGCGATAGCCGCCGCGGCCACATCCGCGTTCACGTTGTGCACCTTACCATCAGGCCCCACCCCCAGTGGCGTGATTACCGGAATGATGTTCTGATCGACCAGCGCCCGGATCGGTCCGGCGAGCACCTCGCCCGGTTCACCGACAAAGCCCCAGTCAGTCATCTCTCCGCTCGATGGATCCACATGCTGTTTCTTAACCACGCGCAAAATTTCGTCACCATGGAGGGCCACGGCGCGACCGCCTAGCCGATTAATCGTCGCCACAATGTGCGGATTGATCTCCTCCTTCATCACCCGTTCCACAATCTCAATTGTCTTCTCACACGTCACCCGCAGGCCGTGGATGAAACGGGCTTCGATGCCGTGCTGCTTCATCCCGCGCGAGATAGCCTTGCCACCGCCGTGTACGATAATGGGCCGAATGCCGACACACTCCAGAAAGACAATATCCTGTAGCACCCCCTCGATCGTGGCAGGGTCCTCCATCGCACTGCCCCCAAACTTGACCACAACCCAGGCATCCCGGAAGGCCTGGATATAAGGCAGGGCCTCGAGCAATACGCGCGCCTTCTGTGTGGCTTCCTGGACCATCAAGTGGTGTACTCCGAGTTGATCCGTACATATTCAGGAGAACAGTCACAGGTGTAAACCGTGTCGGTTCCATCTCCGACATGGAGATCCACGAGCAGCGTAAATTCATCCTGCCGGAGCACGGCCTGCAACGACTTGAGATCGGTCGCGGTCGAGACCGTGCCGTTGCGAACGGCAAAGTGGTCGTCCAACTTGATTTCGAGGGCGTTCGGATCAACGCTCACACCGCAATAGCCGACCACATCGTAGACCCGCCCCCAGTTGGGATCGCAGCCATACCAGGAGGTCTTGACCAGCAAGGAATTGGCAATGGCCCGCGCCGCCTGCCGCGCCTCACCGTCCGAGGCGCCGCCTTGGACCGTGACGGTGACATACTTGGTGGCTCCCTCGCCGTCCTTCACGATCATCCGCGCCAGCCGGCCGCACACCTCGCGCACGGCCTGAACAAAGCAGTCCCACTCGGCATGTCCCGGTTGCAAAGGGCTGTTTCCTGCGGCCCCGTTGGCCATGAAGAGCACTGTGTCGTTCGTACTTTCGTCGCCGTCAACTGTGATCCGGTTAAAGCTGTCCTGTACGGCTTCCAGCAGGCAAGCCTGCAGAGCGGCGCTCTCCACCGCGGCATCCGTGGTCAGATAGGCCAGCATGGTGGCCAGGTTGGGGTCGATCATCCCCGATCCCTTGGCCATGCCGCCAATCCGAACGGGCTTCCCCTCTATGGTCAGCTCGAGCGCAATCTCTTTGGGCACCAAGTCCGTGGTCATGATGGCCCGTGCCGCCGCAGGCCCGCCGTCGGAGGAAAGCTGCGACACCACCGCCCGGATACCGCTCTCGAGTCGGGCCATCGGGAGCGTCACCCCAATCGTGCCGGTTGAGCAGACACAGACCGATGCGGCGGAGAGGCCCAACGCGTCCGCCGTCAGTGCCGCCATGCGCTCGGCATCCACGATGCCCTGGGCACCGGTCGCCGCATTGGCATTGCCACTGTTCACGATGATGGCCCGCGCCTGGCCCCGCGCCACCCGCTCACGGCAGAGCGCCACCGGGGCTGCCGCCAGCCGGTTGGACGTAAACGCACCAGCCAGAGCGGCATCCCGGTCCGAGAGCAACAGCGCGACATCCGGTTTCTTACTCCGAATGCCACAGTTCACGGCTCCGGCCTGAAACCCGGCCGGGCTCGTGACACCACCCTCTATTTCTATCCATGCGTTCGGCATACCCAAATCCATTTAGGGTCCCAAAAACGGCAAAACCAGAACTATCCCCTATCAAAAGGGGAAAGGCTAGCAAAAAGGAGTGAAGCGCGCCGTCGAAACCGACGGCGAGGCCTCAGGCTCGCTGTTCCTGGCGGGGAGGGAGGAGAGCCTCGTCCGGCACGCGACAAGGGAGCGTGCGGCCGATATACGCCTCGATATCCGGGATGATAAAGGACTCATCCTCACAGGCGAAGGAGATCGCGACACCCTCGGTCCCAACGCGCCCGGTGCGACCGATACGGTGGACGTAGTCCTCCGGCTCGTAGGGGAACTCGTAGTTGATCACGTGCGTAATGTCATCGATATGAATGCCCCGACCCGCGACATCGGTGGCCACCACCACCCGTGTGCGACCACTACGGAAATCCTCCAGAATACTGAGGCGACGGCGCTGCTCCACCGCGCCAGAAAGGAGGTCACAGGAGATGCGCTCACGACGCAGCCGTTCGGAGAGGCGCTTGGTGCGGTCGCGGCGGTTACCGAAGATCAGCACGCGCTTAAAAGCGGGATCCTTGAGCAGGTTCATCAATAGCGGAAACTTATCGCGCGTGGTGACGCTGTAGACGATCTGCTCGACGGTGTCCGTCGTGACCTGTTCGGGTTCGATTTCAATCTCAACCGGATCCGTCATCCACTGCGTGGCCAGGCGCCGGACGTCATCTGTCAGGGTCGCGCTGAACAACAGGGTCCGACGCTGCTCTTTGCGAGGGGTTTGGCCAATAATACGACGCACATCCGGAATGAAGCCCATATCGAGCATACGATCGGCTTCATCGATCACAAGGACCTCAACCGAGCGCAAGTTGACCACGCCCTTGGAGGCATAGTCCAGCAGGCGTCCCGGCGTGGCGGCGATAATATCGACGGGACCTGCATCGAGCTGGCGGCGCTGCTTGTCATAGTCCATGCCGCCATAGACGGCCTCGCAGCGGATACCGCTGTATTTGCCCAGTGCGGAAGCATCCTTAGCGATCTGGAGCACCAATTCGCGCGTCGGGGCAATCACCAAGGCGCGGGGAGTCCCGTTGCGGCGCTCGCCCTCGATCGGTTTATGCAAGAAGTCAGCCATGAGAGTGATAAGGAAGGCCGCGGTTTTTCCCGTTCCAGTCTGGGCACGCCCACTGATGTTCTGGCTGTGGGTCGCTTTGGTTAATACCTCGGCCTGAATCGGGGTGCAGTACTCAAAGCCCAACTCCTGAATCGCGCGCATCAGTGGCGCGGGCAGGTCCACATCGTGAAATCGGACCTTACCCTCCTCTGGCGTGACCTGAAATGAGGCCGCATCCCACGGCGTGGCGTCGAGCGCTTCGGGGCGAGGAATATCGGTGTGGCTGCCGCCCCGCTCTGGTCCGCGATCACGCTGGCGCGGCGGCGGGCCAGAGCGGTTCGGGCGGCCATCACGCGACGGACGATCACGGCGCGGTGGACGGGGGCCGCGATCGGGGCGTCCCGACTTTTCGGATCGGGCCGGTCGCTCCGCCGATCCCGGCTCTCCAGGAGCCCAGCTATCGCTGCTCTGCTCACGCCGGGGGGGGTGACCACGACGGGAGCTCTGACTGCTGCTTGAGCGGCGTGACCGCTGCTCTCCGGCGGGCTTACCCGCCGGTTGGGAGGAGACGGACGCGGGGACAGCGCGATCAGATTTCGACGATTTGCCGACAATCTTACGCGCCAGTTTCTGTAGTAAACCCATATTTATAACACCCAGACCGGCTCCGGAGACACACCGACCGTCGATCCGGATAGGAGCCGGGGCAGGGATATCGCAAAAAGAACCGCTTAGCGCTTGGAGAACTGGAAGCGCTTACGCGCACCCGGCTGACCAGGCTTCTTACGCTCTTTCATACGCGCATCGCGCGTGAGACACCCGCTGTTCTTGAGCACTTCACGCAGGGACGGGTCATCCGTCGCCAGCGCACGGGCCAAGGCGTGACGCAGTGCACCGGCTTGGCCGGACACACCACCACCGCTCAGGCGGGCTACGATATCGTACTTATCAACCGTGTTCGTGATCTGGAGCGGCTGTTCAATGAACGTGCGCATGGCTCCGCTGGGGAAGTAATCCTTCAGCTCGCGCTTGTTGACCTTCCACGTTCCACTACCAGGGACCAAGTGGGCCCGGGCGACTGCCGTTTTGCGGCGACCTGTTGCTGCGCTTGTCTGTGTCTGCTCGGCCACGTGCTACTCCTGAGACTTAGTGCTTATGATTCTGAGAACCAGTCAACTTTTTGCGGGTTCTGTGCTTCGTGCGGATGCTCGCCACCCGCGTAGATTTTCAAGCGCCGGATGGCACGACGGTTGAGTGTATTCGTCGGCATCATGCCATTCACGGCCAGGCGGATCATGCGATCGGGGTGACGCTCACGCATCACGGAGGCCTTGGTCTCTTTGAGACCGCTGCGCCAGCCGGAATAGCGATGATAGATCTTCTGATCGTCCTTGTTACCGGTCAGTTTCACCTTCTCGGCGTTGACAACCACAACGAAATCACCCGTATCCACGTGCGGTGTAAAGGTCGGCTTGTTCTTGCCTCGCAGGGCGTCTGCAATCTTAACGGCGACCCGGCCGAGCGGCTGGTCGGCTGCATCTACGAGCAGCCATGCACGGTCCGCACCAGGGTCTTTTGCCACAAAACTTTTCATATCCAAAATCCTTCCCCACAAAAGAACGGAGAAGATACAGGAAGCTTCCGATCAGTGTCAACACCCAAGGGAAGCTATTTTTGGTATCACTGCGGGGCGACCGCCTCCTGCTCAATCTCGCGGTCCACTTTATCCAGAACCTCGTCCCAGCGTTCATTCTCCCGTGACACGAATTCCGCAATCTCAGGATGCAGACCGCTCAGATCCTTGGGGGGACGCTCTTGGGCCTGCCGCCGTGCATCCCTTTCAGCCTCTTTGCGGAGCCGCTTGGCTTCACGGGCTTCGGCCACCGCGGCCTTACGATCCGCATTGGTAGGTGCCGCCAGCTTGCTGTTGGACCATCCCCGTTCCCACATGTCCTTCGTGTGGACCGCCCCAGCACGCCGCTTGGCGTCCTCCGTGATCTCCTCAGGCGTATTCATGACGTAGGGCGTGATGAAGACGATCACCTCGTTGCGTGTCTTTTCATCGCGCTTCGACTTGAACAATCGACCCAGGATGGGGATGCTGCTGATGAAAGGTACCCCACTCTCGGTATTGACGGTTTGATTGAGAACAAGCCCTCCCAGCACAATGGTCTCGCCGCTGCTCACGGCGATGTCGGCCTCCAGCTTGCGGGTGGTCACAATCGGCCAATCGGTGCCATTGATGCTCTGAACTCCAGAGACATTGTCGATCTGCTGGGTGATCTCCATCACCACGAACTTTTTGGCATTGATGCGCGGGGTGACGGTCAGGCTGATGCCCACCTTCTTAGTCTCCACGTCATCCTCATAGAAGGGGTTGTCACCGCCGCCGACATACTTCTTGCCCTTATAGAAGTAGCGCTCGGTCGAAACATCGATCGATGCATCCTTGTTGTCCGTAGTCAAAATAACCGGCGAGGAGAGGATCTGGGTGCGCGAGTCGGTCGAAACGAGCCGCAACACGGTGTCCAGATTGAGATCAAAGAACGTGAGATAGTAGGTCAGACCAGCCATTGGATCGCTGGGGAATTTCCCGACTTCGTTGAAGGCCAAACTGTCGCTGGGGGCCATATCCCCGCCCCCACCGGAACCGGCAAACGAGGCAATCGGCGTTCGGCGTCCGAGGCCGTCCTCGTTGTATGAGATAATGGAGCGCTGTAGCCAGTCGAACCCCGTTTCAAACGTGTCGTCGAGGTTGACCTCCAGCACCACGGCCTCCACGAGGACCTGCGAGAGCATCATGTCCATATCACCGATGATGGCTTCGAGTGTGGTCACATCCGCCTTGCTCGCCATGATAATCAGCGCATTCGTGCGTTCATCCGCCAGGATCTTAATGTTGTCCTTGGAGAGCTGGCCTACTTTCGAGGCCGCCGGGGATGCGGCCGCAACCGGGACCTCTGTCTTCACCTCGCGCAGGGCCGTACTGCCGCCGCCCGCCACCGGTGCCTGGGCACCAGCGGGAACCTCTTCCTTGGTCGCCGCACCAATCAGGTCATTCAGCATGGTGGCGATGTCCTTGGCGTCGGCAAATTCCAGCCGGATCACGCGCACGACGACATCCGGGGAGGTCTCGACATCCAGGACCTCGACGATCTTTTCAAAATACTTCATGTTCTCGGGGCGCGTAATGATGATCAGGATATTGGTGCGATCATCCGCCACGATCTTGACCTTGCCTCGAATGATGCCACGCTCGGCCTGCTCCACGATCTCATCCATCACCTCGGGGGTCGGCTCGGGAGATGGTGAGAGCCGGGCGCGAATGACGCCTGGCGGCGTCCGCAGCACCGTGCCGGGGCTCCCGGAGGTCTTGCGCACGGCGACCGGCTTGCGCGCGGCCTCATCCGAATCGGCGATCAGCTCCTCCAACTTCTGCTTGATCTCACTGGCCTTGCTGTGCCGAATCGCAATGATGTGGGGCTCCTCACGCGCCTCGATGGGCTGATCAATATACTCCAGAATCTTCATGATCCGATTGATGTTCGAGGCTGAATCGGTGACCAGCAGACTGTTCATGCTCTCAAACATGTGGATCTGGCCGTAGGGATGCTTGATGGGCTCCACGGCCGCCTTGGCATCAGTCAGCGCGATATGTTTGAGGGTGATTAACTGGCTGACCAGCTCATCGGTCTCATCGAGACCGACATATCTTTGCACGATCTGGCCGATCGCGTTGGTGATAGGCTGACCCTCGTCATCCAGAATGGCCTCGAAGCGCTGTTCGCCAATCGCCATCGACTCCTGGCGCGCCTCGGCGATGGGCACGATCTTGACAAACCGGTCGCCGACCTTGACCAGTCCGATCCCGTGCATGGCCAGCACGGCCTCGACGGCATGTAGATACTCCTCCAGCACCAGGCCGCCCTGGCTGCGCAGGGTAATCATGTTTTTGGGAACCTTGGGTCCCACCAGCAGCGTGCGGCCGGTCTTCTCGCTGTAGTCATCCAGAACAATATCCAGTGGCGCAGAGTTGAACTTAAGACTGTAGAGCACGTCGTCGGCATCCGGCTCACCGCGCTCGCCGCGCTGGCCACGCACAGCACCACCCGGCAGAAACAGGAGTATCGCCAAGATCACCCCACGCAACACGACACTCCGATAGCTGGTCTTCCAGGCTTTACTCATGGTGACTCCGGACTCACGACCGCTGCGGCATCGGCTTCCCCTCGCGTATAGGCACAGGAGAGGGAAAAGCGGCCCCGCAACACCTTGGCGGCCTTCGGCTTGATAAACAGAAAACGCACGTCGAGCATAGCACCGCGCGACTGCAAATCAAACAGGAAATGGACCAACGAGTCGAGGCTGCCCTCCCAATCGGTACAGTCAATCGGCAGCTCATAGACGTCGCCTTGCTGCCGCTCCTTGCCCGCTTCAATACGTCGGATCTGGAAGCCGTGCTGGCGCGCCACCGAATCGATCGTCGAGAGCCACAGAATGTCGGTCTTCTGTTCCTCTGAGTACTGCGGCATCGCCGCACTCAGATTGGTAAAACGCTTCTCCCAGTGGTCGCGCTTCTCAACTATCTTGCGGTCGATTGCCGTCTCACGTTGCAAGCGCTCTTGCTCAATTTGTAGCTGCTGCCACTCCTCCAGATGCGACCGGGCCAGCAGCAGTGTACCCCCGAAGAGCGCGGCGGTGAGGGTGATCAGGCCCAGCGTCAGTTCACGGGAGGAGACTCTCATGATGATTCGCCCTCCTCGTCGTCACCCTCGGACAATCGTAGCGTCATTTCAAAGTTCCAGTGCTGGCCCCTGCGGTCCTGGCTATGGGAGCCGAGTTCAATCAGCGGGAAGAAGCCGGAGGCATCTAGAGCCTCCTTAAAGGAATAGATCAGGGTCCGCTCCTCGGCCTGCCCCACCACGCGAATCGCGTCGCCCTTGGTGTAGCTAAAGGAGACCAGGTCAATGCCCTCAGGCTGGAGGCCACTCACCTCACGCAGACACTCCAGGGATGAATGCGATGTATCGGTGTAGCGATCAATCGTGAGAACACGCCGTCGCAGTTCACGCACCTCCATGGCGGGCTGTTCCCAACGCGCTCGCTCGGCCCTGATCCGATTGATCGTCCTGCTGCGCCACCCAAACAGACCGACCATACCCAGTACACAGAGCAGCCACACCCCCAACACGCTACCCAGACCGCCGAGCACAAGTCGGCGAGTGCGTCGCGCCGCGTCGGCATCGAGCCAGGTCTGCGGGGTCAGGTCAATCCCGCCGTCACTCAGCAGCCGCCGTGCGATACCCTCACAGAGCGGTGGCAGACCGTCCAGCGTGTGGGCCGACACCTCCCAGGAACCACTCCCGGTCAGGGCCGCCGCGAGCGGTTGCAGCTGCTCCTCGTAGGCCCACAGCCCCACGCTACAGGACTGGCTGCCATGCTCGAGTTCCATCGAAATCAGCGTATGGTTCAGGGCCTGTCCGATGTCGGCCGCCACAGACGCTGCCGCGCCGCCAGGCTCAACGTCAATCGTTCGGAAGACCAAAGGAATCGCGTCCTGAACCACGATCAAGTCGGCCCGATCACCCGACATCAGCACCAGCGCCGCACGGCCTTCGGACGGAACCGATCCACTCTCCTTGAGCAAGCGCCACCACCCCAGTGCGCTGCTGTCAATCACCGTCGGCCGCACACCGGCCTCCACCAGCAACCCGCCCTGTGCCTCGACGGCGTCGTCACGTGCCGCCGCGACCAACACGCGGCATCCATCCTCACTGCGGGCCAGCACTTCGTGCGAGACCGCCATGACCTCAATCGGAAAGGGTGAAAATTTATCAGCCTGCAGTGCCGCCATTTCGGTCAGCTCTTCTGCGTCAACCGCAGGCAGGTCGACCACGCGCAGAAGGGTCGCATCGGATGTCAACCCCAGGGCGATGTCACCCTTCATCCCCGCACAGGCTTCCCTGATACGATCAACGATGGCCTGGCGCGTCATCGCGGGGGCGTCCGATCCCGGTGCCGCTTCCGCCGCGAGCAGCTCGAGGCCCTGGTCCACGCGCCGCACGCGGTCGCCGGACTGAACCAGGGTGGCCCACTCCAACCGATCACCATCCAGCACGATGCCTGTTACCCGTCCCCTCGCCACCTCACTCCTCTCGCCATCTCAGGAACTGCAACTGTCCCCGATCATGCTCCGCAATACACCATACGCGGCGCGTGACGCCGCCGACACGGCCTGTGCTCGTAATCCGGAAGATACTCGAATCCACCGTCACATGCGATCTTACATCCGGATTCAAATCCGGAACGCGCGCCATGAGATCCCCCGCATCCTTGAACGAGGTGTCTTCATCGGATCCCTCTTCAAGCAGCGCCCCCTCGCGCTCCTCGATAATCGCCCCGGCCACCAAATCATCGACGTCCGGCAAGGTCATCAGAACGCGCGCGGACGCCGCGTTGATGTTCACTTTGCCGTCGCCATAGGTCGTGAGGAGGTCCTCGATGCCTGTGACCATCAAGGGCTCACCGTTCTCATTCTCTATATCATCGAGTGGACCGCCGAATACTATCGCCCGGCTGAAACCCTTTACAAGGAGAAGTTCGCCGACCGTATCCAGCGGGCCGTTTTTGGCCGTATAGGGTGACTCCAGTGTTGAATAGTAGTCTTCGGTCTCGGCCCCGTCGGCGCGCGCCTCGTCGTCCGCGTCGAGCCAGTCCTGCACCGATTCGATCAACTCCGCCCAGCGGGGCTCCGGCACATTCGACACCTCAAGTATGCGCTCCCAATCCTCCTCCTTCAGAAGATTCACGTTGCGGCGGGCGGGTTCGGGAACGATGTCCAGAATGATATCCCCCTCGCCCAGTGGTTCAATCAGCCCACGGATGTCCTGGCCCTGGTGCAGTCGCTTGGCGGCGTCCAACCAGCGATCCTCATCATCCCCTTCGGCCTCCTCGCCCGCGTCCTCCACCTCGGCTTGCTTGATCATCAGCATGCGCGCGACCTCAATGCCCGAGCGCGCCAGATAGTCGGCCTTGGTACGATTGCGATAGTAGTAGGTAATCCGCCCCTCAATATGCGCGTCAAAAGCGAAGCTCCCGATCAACACCGCCATCAGGGCCACACTCCAGAGCACGAGCATCAAGGCGGATCCGGATCGGGCAGAATCAAAGGGGTCGCTCATAATCCTACCCCCTCCATGCCCGGGGGCCTCCTGCCGGGCGCGGCTGTAGCGCGAGCACCAGGCTGACTAACAGATGATCGCGCCCGCTCTCGCCGTCCAGGCGGCTGCCCCGCCGGAGCGCGGCCGGGAGCGCGCGATTTGCGCGCCGGGGCGGTGCCGTTGGGAAGGGAACCGGCCGCAGCTTTCCGGCCCCATGAGATCGGGGCCAGAGGGATCTGGACAATTCGCTGGATCGCAATCGGGTCGCCATCCACCTCTATCGGATCCATCCACAGGGTCATCTCAACGGCATAGGGCAGACGATTGGTGTTCTCCCACTCATCAATCCACTCAATCTCATTCTCCTCGTTGTCGGCTTCGGGATCCTGCATACGGCAGTTGAATCCCACAATGCGGCGGGCGATGAACTGCGGCGCCACCTCATCCGCATCAAAATCCTCAGTCTGCCCCAGCAGACTCCAGGCCCGCACGGCCGCCGCAGGCGCGCCACTTTCGTCCTCCGCCACAAAGAACTCGACCCGGTGCGGGGCCTCTGGATTCTCAAGGTCGCGGCTGTCGCGCCCGACCAGCGCGGAGCCCAGCTTGACCCAGCTGATGATATCGCTGCCGTTCGGATTGTCGCCGTTGTCCTCGATCGAGAAGCCGTAGGTCTCCTGGTTCGGCGCACCTTCAGGGAAATAGGCCGAACGCATCGCCATGACCAGTTGATCCATTACAAAGTCACCGTGGTGCAGGTTGTCACTCAACACCATGCCCCGCCGCCAGGCCGACGACACCACCGAGAACGCCATCAAAGTGACCCCGGTGATGATCGAGAGAATCGTCACCGCCACGAGCACCTCGAGCAGCGTGAAGCCATGCTGACGCCCCCTATTCATCCTTTTCCTCGTCCACGAAGTAGATATATTGCACGATCTCATCTAAGCGGGATTCGCCCCGTGCGGACCACCCCACCCGTGTCCTGATCACATGCAGATCGTCCTCGTCTTCGTCTTCTTCCTCCACGATCCGCTCAAACGTGAGGCCGTTGTCCATTGTGGTGAGGGGCACATTCAGCTCATCCAGATCATTCGTGGCGATCAGGGGAAATTCCATTTCGGCCTGCCCACGCACAAGCTGAGCCTCCTGGTAGTGCGTCGCGATCGAGAGTACCAGGAGACACTTGCTGGCCGCCGTCAACAGCACCGCCAACGATACGCCCAGGATCGCCGTGGCAATCACCACCTCAATCAGGGAAAAGCCCTGGCGCCGCCCGGGCGGGGCAGGAGAGGGATTAACCGCGAAGGAGCGCAAAAGACGCGAAAGAAGAGTCATCTATGAAACTGCCGTTTGTGAGGATGTTTGGACATATTTCTGGATCTGAAACTTAGAGGAGCCGAAGTTGATACGATGCGCTCTTTGCGCTCCATGCCTGCGGCTTGGCAGGCTTTCACAGTTAATCCCTCTCTCTTCCATCTTGATCTACTCCCTGACCACACGTGCTGAGGAGAGGGCGTCGACCTCGATGATGGCCGTCGCACCATCTTCGTCGCTGAACGCGATCGTGTGCGGGGTACAACGCCCGTTACTGTAATACACGATCGTATGGACCCCGCTTTCGGCGCGGTAGCCATCCTCGCCTTCAACCTCAATAAAGGTGAAGGCGACACCCTGCGGTTTGTAGACAACCTCTTCGTCCACGATCGCCACGGCACCGGCGTAGGCGCCGTCTGTTCGCTCTGACGGCACAGATCCTTCCGGCCCCAGGACCGAGCCGGAGCGTGCCGCAGCGGGGGCGTCCGCCGCCGCCACAGCATTGGTCGCGTCGCCACGCGCGGGCGCCGCCGCGCGAATCGTCAGTGTGGTCGTATCCAGGTCATAGACCAGCGTCATCTGTCGCTGCGAGAGTACGGCCAGGCTCATGGCATGGCGACCCGCGCCAATGACGGCGCGCGTGGTACTCCGCAACTGGTGCTCGCGCAGGGTCCCCATCACCTGCGGCAACATCACCGTCACCATCACGCCCAGGATCGCCACAACCAGCAGAATCTCGATGAGAGTGAAACCGCGTGGGTGGCGAACGACGTTCGCTGCTCGATGTTCGGTGTTCGTCTTGATTCCTTCGCCTCAGTTGGTCAGATCGTCGTCCCCGCCGATGCTGCCATCCGGGCCTCCCGAGATGATCTGGTACTTGAATTTGCCCACGCGCTTGAAGACAAACGCATTGCCCCAGGCGTCCACGGGAATGCTGTCCAATGGGGCCGCAATGTCCTCGCTCTCCTGGGTCAAATCCTGTAGCGAGGTTGGCATGCGATTAAAGTTAATCCGGTAGATCTCGACCGCGCTGGCAATCGACGTGATATTGCCGCGCGTGGCCGTGCGGTTGGCCTTGTCCATGTGACCCCCGACCCCCACCACAGCGATCGTCGCCAGAATCCCGAGAATGGCCACCACCAGCAAGACCTCAATCAACGTGAAACCCGCATCCGTGCCACCATGTCGTTTGGTTCGATTCCGATTCATTCGTCCCCTCCTTCTTTGCGCTCTCTGCGCTCCATGCCTGCGACTTGGCAGGCTCTCGCGGTTAACCGCTCGCCTCTAACCCAAATTCTCCGTCATACTAAAGACCGCCATCACAATCGCGATGGCGATGAACCCCACTAAACCCGCCACCACGACGATCAAAATCGGCTCGAGCGCGGTCGTTAAGATCTTCACATTGCGGTCCAGCTCGTTCTCATAGCGTTGCGCAATGTGACCCAGGGCGCTCGCCATGTCACCGGTCTGCTCCCCAATGGAGAGCATATCCGTCATCGTGCGCGGAAAGACGCCACCCGCCGCCAGCGGACCCGATATGGTGGTGCCGTCGGTGACGCGGTCACGTGCATTGTTGAGCTCCGCCTGCAAGACCACGTTGCTTACGGTCTTCGCCACAATCCCGAGCGCCTGTAGGGCCGGCACCCCATTACCCAGCAGTGTCCCCAATGTGCGCGCCATATTGGCATAGACCGAAGACGCCACGATACCGCGAATGAGAGGGGCTTTAAGCAGCATGCGGTGCCAGACAAACCGGCCGGGACCGGATCGCGTGGACTTAATAAAGAGGACCGTCAGGGCACCCAGCACAATCGCAAAGATCCAGCCATAGGCGACCGTTATATGGCTGAGATTCATCAATATCCGGGTCGGAAGCGGCAACTGATTGCCCAGCGTTTCGAAGATCTTCTCAAACTTGGGTACCACCGCCACCATCGAAAAGATCAATACGCCCACGCCCATGACCAGCACGATGACCGGGTAGACCAAGGCCATCACCACCTTGTCCTTCAGATCCTGCATGCGCTCGTAGTGCGCCACCAACCGCCGCAAGACCTCGTGCAAGGCGCCGCTGGCTTCACCGGCCTGAATCATGCTCGCGTAGAGCGTACCGAACGTCTTGGGATGCTTGGCCAGCGCCTCGGAGAGGCTCGCGCCCCGCACAATATCGTCTCGCAGGGAGGTGATGATCGCGCGCTCTTCACGTGAAGTATCGCGTCCGGCCAGGCAGTTGAGGGCGTTGCCCAACGTCATCCCGGATGCCAACAGATCGCTCAGCTCGGTCGTAAAAGCGAGTACGTCGCGCTGACGCATACGCGTGGTGCCGCGCGGGGTTGGCACCGCCTTCTGCTTGCGCTTGCCGCGCGCGGCCGGCGCGCTCGCCCCTTCACGAACCGATACGGGGATCAGGCCCTGCCGCTCGACATCCTGCAGCGCCGCCCGCCGGTCATGTGCATCGACCGATCCTTCGACCGCTTCACCGCTCCGCGTGCGGGCTCTGTATGAAAATGTAGGCATGGTGGCTTATGGCTGATGGTTGACGGTTGATGGTTGATGGTTGATGGTTATTGGTTCTCCGTTAGTGGGGATACCGCCCCATGTGATTCATCATCGTCGTCATCGCTTTCTCTTCGAAAAAGTGAAGGGGCCCCATCAACTAATAACTGCTTACTGATTCTCTTCGGTGACCCGGAGCACTTCTTCCACGGTGGTAAAACCGCTGAGCACTTTCTGCCACCCATCGTCGCGCAGCGTCTTCATGCCTTCGGCGACCGCCCGCTGCCTGATATCGTGTGAGGAGCTCTGCGCCACCACGAGCGCTTCGATTGCCTCGGTGACCTGCAACACTTCAAAGATACCACCGCGCCCCTGGAAGCCCGTCATCCGGCAGGTCTCACACGCATCCGGCTCATAGATCGTTCCCGCCGTCACTTGCTGAACAGGGAACCCGAGTTCCTCCAGACGGGAGGTATCCGTCACTACTAATTTGCGGCACTCCCGGCAGAGCCGACGCACCAAGCGCTGAGCCACCACACCCGCCACGGCCGAGGCCACGAGGAAAGGCTCCACGCCCATATCCAGCAGGCGCGTGAAGGAACCGGCAGCGTCGTTCGTGTGCAGCGTACTGAAAACGAGATGGCCCGTCAGCGACGCCTGGATCGCAATTTCGGCCGTCTCGGCGTCGCGGATCTCACCAACCATGATGATATCGGGATCCTGGCGCAGGAACGAACGTAGCGTACGGGCAAAGGTCAGACCGATATCCGGCCGCACCAACACCTGGTTGATGCCGCCCATCTCATACTCGATCGGCTCTTCGGCGGTCAGGATCCGTCGATCGATCTTGTTAATCTCGTGGAGGAAGGCGTAGAGCGAGGTCGACTTGCCCGATCCGGTGGGGCCGGTCACCAACACAATCCCATTCGGTCGGCGGATACACTTCTCGATCAAGGCATGATCACGCGGGGTCATGCCCAGGTCGTCCAGACCGATGAACTCCCCTTTGCGCTGCAGCAAGCGCAGGCTGACGCTTTCGCCGTAAACGGTGGGCATCGTGGAGACACGGATATCGATGTCCTCGCCCTGCACGCGCAGGCCGATACGGCCATCCATCGGCATGCGCTTCTCGGCGATATCCAGATTGGCCATGACCTTGATACGGGAAATGATCGCGGCCTGGAACCTGATCAGGCGGGCCGGCACGGGGGCCTGGTGCAGCGAACCGTCGACACGATAGCGGATACGCAGCTGCTCCTCCATCGGTTCCAGGTGAATATCTGTGGCACCCTGCTGTACGGCCTCCCAGATGATCTGGTTGACGAACTTGACGATGGAGGCCTCTTGATCCAGCTCGGTCACGTCCACCTTGGCCAGGGACGCATCCACCCCGACCTCAAAGCGGTCGTCCTGCATCATGCGGTCGACCGTTTCGGCGCCGACCCCGTAGAAACGCTTGGCCGCCTTAGCAATATCCTTGGTGGGACTCAGGGCCAGCTTCACCCGGCCACCCGACGCCAGCCGTAAGCTATCCACCAGGCCCGCATCGAGCGGGTTGTTGGAGGCCACAAGCAGCGTATTGTTCTCAAAGGAGACCGGAATCACGCTATACTGGAAGACCGCCTTGGTAGGCAGCCGGTCGAGCACGTCCTGATTGATCTCACTGCTGTTGAGTCGGACATAGGGCAGGTGTAGCACGTCGGCAAGTTTTTCAAGGAATTCCTCCTCGGGTGCATAGGCTTCAGCCGCTACGATCTCCGTGATGCTCATCCCCGATTCGCGGGCCGCCGCAATCAGATCAACCACCTGCGCAGGCGAGAAAAGGTCGATGCGCTCCAAGAGGTCGGCAAGATACGCTGTTTGTGCATTTGACATTGTTCCTCAAGTCTAGGCCCAATGGCCCCAGCCTGTCCACTCCCTAAGCAGGCACTCCAGCGACCGCCTCGCCAGTCCCATCCGGTTCCCTTTGTAGCGTTGGCCGTCCTCGGCCAATGGTTTGCCGGGACGGCCAACCCTACACCGAATTAGATATGAACATAGATTCTGGC
>JABMPJ010000197.1 GCA_013203785.1 Lentisphaerota bacterium | reverse complement strand
TCGGTAACATTTAATGTGGCGCAATTCGTTCTTCTGCACCGATATTTCCGGAGGTTGAACTCTGCCCTTGATAAATGCTATAGTGGTTGGGTCTTTACTATTTCAGATCGACCATCCAATGCCCGCCACTCCTCAGAGGCGGGACGGGAAGAAGAGAGAAGCTCATGAGAGGGATGCGTCCTAGACCCCTGGTGGGACTGCTCTGTGCGCTATGTGTGCTGGGAAGCGGCACCGTGGCTGACGCTGTGCCGCGCTTGGGACGCGCCGTGATTGTCGACATGCGAGGGACGGCCACCTACGAGAGTCCTCACGGCGTGTTTCCGCTGGAGCCCGCTATGGCGCTGACCCATGCGCTGACCTTGACCACCGACAGAGACTCCGGCGTCTGTTCCGTTCTGACACCGGGTGCCGTGCTCTGCATCGACGAGAATACTCGTCTCCGTTTTGATGTCCTGGAACATATGCCCGAATCCGGACTGCCCACAGCCGCCACCGAAGCACACACGCTCAACCGCATCGCCTTGGCCATGGAACGCGGCGCGATACTGCTGAATGGAGGCGAACCCGGTAGCGGCGCGGCCATTGAGATTGCCCTCGGCTCAGCCGCCACCGTGCGGACACGCGGAGGGCGGTGCACCATCGGCCTGCGCGGGGGGGCCTGGCAGGTCCATGCCGAGCAAGGCGACCTCCAACTCGACAGCCAGGCGGATCATACCGTCATCAAGGAAGGCAGCACGCTGGTGGCCAGGCCGACCCGAAACGGAACGAGCAGCGGGCTCGTGATCGAATCGAACGGTGCCGATGGCGCCCCTGCATACGAATTCCATACCTGCCGGGAGTACTTCCGGACGCTACAGCCCCTCGCTTTCGACTGGCGCTGGAACGGAATTGATCAACTCCAGAGTTGGATTGAGGGAGACACCCCCATTAGCTTCATTGGCAACCCGACCGATTGGGAAGATGTCAGCCCGACGCGACGCACCCGGCGTGGCCCTGAGGCACAGTCGGCCCCGCCAGCCCCCCCCGCCGTGGCGGACGGTGGTGCCCGCCGCCGCTGGGAGATGTGGGAGTGGCACCAGGCCAAGGGCGAGATGCGCGGCATCAACTATATTCCCCATACCGCCGTCAATACGACCGAGATGTGGCAGGGCGAGACCTTTGATCCCGAGACGATCAAGACCGAACTCCATTGGGCCAGCGACTACGGCTACAACAGCCTGCGCGTCTTCGTGCAATACGCCGTGTGGAAAGAGTATCCAAAGGGCCTCAAGGATCGGATGAAGACCTTCCTCGACATCGCCTCGGACAACGAGCTCGAGACCGTCTTCGTGCTCTTTGACGATACACAGGTGGCCGGCAAGGATCCCCACACCGGCCCGCAACCCGACGCCATACCCGGTCGGCACAACAGCCAGTGGACTCCCAGCCCAGGACACAGCCTGGTGGCTGAGAGCGGCGGGGCGTGGAAGTCCCTGGAACACTACGTTACCGACATCGTTGAGACATTCAAAGACGACGACCGCGTGGTCATGTGGGATCTCTACAATCGGCCCGGAGCGGGCGGCATGGGCCTCCAAAGCCTGCCCCTCGTGAAGGCCGCCTTCGAGTGGGCCCGATCCGCACAACCCTCCCAGCCCCTCACCGCAGGCGTCGAGCTTGATCTCGGCAGCGAGGCGGTCGGTGAGATTGTGAAGCGCTCTGATGTGCTCTCTTTCAACGCGTATGAGGGTGCCTCGGATGTCGAATCGCGCTTGCTTCTGGCCGAGGTGTCGGCCCGGCCCGTTGTATGTACGGGCTGGCTCCGACGTGGTCGCGGCAACACCTTTAAGGACGTTCTGCCAATCTTCGCCGAACACGATGTGGGCTGGTATCACTGGGGGCTCGTTGCGGGCCGAACCCAGATGTACCTGCCATCGGATCACCCCGCGGGCGAGCCCGATCCACAGGCGTGGGAACAGGATATTCTCAGACCCGACGGCACGCCATACGACGAAGAGGAGATCAAGCTCATCCGCGCCTTCGGCTTCAGCTCGCTACAGGGACGCACACCGTGAATACCGCACGGCCGCAGCCGTGCCGCTACCGGGGGCCGCTGATCGGATGGGAGTGCTCACGGGCGTGAAAGAGGACCGACTCCAGGTGGATACCGAGGATTTCTGGACGCTCGCCAAAGCGACGCTGGATGACGGACACGATTTCCAGTTTCGCGCCACCGGACGCAGCATGCTACCCACGATCCACAGCGGCGATATCATTACTGTGAAGCCACTGGGGAGTGTCCGCCTGCGATGGGGTGACATCGTGCTGCACCGCGCCGGGGCGGGCGGACTGGTGGCTCATCGCATCATTCGGGTCACCCACCGCGGGTTGGGTCGGCTCTACTTTACGCGCGGCGATGCCTTCGGTGCCAACAGCGCACTAGTGGAGGAAGAGGATGTGCTGGGCCGAGCCACCATGCGTGACCGAAGCTCCATCCTGCGTCGCATTGATCAACGCCGCGACCGGCTGTGGGGCCTTCTTTGGGCGCTACGCCAAACGCTGCGCGCACTCTATCGCAAGCGTGTACCGTACGATCGGTGAGGGAATCAGTAATCACTCTCCAGTGATCAGTGATGCGTGCATGAAGTCGACCAACATGCGCGCCGCATCGTCATCCGGCCGAAACTGTAGCTCATAGGTCGGGACACTCTCGACGAGCGTTCCGCAGAATGACAGCACCTCCGGGAAGAGCTCCGGCTCATACCATGGCACACTGATCATCGGCAGCAGACGCTCCACGGCCTCCGCGGCACGCACGGGCGCGATACGATTGTCGGATGACTGCGCTAGAAGCAGGATACCAGCCAAAGGCGCCTGCCGATCCACCGCGACGCGCGCATCGCCCGGCCAGGGCGTACCGAATCCTTTGAAGGTCTCCCCGACGCGTCGCACCACGATACGGTCGTCACTGAGCAGGGCGACGTCGCTGCGCCCTTGTAGCAACTGCGCAGCGGTGCTCTTGCCCGCGCCCGAGCGACCCGCCAGCAGCCAGAGTTGCCCTCCATACTCAATCCCGGCGCTGTGGAGAAGGAGCCCCTCCCGGCGCGCCAACACATAGGTCAACAGAATCTGGTCGAGAGGATAGCGCAACGGACTGCTGACGGTGCGCTCCTCACCAGCGCCGCTCACCAGCACCGCGCCGCAGTAAATGCGCATCGCCGACGCGTCGAGCTGTAGCTCAGCCGACCAGAGGGGTGCTTCGATCCCCCATCCGGTGTGCGTCACATAGCGGGTATCGCCGTTTCGGAAGAGCGACCACATGTCGTCCGCATCGAACTGACGGCTGTATTCGGCCAATCCGACGACCGGTTGCGGCACAAGGGTAACGGCCACCTCCACGTCCGGCTGTACGGCGGGGGGGTGCGTGAAATCACGGTAGGCAGGCGATGGAGCGACGTTGGCGATGTCGCAATCGCACGTCATGGCAAAGCGCACGCCCGCAATGGTTAGCTGGGCCCGGTGGCTCATACTGATTAGTGGCGCGGCAACGGCTCAGGAGCCGACTTGGGTACCGCAGGCGCTCGATCCGCAAACGGCGGTGGGCACCACGTCACTCAAGGTCTTGCATCCGGTGCCCAACACCTCTTCGGTGGCGAGTTCAACCACTTTGATCTCGGGCGGCTGGTAGGGGCGCTTTGTCTCTTCGTCACGTGCTTCGGGTTGTTTCTCATCCATCTCAGTCACCACACCTTTCTAGTCTTTCACGGCGGCATCGCCCCAGTTCACACAGATACTCGGGCACGCTATCGGCCTGCCCGTTCTCCATGAGCGCATAGCTGGGACACTGACCGCACATCACGCTGTGCGGACAAGACTGACACTCCAGCCCGGTCTTGGCCTTCAATCCCGCCATTATTTCAACGATCTCCGACCACCCTTCTGCAAAGGGCTTGGTCGATACATCCACGGCCACGTTGGTCGTGATGAGACAGGGAAGCAACTGTGCTTCCGCGTCTATGTGGAAGCCTATCACACCCGCGCCACAGCTGTAAAGGCGCGGGCTAGGCGTTACGTGTGCGCTTTGGCTCTTCGCCTTCGCCCACTTGCGGCGCGTCTCAGGATGCGACATCTCCATATCCGCTGCCGTTTCGGGCGACACCCTCAACTGTAGCGGCATGGTGTCCCCATCGAGGCGCGGCATGATGGCCGCGTCCATACGGAAGTCGACGCCGTACGTCTCCTCCGCCAAGGCCCGAATCGCAGGGAATTCCTCAAGATTGGGCTTCATCAGGACGGATTTGAGGCGCAGGCGATTACCGCGCGCGAGCAACTTCTCCACGGCAGCAATGGACCAGTCAAATGCGCCGGGAATCCCGGCAATGCCATCATGCGTGGCCGCCGTCGCGCCGTAGAGGCTAATCTCGACCGCGTGCGGCGGCAGCTCATCAAACAGATCCAGGATCTTATCGGTCAGCATGGTCCCGTTGGTGAATACCGTCACGAGCAGTCCCGCCTCTTTAGCATGACGGTAGATCTGCGCGAAATCGGGTCGCACCATCGGCTCGCCACCGGTCAAGAGTAGAAACAGACAACCGGCCGCAGCGACCTCATCGATCAGCGACAGCCAGCGTTCTGTGGACGGTTCGCCGCACATACCGGGCGATTGCGGGTCCATGTCCGGACCGGCATAACAGTGCGCGCACCTGAGATTACAGCGGTGCGTCAGCGCCATACTACCGGTCATTGGGATGCAGAGCCGACGCCCCTCAGAGTTCAGCCGGTTTAGAAAATCCTCACTCCATCCACTCAGCGCATCACAGTCCATGATCACCCGTCCCAATGACCACGCCCTGCTCGAGCAGTTGATCCAGGAACGTCACCAAATCGGTAAGGGCCGTTTCCTGATCGACGTCGAACGCCTGTGCGATGGCGGCGGCCACATCGGCCACGCTGCGCTGGCCATCCAGCTGCTGCCAGGCGAACTCCCCCACCCCATCCAAAGCATAGAGTCGCTGCATATCCGCGACGTTGCCCCGAATCGGCACCAGAATACTCTCGCCCGCAACGCGGCGATAAACGACATCAGGACTCTGCCTGAAACACTGTACTGCACTCGTCATAACGGGGGTGCTCCCTATCTGTTATTCTTCAACAAAGAGGCGGACAAACCGTGCACGCCCCGCTACCTCTGGAATGAGAACCGTCAAGATCACGCGCTCCATGGTGCCGCCATCGGCAAGGGTCTGCATGTTCTGGACCTGCGCCGTGACATCCTTATTCTCGCCCCAATAGCTTTGGCCTTTATGCCGCCCGGCAGGCCAGCTGTGCCCTGCTGCCAGGCCCAGTACTGCTCGTTCGTTCCGCTTCCCAAGGTCAGCGTGAACGGGGCGAATTCGCTATCGATGGCGCGGACCAAAGTACGGTGCTGTGTCCATCCCGCACTGGCGGTTAGGGCCGTATTCGTCTTGGGGCTAAAGACGTTGTCGTTAACAAACCAGTCGACAACCAGCGCCACGTAGAGCGTATTGCTCTGTAGCGTGATGAAGAGATCGCTACCACCCGTTGAAGAAGCATAAGGCGTGGCCGGGTAGTTCAGGGAGTCACCGTCGCCATAAAAAAGCCCGTTGACGGTGGGTGCCGCCGCATAGGTCACCCCGCTGCCAAGGCCCAAAAGAAACAGAACCAATGGCAAGACGCTCGGGCGACGGCAGACAGACCCGCGCCGGTAACAAAATGGCGCACTCATGAGTGATTTCCGACCGAAGCCATCGCTACTTCTCCACGACAATGGCCCACCCGGCCCGAACAGCGGGACTATCCGAGTATGGACACAACATCAGCCCCCAGAAGAAAAAGCGGACTATGTGAACCGCTCAAGTCATCCATTCCGCTGACTTGACCGCACTATATAACAGAAAAGGGGCAGACAAACAAGGGATTCGACCGGCATGAGGCGGCATGAGGCGGCATGAGGCGGCGCTGATACGTGAGGGGTATTAGGCGGCTGACACTGTCGCACTAATCCGCTGCTGACGCATCGACCAGGACGCGAAGGAAGACCGTTCGCCCCGAGCCTTCGGGCAGGCGCACATCGAGAATGACCTCTTCCATGGTGTCGACCACGTTGCCGACACGCTGGCTTTCCATGCGGTCTGAAATATCGGCCCACGTTCCCGTCAGCAGCCCTTTTCGCATCTCCACGCGGCAGTACACGACCGCGCCCTGTCGTTTCAGGAAACTGAGCTCAATCAGGTCACCTGGGTGCGCCTCCACCTGAAGAAGAGGGAAGCGCCCGATGTCAGCCGGGCCGACGGCGCCAGTATCCAACACATACGCCATCCAGTTTACAACACCATCGCCGTTCGGGTCATCTTGCGCCCCCGCCTCCCCCATACGGACGGGGGCGAATGTCAGCCGCTGCCACTCTTCAAAGGTCATGGTTGCTGCCTGTGGGCGTGCCCCCACCGGGGCATCCGGTGTTAGGAGCGCCGTTGCGGGATCGCCCAGCAGGTTGTAAACGGACACAGCGTGCGTCGCCACGCCCTCTTCCCGCAGGCTATCCGTCGCGGCACTGACGCAATCACCCAGTCTATCCGCCATTGACTGGAGTATATGCTCCATCAGAGCAGCATCCAGGCGACGGCCATCGGCGTGGTACTGCCCCCCGCCAGCGCCCCAGACCGCCACCACACCGCCCTGCGGGGCCGTGACCAGCGACTCGCCCAGAGCATCATACCCGGGGATTCCAAACTGCCCCACCGCACAGGCTGCGGCGACCATGATGGGAGGCTTATTGCTGTTGGTCAGCGCGGGGATATCATCCGCACCGAATACTCCCTCGCCCGCCAGCGCCGTGAGACCGGCATGTCCCATGTAGTGAAACACACCCACCCCCTCATTCAGATGCGCCACCGTAGCGGCGCGCAGCACGGAAACATCGCCGACACCGACGTTCAGGCTGCTCACATCCCGCGACCCCGCCAGTGCGGCCACTCTGGCGCTGTCCGCTTTGAAATCTCCGCCAGCATCCGGGTTATCGGCCAGAAGCAATACCCGGTCACGCCAGGTGCCGCCCTGCTCATGGGCAATGAGCTTGTCCAAGAAGGCCGTCAGCTCTGCCGCCGAGAGAACGGGGGATACGCCCGATTGCCATATCAGGGACGCCATCGCCCGTGACATCGGCCATCCGTCCGTCCGAAACCTGCAAGCCATCGTCGGTCGCCGCCATCAGCGGCGGAACCAGACAGTCACCGGACCCGGTTACATTGCGATAGTCATAGCTGCCGTCCCCGGCGAGCACGACATAGCGCGGGGCCCTCGCCCACGTGCGATAGGCGTAGCCCAGGAAGGCGCGAATGGCATGGGGATCGGGGATACCATAGTTGAACTCGTCATAGATATCCTCAAGGACAACCTGAAGGGCCGTGATCCCGTGCGCCGCGCGATAAGTGGCGTGGAGGGCGTCGACACGTTAAGCAGAGAGACATCGCTCCCGGTGAAGCCACCCAACTCAAGGGGCACTCCTGTTTCGCCATGAACGATGATCGCGTTGTCGACCGCCAAGCCGAGGCGGGCGTACTCCACCTCAAACGAGTCGAGGTAGACAATACTATGAGGAACGCCTGCATCGAGAAGCGCAAGGACCTCAATCTCGTTCGTCCCGTCGACAAGCGTCCCCTCGGGAACGCTACAGTGCAGCGTCGTTGCGGTAAGCCCGGCCCACTGAACCTCGCCCACAAAGCTCCCATTGATGGAGACGCGGGCGTGGTGGTCATTGAGGCCCACAGCCGCGGCGGATGAACCATGCAGCGTGACACGCAGGTGCGCATCACCGGCCCCGGAGGCGACGCCCGGCACGCTGAAGGGATACGTTTTGCTCCCGAGCGAAGCATGGCCGCCAATCAGGTAGTCCCACACCCAGAAATCGGCATCGGGATCATCAAAGAGTGACGTGGGCGCATAACGATCCTCAGCAAACGTGAGCGTCTCCCTGAATGTGGATGCCTCTCCAGTCGGCGCCTGCGCGATGACCATGTGCTGATCCATGATCCGTCCGACACCCCTCTCCAGCCAGTAGACATTGGCATGTGTGTAGGGGCTCTCGAAGGTTTCACCGTAGAACAGAATGGCCTCGCCACTTTGGCGCCATGCAATCTCGCGGCCCTGCGAGGTTAGCGACCACGAGCCGTCATCGATGGCGCTTCTAACCGTTTCGATAGACAGTCCGGTCGCATCGGCAATCACATCGGCCTCAAGCCGCTGCATCGCCCTCGCTGTGACCTCGATCCGGAGACGGACGGGCGCACCTACGGCCGCGGCTTCCGCCTGAGGGAACGAGAGGGCGGACACCACTGCGGACACAGCAGTTTCCTTCTTGGCCGCCGATCGGGCGTGGGCCTGTCGGCTGAAAAGGACCGCGGCCGCGGCCGAAGCCACGGTGCGCTGCACGAGCGGACGAACCGGCAGCGGGCCGACCGAAAACGGTCCATAACCTCGACGCCGACCATCCAGCTCTATCTCATCGATTCTGTAGAGGAGCGGGGCACCAGCTAGCGCGCCCAAGTCGATGAAGCGATAGGTGCCTCCCTGCGGCTCTGTAAGCAGACCGGGCAGCAACGCGGTGTTGAGCTGCTGATAGGCCTGCGTCGTAGCATCGTACCGATAGAGGTGGAACCCCAGAGTCTTGAACTCCGAATCGGTCTGCCACGTGACGACGGCATGGCCGTTCTCCATGGTGACCTCGAAATCTGAAATCAGCACCTGCGTGACAATGACATCGCTGTTCGTGTTGTTGCTCGTATTGGGCTCGTACTGGTCGACCGCCGAGATCGCAACACTATTGGTAATGGTGCCGCCGCCAACCGCCACGTTGACCATTCCCGTCAGCACCAAGCTGGCAGAACCACCTACCGAAATATCTCCAATCGTCCAGATGTGGGCACCGCTGTCATAGCTCCCCTGACTCGGTACGGCGTTGCTGAAGACGATGGAGGACGGCCAGTTCTCCGTGAGCATGGCCCCCGTGGCATCATCGGGGCCGTTGTTGTCGACCGTCACCGTGAACCACACGAGCTCGTTGGTGCCGTAGGAGGTCGCCTTGTTAGCCGTCTTCGTGACCGCCAGGTCAACTGTGGCAACCATGTCGGTGACCGTGGCACTGATGGGGGGGTGGCCAACAGCGGCGGCCGTGGCCGTGTTCACGAGCTGGGTCACTCCCGCTGGGTCATCGACAACGACATCAAAGGTGACCGTCATGGTCTGACCGGTGGTCAGCGTGTAGCCCGTAGCCAGGTTCGGCACGGCCCCGCCGGCATTGGTTACGGTACCCGCCGTCACGTATTGAATCTGAATGTCATCAAACCAAACCGCGTCGAAGTTGTCCATGCCACGATTATCGTTCCAGAACCCAATCGTCGTACTGGAGGATATCCAAGTGGACAGATCATAATTTGCGGCAATAAAGGCACCGTCTGTGGCTGGCCCCGTGTATTGATTGACCAAACTCCAGGGACCCGCGCTGCTGGTCGCCGCTCTCAGGCGTACCCATTCGGCGCTGTTGTCAAGACTGTCGCGTCGGTAGAGGAGTGACAGCGTCGCTGAAATGGCACCGGAGAGATCGACCGAACGCCAGATATGCCGGTTGTCATCACGGAAACGGAGTGAGTACGGTCCATTCAGATCCGTGAGAACTTGAATGTCGCCAGCGGTGGGACTGCCATCCTGGGTATCGGTCCAACCCGTGGACCAGTCCACCGTGCCCGTATTCCCGGTATACACCTGCGCCGAGAATTCATCCCGGACCGTGTTCGTCGTGATATCGAAGTGGGCCACCGCCGTGGAGTCGGGCACATACGTTACGCCTGGAGGCAGAAGGTCTACTACATCCACGCCCGTCTGCGTCACAGCGCCTGTGTTCGAGACTGTTATCGTGTACCTGATCGTATCGCCTGGGTTCTGTGGCACGCCACCTGTATCAGACCCCTTGGTGATGGCCAATCCCGAGATGGCAGGAACAATGCCCGCATCCCACATGTCTGAATACGTGCCGGATGTCAGCGTAAAGATCGGAGTCCAGCCGCTCGCATGGTTCGCATCGCTGTCCAGGGAATCATCGCCGCCCGCGTTGCTCACGCTGAAGGCCATTCCGGTCGGCAGCACAAACTGGATGTAGTACGATCCGGCCGGGTAACCACTAAATACGTAGTACCCGTTGGTTCCCCCATTGTTGTAGGTGTTGGTCGAACCTACGGGGGCGCCGTCGTCGCCATTGGGCTCCACCACCCCATCGCCATCCGTATCGCCATAGAGCAACACCAGGACGCCGTTGGTGCCCGGTTCACCGGGATCCTGAATGCCATCCCCATCCACGTCGTACCAGACGTAGTCGCCCACGCTCACCGTTCTCGACAACCCGGCATCGATGCTCCAATCCTGCTCTCCACTGGCCAGCGTGATGAGTGATGAAAATCCTGAGACGGGGTCAATATCGCTGTCCACAGCGTCGTCGCTGCCCATGTTTGCATCCACAAAGTCGAATGACGGCGGAGCCACCACTTCCACGAAGTAGTTGCTGGCCGCAAGGTTTTCAAACGAATACAGCCCATTGGTATCCGTAGTGGTCGTCGCCAACAGGTTGGTCTGTTCATCGTAGAGACGCACGGTCACGTTGGAGATGCCCGGCTCGGACGGATCCTGTATCCCGCTCCCATTCAGGTCTTCCCAGACTCGGTCCCCAATGGAGGGCACGAACGCCAGGCCAAAGTCGTTATCGGGATCCGTCTGGCCCACGCTGCTGCCAAAGTCCGCGCCCTCGAGGTTGTCCGTGGTCAGGAAAGCATCCTGCGGCAGACTATTGGTGTCGATATCCATCACGAAGGCGCCACTGGAGGCAAAGACAAACTGATACGCCCCGCTGGAATCGGTCACGTGGGTCGTCAGCAGGACATCACCACCATCGACAAGACCATCGCCATTGACGTCGCGATAGAGACGAACCGTTACCGATCCCTGCCCGAGCTCGCCCGCCTCGAACAGGGCATCCTTGTCTATATCGCGATAGACCGTGCCAAGGATCGTGTTGGGCGGACAGGTCAGGCTATCGCTGCCCTCATAGTCGCTGCCCGCCGTCAATGGGCGCTGATTGGACGCCACGCCGTTGGTCTTCTCAACATCATAGAGCGAATCGGTGCCCACGGCCCCGGTCGTGCCAAAGAGCTCTCCATCATTGGAGAAACTGAGGCCCTCGTGGTCGTCCACCCCCAACAGCCCCACGTCCGTGGCGACACCGGTCTGTTTGTTGATCTTAACGAGACGGTCACCCGCACCACCGCTATTCGCGATGCCGTACATCTGACCGTCGTACGGGTCGATCGCGATGTCATCAATATCATCGTGCCCTGCGATGGCATTGACGACGACATAGTCAACGCCCGCACCAAATGCGTCAGCGACAGCCGACCCCGACACGGGGTCGATCTTGATCAGCAGATCCTCCGTCCCCAGGCGAACGCTTCCGTACATCTCAAAGGTGAACGGATCGAACGTCAACCCGTCCACATCGGAAAACGCGATCGTGCCTACCGATCCCGTACCGGAGCCAAATGGCCCAATGGTCGTGTACACACCCGTGGTCAGATCGATCGTTCCGAGCTCATCCGCATCCGCTGCGAAGAGCTCAGTGTCGATCGGATTGAATGCGATCGCCTCAATGTCGAACGTCCCCGTTCCGACACCCACGGCTACTTCAATTCCCGTCGCTCGATCTACCTGCGTGAAGAGATCATTGCCACCGCCACCACCGCCAGCGTCCGCGACCAGATAGGTCGAGCCGCAGGCGCTCGTCGAGAGATCACCGGATAGCCCGGCATCGACGGTCTGATTGGTGGCCCCCGCCGCCAGCAGAAAGACCGCCGTGAGACCGCTCGCACCTGCATCGCTGTCAATGCTGTCATCGCTTCCCGCATCCACGGTCGTAAACGTGGAGCCCGTTGGTGCGGCGAACTCGACAAAATAGAAACCGCCAGGCAATGAGCTGAATCCGTAGAGCCCGTTCGTGCTGCCGATGCTGTAGGTCACCGTCGTAGCCAGCGGGCCACCATCATCGCCCCCCGGCTCAGCCACCCCGTCCAGATCGAGATCCCGATAGACACGAACCGTGATCCCCGTGGCCCCCACTTCACCACTATCCTGAATACCATTGCCATTGATGTCGTGCCAGACTCTGTCCCCCAGAGCCGACGTGGAGGGATCGGGCAACGTCACGATGACCGCATCATCCGTGTTGTTGCTCACCACAGGATCATATTGGCTCGACCCCGTTACGGTGGCGCTATTGGTGATGCCGGACGGACCACTGGCCACGGCCACCACACCGCTTACGACCAGCGTGGCCGATGAGCCCACGGATAAATCGCCTATCATCCACACATGATTGCTACCCGCATAGCTCCCCTGGCTGGGCGTCGCGTTGCTGAAGATCAGAGAGGCGGGCCACGCGTCAGTCACCTCAACGTTCGAGGCGTCGGAGAGGCCATTGTTGGTGACCGTCACCGTGAACGATACGCTGTTCGTAAGGCTGTACGGACCGGCCCCGTTCGCCACTTTGGTGACCGCTATATCCGCATAGGCCACAAGATCAGTGACTGAGGCGTAGATCGGGTCCTGGTGAACGGCGCTTATGAGTGAGGCTTGGTTGACCAGCTGCGACGACGTAATCACATCCGCAGCCGTCGCATCGAAAGTCACCGTCATAACCGTATGGGGTGCCAACGTATCAAGGGTCACGATGTGGGGAGGGGCCGTTCCGGCATTGGTTGAACCGCTCCCCGACCACGGGCGCGTGAATTCCATCTCGATACCATCGAAGTAGACCCAATCGTTTCCGTTGCTCCATCCCGTTCCACTCGTTAGGAACCGCACAGCCGTATTTGATGCGATGTAGGATGAGATGTCATAAGAGACGTTGACCCCGGCCACCGGATCGTTCGTCACGGCCGTCAAGGTCTCCAATGTCATCCAGCTGCCTCCACCATTGGAGGAGATATCGATTGAGGCCGCCTGACTGCCGTTCGTCAGAAAATCGCGCCGATACGTCAGGTAGAGCGTGGCGTTTGAAAAGCCGCTCAGGTCCGCCGCCCGCCAGGCACCAACGCCCGACGCGCTAATGCCGAGGGATGACCCCACCGCCACGAAATTCGTGACGGGACCATTGGTCTCACCGATCTCTACCCAACTGCCCAGCCAATTGGTCTTTCCATCGTTGTTGGCATAGGAGACCGTGCTAAAATCATCCCTGACGGTCTGCTGAATCAAATTCGTGAGGATGGTGTAGACCGTGGAGTTTGTCACATAGGTCAACTCCGGGGGCAACACATCCGTCAGACGCAGGAACGCATGCGCATAGGTGCCCGTGTTGGCGACGGTGATGGTGTAGGTAATCGTGTCGCCCTGCGCCACCTCATTCGTGGCGCTGGAGCTTTTGGAGAGCGACAGCCCAGACGCGTTGACACGAACCGGATCGATGTCCTGGCGCTGCCCTTCACTCGCCTCGACATACACGCTGTTCACCAGAACGCCCTGATCGATTGGGTAGGCCCCGTCGATCGTGATCACATAGCTAACCGTTGAGGTGGCCCCAACATCAAGCGACCCCACGTTGAGACCATTTTCATCCAGTGGGAAGGGCGTTGCAGCGGGAGGCACGCTATCGTCCGCCGTGGTCGTCCCGTTGGTCGTGCAGGTTCCGACGTTGTATACGGTGTTTCCCGGCAGCAGATCATGCACGATCACATTCTGTGCGGTCTGGAACCCATAGTTGTTGATCGACAGCGTATACCGCAGTGAGTCCCCCGGGTTCACCAAACCATTGCCATCGACATCGACCCATATCTCATGGCTCTTCTGAACCAGGATCGCCGGAAACGGCATGAGGGTTGTCCCCATATCCAGCGCGGTACCCGCCGTCGGCGATGGGGCCCCTGCGTATTCCCCCCACGCCCCGCTCAGATAGACCCCGTCGAGCGAATAGACGCGCATGCGCGTCTGGTCGTTTTCCGACGCATTATAGATCGCGGCTGACTCCAGACGGCTGATCGCCTGCTGCACGTCATAGCGGTTCCCCAACGGATCGACCAGAGGCCCGGTCGACGGGTCGGAATCGTAGTCGATATAGATAGTCGTATCGGCAACGGGCGTCACCCAGAACGGGTTGTAGTTGCCCGACCGATCGCTGCTGCCCCACCCCCACGCACAGATGATCATGGTCGACAGGGATTTTTGAGGAACCGGCGAAAAGCCCCAATCGAACGCCTGCCCCGCCGCGCCACTGCTGATCGTACTTGCCGTGAGGAAGCTGCTCCCATCGGATGTGTAGAAGCGGGCACCCGAACCGATCGGCATAATGAAGGGCTCGCTATCGCCAGCCAACACGTCGACCGTACCGGTCGATGCGCTTGTCTCATAGGTGACCGTTATCGTTGCCTCGTGCGGGTTGTGTAGAAATACCGCCGCCTCCCCATCGTCACCGGCCACCGAGCCAACCGGGGTGATATAGTTGTCCGTCCACTGGTAGCGCGGGAAGAGCGTGAAGAGTCGAACCTGATAGTTACCATCAAAGCGGCCCGCCACCAAATGCGCTTGGATAGGCTTCTCGGAACTGACCGATGCCCCCACCTGAATGCCGCCATCGATGAAGATGCGCTCCCCTTCGTTGAGCCATTGCTGAAGGTCAGGAGATCCGTCCGCATCCGTGTCCACACTCACCAGGGTGGGATCCTCGGTCGACATGATGAACATTCCGACGTAGTCGAACGCATTGTTGTAGGAGATATCCTCACCCACCGGTGATCGATAAACCAGCCCATGCTGCGTGGTATCCAGAACCTGAACGGCACCCGCCATGAGGGGGCCCGGAATATTGGGGTACATAGCGCGTGTCAGCGCGACAGGCTTCGTTACCGAGATCTTGTCTCCGCCGTCGCTGTAGATAGTAGAGGGGTCGCGCGGTATCGGGATCAAATTATCGAACTCAATAATATCCCCCGCGCCGAAGATGTCGGTCGGGTAGGCAGCCAAAACACCGTTGTTCGTGTTACCATCGCCCCAGACAGAGCTCGTCGTCTGGGTGGGCGAGAAGGCACTCGACTCGTAGCCGTCCTCCCAATGGTCATAGACCACGATGGTGCCCGGTTCGCTGATGACCACCGAGATGATGCTCCGCATGTTGACCCCAATGCTCTGGTCAAACTCGATCGCATCAAACGCATCGTAGACGTCCTGCTCGGGAAGCGAGACTAGGAAAGTCTGTGCCACGTACTCGGCGCGGGTTGGCAGACAGGCAAGCCCCGTGAGCAGCAGAGCCGCCGACAGCAAAGCTCTGGATCGAAAGTTGCCTCTGCATGACTGTTGCTGAATCAATCCAAGACCTCTAGCCGAGCGTTCCATGACCTTGAGAGCATGAACCCCTCTCATTGCAGCTGCCCGCATCCCATCAAGCAGAGAATAGAGTCCACGACCGGACACACATAGTACCGCACAACAGCCAGAATCCAAAGGGATAAAAGACGTAACAGACCCCATAAAATATGCAAACCATGATCGGTCTGCCCGTGATTAAGCAGGAGCAACAGAGCGGTGAGGCGATGGGTACCCCCAAGAAACAGCTCGCATCCCCGCCCCCTCATCCGCTACCCTTGCGCGCCTTCGTTCAGAAGGCGCTAGCGGCATGCTGAGCCCGAAATCAGGACCAAGCCACGGAGAGGCGGCAAAGCCGCCCCGGCCATCCGGGGTGTCAGAGAGGTCCGCCCGTGTCAGAGTGGCCGATTGAGCACGTCCGCTTGCGGCGGAGAAAGCTCATGCACTCAACATATGTGCTATTTATTAGCGAGAAATTGGGAAAGAGATATATGGGCGCGTCTGAAGCCCCATTCGAGCGGCTAGCGCAGCACAACGCCGGTAAGGCCAAGTTTTCATCACGTGGGGCTCCTTGGACGTTGAAGTATATTGAATACTATGCGACAAGAAAGGAGTGCATGGCACGTGAGCGGTTTCTCATGACAGGCGCGGGGAGGATCTTCCTCAACCGACTGCTCAAGAGAGCAGAAGGATACCCGGAGAGGGAACTTCCCGACCACTGCTTGGAGTATAGAATTTTGTAGCCACGGAGAGGTGTCAGAGTGGCCGATTGAGCACGCTTGGAAAGCGTGTGTACCTAACGGTACCGCGGGTTCGAATCCCGCCCTCTCCGCCATTTTGAGTTTTTGCGATTTTCGCCCCGCAAGGGGGCGAAATCGGCGACGAGATTCCAAGGGCTGGGGTACTGAACATGCAAGATCGGATCGGTCTTCGATCCGAGTGATTTGAATGTCGAGTCTGGCGCATGACC
>JABMPJ010000019.1 GCA_013203785.1 Lentisphaerota bacterium | reverse complement strand
CCAATGCTCCCTGCGCACGCATGCTCTCGCACGGCCCTCAGGCCGGGACGGCCTGGGGCTACTGACCGCACCAAATGGGGCGATGGCAAATCCGAGATTAACCAGCATTGATAGCCGATTTCGTGGGTTCCTGCAGTTCAACTGCCGACTATAGGTTCAACCACTGTTGGGGGTCCTCAACGCTTTAGCCTTTCCGCGCGTCAGAGGCGAGCCCCTTGTCGGGCGTGAACCAGCCCTCCGTCCTTAGGCATATTCTCACAAGCATCAGCATGACGGGTACTTCGATCAATACGCCGACGACCGTGGCCAATGCGGCTCCGGAGGAGAGCCCGAAAAGCATGGCGGCTGTGGCGATGGCGACCTCAAAATGATTTGATGCACCAATCATCGCGGCCGGTGCAGCATCCCGGTAGGAGAGCTTCAACACTTTCGCCATTACGTATCCTAGCACGAAGATTAGACAGGTCTGGATGAAGAGCGGGATGGCGATCCAGAGAATCGTCAAAGGATTGGAGAGAATGACCTCCCCCTTGAACGAGAACAGCAACACCAGCGTGACGAGCAAGGCCACGATGGTAACCGGAGTCAGGACGTGCAGGAACCTCTCCTTAAACCACGTTTCGCCCTTGGCGGCTATGACCCACTTGCGTGAAACGTAGCCCGCAACGAGCGGCAGGGCGACGTAGATCGCGATCGAAAGGAGTAGCGCCTGCCACGGCACGGGCAACTGGCCGACACCCAGCAGGAAACCGCCGAGTACGCCATACAGCACGAGCATCGTCAGGGAGTTGATCGCCACCATGATCAACGTCAAACCGTCATTGCCTTTTGCGAGGTACCCCCAGACCAGCACCATGGCTGTGCAGGGCGCTATGCCCAGCAGAATGCAGCCCGCAAAATAGCTGCGCCACAAGGGAACCTGGAGCATCTTGATACCGTCAGAAAGAACGACGGTTCCAGCTCCGTAGCTCTCTCCTAGCGTCAAATCCAGCCCAAACGGCATCTTGACCACATCCAGCGCATCGGTGCCAATCAAGCCCCGGAAGAGGATGCCGAGAAACAGATAAGAGATGGCAAACATGGTGAATGGCTTGATGGCCCAGTTCAAGAAGAGCGTCAGGAAGACGGGTTTGCCGCTCTTGCCTGCCTGCACAACGGAAGCGAAGTCTATTTTCACCATGATGGGGTACATCATGAGGAACAGGCAGATGGCAATCGGTATCGAAACGACCGGTACGCCGTTCACACAAATCGACATACCGTCCAGTTTTGTGGCGAGGCCGGGAGCGACCTTTCCGAGAATGATGCCCCCCACAATGCACAGCCCCACCCACACGGTCAGATACCGCTCAAAGATGTTGGTCATCTCTCTTCTATTCTGTTCCATCATTCACCTCACTTCTGTCAGTGTTTTCGGAAGCGACTCCACAAAGCCGCGTATCTCATCACGTACGCGGCGATAGTGGTTGAGCGCCTCCTCTTCCGTTGCGGCGTCTTTCGCTAGACTCGGGGGATCGTCGAAGCCAACGTGAATCACTTTCGCTTGGCCCGGAAACATGGGGCAACTCTCGTGCGCGTGACCACATACCGTGACCACATAGTCAAATTCCACTGCCATCAAGTCGTCGACCAATTCGGATCGGTGTCCCGATACATCGACCCCCGCCTCAGCCATAACCTTGACCGCCTTCGGATTGAGCCCGTGCGTCTCGATCCCTGCAGAATAGGCCTCGATCACATCGCCCTTGAGGGCACGCGCCCAACCTTCTGCCATCTGACTTCGGCATGAATTGCCAGTACAGAGGAAGAGTATCTTCAGTTTCGGCGTCATGTCTTTCGGCATAGTTCCTCCACGTTGGCTTCACGAATGGCCTTCAATCGTCTGTCATCTGCACTGATCGCATTGCTGTCGGCCAGTGCCCGAAACGTCTCGTTCGTCATTCGCGCCGCTACGTCCAGCCCTCGCTTCCGCGGCAAACGGTAATAGACCCACCGCCCCTCTTTGCGACTTTCAATGAGTTCGGCATGATTCAGGACTGAAAGGTGCTTGGAGACCGTTGAGGGCGCGAGCCCAAGCAGTTCGATGAGCTGGCACACGCACAACTCCCCGTCGCGGAGTGCGCACAGCATCCGGACCCGATTGGGGTCAGACAGCGCCTTGGTTATCGCCAGATATGCTTTCATTCGGGCATCCAACTATTCGTCATTTCGCCGCATAACGAAATGTACTGTATGCCTTCGATTCGTATTCGTCAAGTGCTTGTAGGACAAATCAGGCCGTATAGATCATGTAAAGCCCGCCCAGCAACACGAGTACCCCGCAGACCTTCTTAAGGATGTCTGCCCCTCTGGATTCCTCGTTCCAATTGAGGTACCGCTGGACAACCTCAGTGAACGTCCCCGCAAGAACGATCACGGAGCAATGCCCAACGCCGTAGAGGGCGAGCAACAGAATGCCATACGGGAGATTCGTCGCCGCAAGCCGGAACGTGACGGCCAACATGGGGGCCATGTAAGCGAACGTGCAGGGGCCAAGGGCAATACCGAATAGGAGGCCGAGTATGAATGCGGCAACCACCCCTCTGCGCTTCATCTTCACCTGCCCAGGTCCCGAGAATGGCATGCGAATCACACCCAGCAGATACAGCCCTACTATGAAAAAGACAGCGGCTACGACGTAGTTGCCGAAGCGACCCACGTCACCCATCATTCGTCCGGCAGCCGCCGTGACCAGTCCGATCAGTCCGATGGTGACCAGTATTCCGACCGCAAACATGAGCGAGATCACGAAGGCTCGGCGTGTCGATATACGCCCTTGCTTGTCAATGAATCCGACAATCAGCGGGATGCTTGCCAAATGGCAGGGACTTAGCACGATGCTTAACACGCCCCACGCCACGGCGGCGCTTCCAGCGAACAGGGGTGTCCCCTCAACCGCCCGCGTGAGTGTTGAAAAGAGCGCTTCCATCCCTAATTACTCCCCCGCCCTCGTGAGCACGTCTACGCCGTACTCCTCCCACGTGGCCAGAATATCCTCTTTGCTGAAAAAACCTTCATGCCGGAAGAGCTCTGCTCCAGCCGCATCGTAGAATATTTGCGTGGGGATCATTCGGACTCCGTATGGCACCCCCACCTCCGGATGCTCCCACACATCAATGAAGTCGATCGAGAACGTTCCCGCATACTCCTGCTTCAGCTCCTCAATAATCGGAGCCATCAGCTTGCACGGGATGCATCTTCCTGCCCCGAGATCCACCAGTCGCGGGAGGGCCTCACCCTTCGCGGCTTCCTGTGTCTCATTACTGGTCGCTACGGCCAATGGCACCGGGACGGTCTGCGATGGCGGTTCCGCCTCCGGCTTCCCTCGCTTCATGACCAGAACGGCTCCGACGGCGCATACCAGTAACGCCACCACAATCATCCGATAAGTCATTGTCGCGTCTCCATCTGTGGTGTGGTTACTGGAGCCACGGTTTGATCTGCTCTACACCCACAACTTTTCCGCTGGCCTTTACGTCCCCATCCACAGCAATCCCGGGCGTCAGCATCACACCGAACTTCATGATATCGTTGATCTCCGTCACTTTTTCCAGCTCATACTCAACCCCGAGCTCTTGGGCCGCCTGTTCGGCATTGGCCGCCAGTTGTTTGCACTTCGGGCAGCCTGTGCCCAGTATTTCGATCTTTTTCATGGGACATTTCTCCTTATGCGAATGATCCAAACAGAAGCCCGCTAATCGTCGCCATGACCACAACCAGCAGAACGAATACGACCGTCTTCTTCGTCCCCATCACACTGCGAATCACAAGCATGTTGGGAAGGCTGAGCGCTGGCCCCGCCAGCAGGAGGGCCAACGCGGGGCCTTGCCCCATGCCATTATTGATGAGGCCTTGCAGAATCGGTACTTCAGTCAACGTCGCAAAGTACATCCCGGCAGCCAGTAGCCAACGCAACAGCAGGAGCGGGTCAAAGCGGAAGGCGTCTTCGTGTTGCTGATTGAAGGGGAGATTGCCGTGCTGGGTGGTGGAAGGCAAGCGAAAGCGGTGCATGGGGGCGCAGCTCCGCCGTG
>JABMPJ010000196.1 GCA_013203785.1 Lentisphaerota bacterium | reverse complement strand
CTTGGAAGGCTGGAGTTCTACCATTGAACTACACCCGCTTGGTAGAGACAGGCTGGAGTGTATGCGACCCATCCATAGAGTCAACTCAAAAGGTCTCGCACCGCCTCCCTGACTCGGCTACTCTTCCACCTAAGGAGTTGATGCTATGCCTGAAATTGATGCGCTCTGTAAGATCCTAGTGGAAGAGGGCGGCAGCGATCTGCACCTATCTGCCGGTCGGCCTCCGATCCTGCGCAAGGATGGGGATATCATGCGCACGGAGGAGGCCGTTCTGCACGATGCGGATATCCAGCGTATTTTGACTGAGATCATGCCCGAACGCAATCGGCAGGAGTTTCAGGAGAACAACGACTCCGACTTTGCTTATGAGATTGCGGGCTATGTGCGACTGCGTATCAATGCCCGGCGCGACCGCTACGGCATGGGCGGTACCTTGCGCGTCATTCCGGCCAACGTCATCAGCGCCGACCAGCTAGGGCTTCCGAAAGGCATACGCGACCTCTGCTATCTCTCCAAAGGGCTGGTGGTTGTGACGGGACCAACAGGCAGCGGTAAGAGCACCACCCTGGCGGCCTTGATTGATCTGATCAACGAAACGCGCAGCGACCACATCATCACGATTGAGGATCCGGTCGAGTTCGTACACAATGACAAGAAGTGCCTGATTACACAGCGGGAAATACACACCCACACCAACAGTTTCTCGTCGGCCCTGCGCGCCGCCCTGCGCCAGGATCCCGATATTGTCCTTGTCGGCGAAATGCGCGATATGGAGACCGTAGAGATTGCGATTGAAACTGCGGAGACAGGCCACCTCGTTTTCGGAACGCTCCACACCAACACCGCCATCAATACAGTCAGCCGCATCATCGACACCTTTCCTGCTAACCGCCAATCGCAGATCCGCTCCATGCTGGCCTCCTCGCTTAAAGCGGCGGTCTGCCAAACCCTGTGCCGCAAGAAGGGCGGCGGACGAGTGGCGGCCCTTGAGATTTTGCTGGTGGATGGGGGCGTCGCGGCGCTCATTCGTGACGGAAAGACCCACCAGATCGAGTCGGCTATGCAGGTCGGCGCGGGCAAAGGGATGATGCTGATGAACGAGGCCCTGACTAAACTGGTTGAGCAAGATCTGATTGAGCCGGATGAGGCCTATCTTAAAGCGATCGACAAGGATGATATCGTCAACCGCCTGCGCAAGCTCGGGCTCCCACTCCCCACGGCTGTGCAGCCACTAGATTCCGCCCCCGACAACCGTAAATCGCGCATGGGGAAGCGCTAAAATAAACCCATGAACAGGGCGCTTTTGGGCTTGTGCATTCCATATCTACCGGCATAATCAAGCAACGGTATGCAACTCTTCGAGAGCAGAGCTGCACGGCGAATCGAGAGGTCGTTAACTAACATAGGAGGGTCCCGATGACAAAGAGTCAAACACTTGCGAGTCTTGCAGAGAAGACAGGCGTCACCAAGGCGCAGGCCGGCCAGTTTTTGGACGAGTTGGCCGCACTGGCGTATAGCGAAGCGAAGAACGGCTTCACCATTCCCGGCTTGGGCAAGCTCGTACTCGTTAATCGCAAAGCACGCATGGGCCGCAATCCGGCCACGGGTGAGCAGATCCACATTCCTGCCAAGACGGTAGTCAAGTTCCGTATTGCTAAGGTCTGCAAAGAGGGTGTCCTCTCAGCGTAGAACCGGGGCATGGAATCGAAGGGGGTCGTGTGGCACACGGTGCCGTACGACCTCCTTTTTTCGTCCGTGACAGGCTTCGGACAATCGTGTGATCATACCCCTCTGCGCTCTGCCAATCCGTCCAAACCTGAATACCAACGCATGAATACGAGATAGAGGATGCAAGAGATACGACACCACATGAGTCTGGCTGCGCTTCTGGCCCTATGCTGCCTGCCGCTAGCGGGGCGCTGTGCGCTGCCAGATCCCGCCGCACCCGCAAGTGAAGAGGCGTCTAAACGGTATGGGAGGGTGGCCGAACGCTTTGCTTCCCGTATTCCCAGCACGCATCTGATGCGGCTCCCCATGGGCGATACCGTGAGCGAGCGAGCGTGGACCAATCTGCTGACCTCACTCGATTTCGACCACCTATTCTTTCTGCAGTCGGACATCGATGAATTCAGCGCACAGCGCGACATGCTCGATGATGCCATCAAGGAAGGCGACCTCTCCTTTGCCTACGACGTGTTTGAGCGCTACAAGCTTCGTGTCGACGAGCGACTGGAGTACGTTGAGACCCTTCTCGACAGTGGGTTTGACCTCACCCTCAAAGAAGTGTACGCATGGAACCGGCGTGACGCCCCCTGGGCCGCCACCCGCGAAGAATGCGCTGCACTGTGGCGACTCAAAATCAAGAACGAATACCTTCGTCAGGTTGTATCACGCACATTGGCCGAAGAAATCAAGATCGCAGAAGAAGAAGCCGCAGCACATGCCTCGCCAACGTCCGCTGTTCCGGACATAGCCATAGCAACGAACGCCATGGAGACGATTGCGGATGAGCTGACTTCTGATTCCACGGATATGGACCTCTCGCCTGAAGCGTCCATCCGTAAGCGTTACGCGCAACTGCGCTCCATGCTGCATGACAGCGACAGAGAGTGGCTTGTGGAGAAATACCTAACCGCCTTTGCGCGAGCCTATGACCCTCACTCAGGCTACATGTCACCCAGTAGCGTTGAAGATTTCGACATAGAGATGAAGCTCTCGCTGGTCGGCATCGGTGCCCTCTTGCGCACCGAGGACGGTGCGGCCAAGATCGTTCGACTGATCCCAGGGGGTCCAGCGGCCAAGGATAAGCACGAAAACCGCTTGCGCGCCGGCGATAAGATCATCGCGGTGGGACAAGAGCCGAACGCCATTGTGGATGTACTGCACTGGCCGCTCCACAAGATTGTCGACCAGATCAGGGGAGAGAAGGCCACACGCGTATATCTGACGGTGATTCCGGCCTCCGACCCGAGCGGATCAAGCACCAAGCTGGTCGTGCTGGAGCGCGACGAGGTCAAGCTCCAGGAACAGGCCGCCGACTCTGAAATCAGGGACATTCAGGGCACCGATGGTGAGCCTCACCGCTTTGGAGTCATCACCCTCCCGGCTTTCTATGCCAGCATGTCGATTCGAGACAAACACGACCCGCAATACAAGAGTGCCTCAGAGGACGTCCGCAAGATCTTGGTTTCGCTCGAGGGCGAAGGGGTGGAAGGGGTCATCCTGGACCTCCGTAGCAATGGCGGTGGGTCACTCGTAGAAGCCATCCGAATGACGGGCCTCTTCATCCGCTCTGGTCCCACGGTGCAGGTCCGTGAGCGACACAGTATTCGGGTGCTTCCGGATCGTGACCCATCAGTGGCCTACCACGGGCCGCTCGTTGTCCTCGTCAACGCACTGAGCGCCTCCGCATCAGAGATCGTGGCCGGCGCCCTGCAGGACTACGGACGGGCTCTCATCGTGGGAGGGAAGAAGACCCATGGCAAGGGATCGGTCCAGACCATTCTGAGCCTGAACAATGATGGCGACATGGGCTCGCTACGCGTTACCACGGCAAGCTACTACCGTATCACAGGAGACTCTACGCAGCTGCGCGGCATTACACCAGACATCATCATTCACGGCCCAGCTGACTATATGAAGCTGGGTGAAGATGCCCTACCCAACCCCATGCCCTGGTCGGCCGTGATGCCCGCTCGCTTCGTGCCTGTAGCTGATCTCGACGGCGTGAAACAGCAACTGCGCGATGCATCGAATGCCAGACGCGCTGCCAACCCCCGCTTTGACGCCTACAACCAGCTGCTTCGTCGCATCGAAGCCCTCAACGAAACCGAAGAGCTACCGCTTGACCTGGAAGGTCGCATGGCTCTGGCCCGCTCAGAAACCGAGCTGGCCAAGATCCAGGAATCGCTCATTCCTGAGGGTGGCGATAAGGACCCAGAGGGAGCCAGCCAGGCCGATCTTGTTATGGAAGAGACACTCCTGATCCTGTCAGATTTTGCCGCCACCAAATACGCTACGGCCTCGCTTCAGGCCGAGCAGAGTGACGAGCAGCGCAACCCGCTTATGAACATGCTCGAGCAATGGCTCAACGTGTCGCCATGAGAGTTCCGTTCTGGAAGATGCACGGCGCGGGCAATGACTTCATCCTAATGGACGACCGCGCGCTTGCCCTCCCGGCGGAGAACGCCGACTGGTTGGTCTCTCTAGCTCGCCGACGGACCGGCATCGGCTGCGAAGGCATCATCCTTCTTCAGCCCGCCACTGAGGCCGATTTTCGCATGCGCTTCTATAATCCGGATGGCCACTCCGCCGAGATGTGCGGCAACGGAGCGCGCTGTGCCGCACGCCTCGCTGTTGAACTGGGTATCGCCCCAGCCCGCATGACGCTTGCAACAGATGCCGGTGTACTGGAGGCGCTCGTCACACCTGACACCGTGCGGCTCGCCCTCCCCGATCCAACCGAAGTTCGTGCCTACTTTGACCTTTCGGTCGACGGTGCGCCTATCTCGTGCGGTGCGGCCAATACCGGCGTACCGCATGTCGTGCTTGAACTACAGGACCTGGACGAGGCCCCTGTTATGCGGTTGGGTCCGACGATACGCAATCACCCCAGCTTCATCCCGGTAGGCACCAACGTAAATTTTGTGCAGCGCGTAGACCAGCATGAGCTCAGAGTACGCACCTATGAGCGGGGGGTTGAGGCCGAGTCGGGCGCCTGCGGCACGGGTGTTACCGCCGCAGCAATCGTGATGGCCCTACGCCAGCGCGTCACGCCACCTGTCAGCGTCGCGACGCTCAGCGGCGACTGTTTGACGATCGGGTTTAGCATGCAGGGCGACCGAGTCAGTCACGTCACGCTATCCGGCCCGGCCGTACACGTCTACGAGGGCACCCTGCCCCTCCCCGGCTAATGCCGCAGCCGCACGGCACTAGGAGGGCGCCCCATCACCGACTTGAAGACCTTTGAGAAATAGAAAGGATCCTCATATCCCATACGCGCGGCCGTCTCCTTAACGCTGAGCTCCTCTTCGCGCAGACAACGATAGGCCGCGAGCATCCGCTCACGCCTCACAAAAGTGCCGGGGGAAATTCCAAGCGCATCGCGGAAGAGCGCGTTGACATGCTGCGGGGTTAGGCCAAATGCGTGAGCCAGCGAGTCCCGGCTCGGTCCCTCCGTGAGATGATCGCGCAAATAGGCTAACATCTCCTCCACGCGATGAGAGAGACGTGGGAGACGGTCGCGATTCCAATAGCGCGCCAGACGCATCCATATTTCGGCCACCATGGAGGAGAGCAGAGCATCGCGGTGCAGCGCAAACCCCTCCACCTCCATGGCGCAGCGACGAAAGAGATCATGAATCGTCGGATCCAGATGCGTGTCCGTCAGCGCCGGTGGCAATGGATCGGGGCGATAATCTTCCACCGCCCATCGTCCCTCTGTCGACAATTCGCAGTGAATGCAACTGATTGCTGCTCGCCCCCCTCCAGAGTCCTCGCGAAGCGTGTGGCGCTGCTCAGGACCAATGACAATCACCTCCCCCACCCTCGCCGTCAAGGGAGCCATCTCCGCCGTTTCGTAGGTGAACCGGCCTGCGACCACCAGGACAAGCTCCATATCCGGAATGGTGCGCGGTCCCCATATCGTTCCACCTACCACATCCATGTAGTTGCAGTACGCCACCAAGGGCCTGACTAGATCCGGCGTGAGAGCCTTTATGCTATCCACACTCATAATCATACTCTTTTACATGGTTTTACGATTTTGGTCCATTCCTATCCGGCCGTTCTTACGCAATCATCTTCTATCAAGCGCCGAATAGGTCAAACACGTCCGATTCGGAAATCTTTCTTATGCACCGTCACTGCCAAGGAGTACATATGAGTATCACGCCCTGTCGTCCCCGCTGGAAGGGAACCATGACCGATCGCGAACGGTTCAACGCGCAGATGCACTTTCAGCCCATCGACCGCTCCTTCAATATGGAGTTCGGCTACTGGCCAGAGAACTTCACCGAGTGGCCCCTCTTACGCGAAAACGGCATCACCAACAACGAGGATGCCGATGTTTTCTTCAATTTTGATCCGATCGCCTCTGCGGGAGGAATGAACTGGCTCAACCCCTTGTTCGAGCATCGCGTCATCGAGGAGATCGGCGACAAGCAGATCATCATGAATGGTGATGGCCTACTGGCCGAGGTCCCCAAGGACGGACACTCTTCCATCGCACATTTTACCAAGGCCTCGGTCGTCACTCCCGACGACTGGAAGCGATGCAAAGAGGAGCGCTTCCGCCGCGATGATCCCGCGCGCACCATTGATGTGGCAGCCATCAAGGCACGCCACCCGGCTGATCGTGACTATCCGCTGGGGGTCAACTGTGGCTCCATGATCGGAAAGATTCGTGATCTCCTGACTTTCGAGGGACTGGCTTACACCGTGTATGACTACCCTGACATGCTTGAGGAGATGGTAGAGACCTGCTGTGTGCTGGTCGAGGACTCACTCGATCAGTTGCTGCCCGCTATCGATTTCGACTACGCCTCGGGATGGGAGGACATCTGCTACAATCACGGACCCATTGTCTCGGTCGAGTTTTTTGAGCGGGTCGTGTTTCCGCGCTACAAGCGCATCGGCGACAAGCTTCATGGTGCCGGTATCGATGTATGGTACACCGACTGCGACGGCGATGTACGGCCATTGATTCCAGGCTTCCTTGAGGCAGGCATTAACTGCCTCTTCCCTTACGAGGTCAATAGCTGCATCCATCCGGCTGAGCTACTGGCGGAATATGGGACGGATCTGCGCCTCATGGGCGGGATTGACAAGCTCGAGATGCGCAAGGGACCCGAGGCAATCAAGGCCTATCTGGAGTCGGTCGCTCATCTCGTCGAGCGCGGCGGCTACATCCCCTTCTGTGATCACCGTTGCCCACCCGACGTCAAGCAGGAGGACTACCTCTACTACCTCGATCTCAAGGAGAAGATGTTCGGGATGGGGTAGCAGAGGGATATCGGCTGATGGGTATCAGCTCGCAGTACGTTCGCGACCTATAACCAGAGACCACCGAAAAAGGTCGCCCGACCCTCTCAACCGACAAGCGTCTTAAACTGCTCATAGGCCTTGTCCCATATAGCGGTGTCGCGCGGCTGATACTCTTTGATCGGGAAAGCAGCCCGAATCACAGGCTGGGCGGCCGTGATGGTCGAAATGATTCCCAGGCCAACGGCCTGAACCATGAAGTTACCGACGGCCGTCCCTTCCACCGGGCCGGCCAACACCAGAAGGCCGGTCGCATTGGCGGTATACTGGTTGAGTTGCTTGTTTTTGCTGCCACCGCCCACGACATTGACCACGTTCGACGAGGTGCCGCTCACGCGACAGATCTGTTCATTGACCATGCGGTACTTGAGCGCGAGGCTTTCGTAGACCGTGCGGATCAAGCTACCCCGCTCCGTCGGCACGGCTTGGCCCGTACGCTGACAGAAAGCGGCAATAGCATGCTCCATATTGTCAGGGTTATAGAAGGAGAGATCATCTGGATCGATCAGGGCCGCGAATGCCGGCGCTGCGCCGGACAGCCTGTCCATCTCAGGCCACGCCATGTCACGGCCATCGGCTACGCGCCACGCACGGCGAAGTTCCTGCACAAGCCATGTGCCCATGCAGTTCTTAAGGCAACGTATATTGCCGACGCCCCCCTCATTGCTGATGTTCACCGCCATGGCTTCGCTGCTCGTGATCGGCTTCGGCAGAAGCTTACCGACCAGCGACCAGGTACCGGAGCTGATAATCAACGCCTCGTCCGGGTTCGAGACCGGGGCGGCCGCAAAAGCACTGGCCGTATCGTGGGAAGCCACCGCCGTGAGCGGAACACGATTCAGTCGCAACGATGCGGCCAGCTCGGCGTGAAAGCGGCCCATAGAGGCCCCCGGTGCCACGATCTCCGGTAGGATCGCGGCAGGAATACCCAAGGCGCCCAGGATTTCCTTACTCCACTCGCGTGTATGTGCATCCATGAGCTGCGAGACGCTAGCCCATGAGGAATCCACCCGCTGTTCTCCCCCCAAGTAATAATAGAAGAGCGAAGGAACAGGCAGAAAGCGGGCGGCCGAGGCGAGTAATTCGGGGCGATTTACCACCAACCAGAGCAGTTGGTTGCTGAGATTGAAAGGCTGAAAGTGGATGCCGGTCAGACCATAAATTCGCTCAGGTTCAATAAGAGCCTTGACCTGATCCACCATCCCGTCCAGACGATGATCGCGGTAGCAATACATCTTGCCCAACATATCGCCGTCCGCACTTAGCAGACAACCATCCGCCCCCCACGTGTCGATCCCAATCGAGTCCAGTTCGTTAGACACATCTCGCCTATATGCCTGCAAGCCGCCCACAATATTGCGGTAGATGAAGGTATCATCCCACACCGAGCGTTGAACAGGCACCCCGCTTCGATCGGGGATATAGAGATCCATCCCGTCATGCGCGAAGCGGTGAATCTCATCCATGGAGAAGGTGCCGTCGGCAAACGTCCCCACAAAACACTTGCCCCCGGACGCCCCGAGATCCACGGCAAACAGTCGCTTTGGCATATGGTCTACTCCTCAACTAGCTTCTATCGTATCGCGGAACCACGACAAGGCGCGCTCTGGCCCCATCTCGATGAGGTACTCCGACTGTCGATCGCTTAGGGCCGTCAGCCCGCCCACCCTCTCAAAAAAACGATTACGGGCAAACCGATCAGACCATTCTGATGCAGCGCCCCCCCCTGTATAGGGAAACGCCGCATACCGGGCCAGGAGTGTATGCCCCACCATAATGCGTGCTCCCGACAGAAACACATCTTTGAAGGCACCCAAAACCTCGCCACTGAGGTCATCCACGAAGGGTAGACCCAGCTTATTCATTTCCGTGCCAATATTGATGGGCAGCCCCCGTTCCACCGCCACGGCCACGACGGCCTTGAGATTAGCGATCTTGGTGGCGCGCGTCGCGGGATCGCTGATATTCCAATTGCGATCAGGAACAATGTTTAGCGCCGCAGCTCCTTTGGAGCATAGGCACTCGCACATTTCATGCGGGTTAGACTCGCCAGCACTGGTGCCGTCCAGCCAGGTGATCATGGGAATGGCATCACAACTCGCCACCCAGCTCAAGAATGCATCGACCGTCGGGAAGGTCTCCTCTGACGGTGCGACATAGCCCAGCCCGCCACGCTTCGCGAGGCGCGAGCGTACCGCCTCTTCAAGCGACGGCCGATCATTGAGGAGCAACGCGACCGACGCCTCGGGCCGCTCGAGGAGCTTCGACCAGAACGCAGAGAGTCGTTCCTCTCCCTCGAATACATGGGCCGCCCGGTTGATGTAGGCCGTGATTATATGGCGCTCGGTGGCATTGCCTGACGGCGTGAGAGTCTCCACATCGAGAGCGTAGTCAACGGCTATATCGGGCACCGCCGCATTGAGGCGATTCACCAGAGCCTCGTTGCGTGCGCGTGCCCCTGCGCGAAGGAGGGACAAGCCGCGGCCCGCCTCCGAGTCCGACGCCGGCACAGAAGGAAAGGCACCACCCATGATATAGGTTACCCCCGCCTCACCTGGCGAACTGATGTCTCCCGACGCATATTCGGGGAAATAGGCGCGCGTTTCAAGATGCACGGCTGTGCGCAGGCCGACCATACGCCCTGCGGCGAAAAACTCTTCCAGCCCATCCAGTACATCAAAATCACACAAACCTGCTCCACAGAGACCGGCGGCGTGTGCACCCCAGACCAAATGCGAAGGCGACCAGCCCTCTGCATTGTAGGAAAAGAAGGAGTGCATGTGCATATTGACGTTCTCGCTGATGGCGCTGAGGCCGCCAGCTTCCATCGTCAACACGCGCAAGGCCTCGCTGCGTTGCACCGCATCGAAGTCATCGAGCAGCGTGACGTTCTCTTCTTTGATCATTTCACCATCTCCGGTGCACACCTGCACGCCCCACATAGTAAAGGACCGTCCCGCCTAATCCAGATAGAAATGTACCTGCAAAGTGAAAAGGCGCCCCGAAGGACGCCTCATCACTCAATAGTCTCACTGCGGCAAGCCGCACTGCGGCTATCTACCAACGATTTTGGCCGCCACCGCCGCCACCGCCACCGTAGCCGCCGCCACCACCGCCGCCACCGCGACGGCCACCGCCGCCACCGCCGCCACCGCCGCCAGCACCGTCACGCGGACGGGGCTGCGATTCGTTCACACGCAGCGGACGCCCCTGGAGATCGGAACCATTGATGTTCTCGATGGCCTGCTCTGCCTCAGCACGCTCAGGCATTTCGACGAACCCAAAACCCTTCGAGCGACCGGTCATGCGATCCATGATTACACGGGCCGATGTGACCGTTCCGTAGTTCGCGAACAACTCCTGCAGGTCATTGTCCGTCGCCCCATAGGGCAGGTTCCCAACGTAGATATCCATCATCTATCCTCACACGTGCCATCTCTCATACAGTTCCCATTCCTCTACCGTGGCACAAGGCGAAGTCCGGACACGACTATCCTCTCCAAGCCGTCGGCGGCTACAATGCATTATTAGGAATGGCGATGTAAACGCCTTTTTTCAAAAAAAGATTGCCTGTTTGGCCGCGCACATACCTGACTGCCGCCGCCATTCTATTCTCGACCAAACCGATCGCGCTGGCTGATCACACCCACGATGGCCATGCCAGAATCATAGGGAGATATGACCGCGCCACACGGACCATTCCAGGGGCTCCCGAGCTGATGGAGGCTCATGTGCGAGTCAAGCGGGTGCAGCACGCAAGCACCCTTTCAATCGTCGCCCTGCTGCTGCGGGTGCTCGCCGTCATCTGTCAGGGCCTCAACGTATTCGAGATCAGCCTGGAGACGGTAGCAGAGCCGGAGTGACTTAGTGACAGGATTGTATTGCACCGGGTTGACGGTCAGGCGGACAAGCTTATTGGTACCGACCCAGCTCTCTTGAACACGAATGACGTGTGAAGGAAAAAGGGCATCCTGGTCATAGATGTCGGCGGAACGCCTGCGCTCAAAGGTCTCTTCGTCATTCTCTCCGTCCTCGTCGCTCTCCACCGCTACCGCCACGGCCGCAATATCAACGCCCTGCGTGGCGATGGCAAAAGCTGCATCAGTTACGGTGGGGATCAGGTTAAGACCCTGCTTACCCGGCAAGACCCAGACCAGACCAGCAATGTCTGGCGACCCAGGCGCACGTCGGGCACCGCCGCCGCGCAGGCGCACAACCATACCGTCGCCACTATCGCGGAGATCAGCGTGGGGATCCTCCAGCGTAATATGGAAAAGCCCTTTTTCCTTCTCCTGCGTCAGGGAGACATAGCTGCGTGGCGCGGGAGCGTTCGCCTCCCGCCCCAGACGCGTCCCTCCACTATCTTCATCCGGGGTGCTGGGAGGCACAAGTACCGCCGTGGCCGCCGATCCAGGCTGCGTGGCCGGGACAGACAATTCCGCAATGGGTTCCGCCTGCGGCGCAGGACGGCAACCAAACAACAAGGCCGCCATGGCCATCATCACAAATCCATTCACCACCCACGTACGCCATACGCTCATAGTCATCTCCCCTACCGGACTCACAAGGTAACATAACCATAAGCCAGAGCAGGCCGCGCATACAAGATGAAAACGGAGCGCTAGGCGTGCCAGTGCCGTCCTGGGCCGGACGTCACACGCAACACCTCGTCAATACTGGTGGAACCGTCCATGACCCGCAGCCACCCGCATTGCCGCAAGGTCAAGAGCCCAGACTGTATGGCCTGCTTCATCAATTCACCACTGGGCGCATGTGCCACGATCATCGCTCGTAGGGCATCGTCCAGAGTAATCACTTCAAAGAGGCCGAGGCGTCCGTGGTAGCCCGTGAAGCGGCAGTCTGGACAGCCAACACCACGGTACATCGCCGTTGTTCGCGCCCCTTCGCCGACGGCACCGGCGATCTGGTCGATCAGGGCCGATTCCACTTCCACGGGCTGCCGACACGAGGGACAGACCCTCCGCACAAGCTGCTGGGCGATCACGCCCTCTACACTGGACGCCACGAGGTAGGGCGGCACCCCCATCTCGATCAGCCGCGTCGCGGCGCTGGCTGAGTCGTTGGTATGCAGCGTGCTGAAGACGAGATGGCCGGTCATAGCCGCACTGATCGCGATGCGGGCCGTTTCATCATCCCGAATTTCACCAATCAGAACCACGTCAGGGTCATGCCGCAGGACCGAGCGCAATCCCGAGGCAAAGGTGAAATCGATATCCTGATTCACCTGAAGCTGCGTGACGCCCGCCATCCGGTATTCAACCGGGTCCTCGATCGTGATGATCTTCCGTTCATCCGTATTGATCTTGGCCAAGCTGGCATACAGGCTCGTGGTCTTCCCGCTCCCGGTTGCACCCGTATAGAGGACCAAGCCATGCGGATAGCGGATAAGCCCTTGGATCGTTTCAAGTTGCTCAGGACTGTAACCCAGTTGGTCGAGCTGCAGCAGCAAAGACTCGCGGTTGAGAATCCTCAGGTTGGCCGCCTCACCGTGCTGCGCAGGCAGAATAGAGACCCGGATATCGAGCGATCGGCCATCCACCTCGATGCCAAAGCGGCCATCTTGGGGCAGCCGCTTCTCCGCAATATTGAGTTGAGCCATGACTTTGATACTTGAGACGATCGCTCGTGAATAGGTGCCGACCCCCTGCGGCAGCGGCACAGAGGTCATGACACCGTCAATACGGTAGCGAAGACGCATATCTGTTTCGCTCGGCTCAAAATGAACATCGGTGGCTTCCGACGCAACGGCATCCCGGATGATCGCGTCCACAAAAGCCGAAATATCGTGCGGCTCTCTTTCCGTACCACCGCGCACTGAACGCGAACCGCTGACTTCAGGACCGGCCAAGGCTTGGATACCGACCCCGTAGTAGTGCTTAATGCATTCACTGATCTCTTGTGAGCGACAGAGCACCCATCGAATGGAATGTCCCAGCACAAGGCGCAGTTCCTCTTCGCGCTCCAGCTCTGCCAATGAATCGGTCGCCAGCGTCACGGCACCACCGTAGAGACGGACCGGCACGACACGGTAACTGCTTATCACGCGCACGGACGCAATTTCAGTGGTCGTTGTATTGATCTCAACACGGGCCATGGAGACCACCGGTATTCCGGCAATCTCAGAAAGCAACTCGAGCACTAGTGATTCCTCGGCCAATCCATCGCGAATCAGCAGACGGTCGAAAGGCTCCTTGAGCCAGCGGGCACGATGCTGGGCCTGCTCGACTTGCTCAGCCGTGAGGAGCTCACGTGCAACGAGGTGCTCCCCCATCTGCCGCGTGATAGCCGCCTCGCCCGGTAGGCGGCCACCGCCCACGGCCCCCATATACTCATGCGTCGTCACGACGGCCCCTTTCGCACACGGCTACTCTCACCGACGGGTAGCTCGGCATCTTCGCGTTCACCATCAGCTCCGAGCACGATGCGCTTCGGCGCCACGCTCTTGACGCGATACCCCAGCCAGCGATCATCCAACTCCAGCGTATGCAGGACGCCGCCGTCCACCTCTACCACCAGAGCAATGCGAGAGCCATCCATCCGAGCAATCATGCCTTGGTATATCACGGAGATCCACTCTGGTGCGAGAGCAGGAGGTGGCGTCGGCGCGGGCGATTCCAGCTGCGCCGCGGCGGCGTCGGCGATCCCCCGCTCTCGCTGCCGACTGGCCTCCAGATCGAGCCACGCCATCAAGAACGCCGACGTGAAGGGGTCCTCGATCTCGGAGGGTAGCCGCGCTGCCGGAGGCGAAACGGCTATCGCTTGTGCCGTGGCGGGTGGAATACGATGTCCCGCCAGCCTCATATCCTGCCCCCGCAGGTTACTATGCTGGAACATCACGACCAGAACCACCGCCAACACGAGCACGGTAAAAAGAAATATCGCGCGGGCATTGATCTTTAGAACCAACCTCCAGAGGAGCTCAACCATGCCTGCGCTCCCTTCCGTTAACCATGGGATGGTGGATCCGCCGGCCCTGCACGGGTTCCTGCCTGTCGGGCCCTATCAGATCCGTTGTTCCGTTGCGGGACTGGAACAAAATCGCCCCGGCCTCCACATCGACCTCCAACATCTCGGCACCGGGATACCCCATCCTCTCAATGCGAATGCTTCGTACGGCATAGAAGCTTCTCTCCCGCGAGAGCATATCCAGCAGGGATGTAAGATGCTTGAAAGAGCATCGAAGGACCATGTGTGTTGGAAACTCGATGGCGACCTGCGACTCAGACTCATCGAGAGGACACACCACGGGTGGCTCCGATTCGATGAAACCGATCACGGGAACACGGGCGTCTATAGCCAACCCAACGAGCCGTACCGTAGCGGCTAATTGCCAGCCCCTCAGCTCCGCACGCTCCTCTGTCCCAATCGCTTCAGGAATACCCAGGTCAGCTGGCAGTTGCACGTTGGCGCTGGCTGCGCTATTCACCAGCTTCTGCCGTGCTTCGTAAAGCGCGACCTTGAAATCGATCCGGCCATCCTCATAGGTGGGCAGCGCCTCAAGTATGGCGTCACGATCACGAAAGGTATCGACGCGCTCGCGCAGGCGCGTCCACTCGGCGGTCAGGTGGCGTTGTCGCGCCGCGGCCACTGAAAGACGTTGCGGCAAATCCGTATGCTCAAAACGCATCGCGAAGGCAGCTAGTTCAGACTCGAGGTTCTGCATCTCCTCTTTGGATGAGCGTGCCTCATCCCTCAACGGCAGCAGTACAAATGTCCACAGCGCTACCAAGACGGTCGCACAGGTGCCCACGATCAGCAGGACCTGTGCCCGTAGGTGCGTCACATCGCTGTGCAAAATCGTCTTCATGGTGTCCGCACGGTCATTTCAACCACAAACAGGCTACAGCCTGTATCCGCCCAGCGTGCATCGCGCGCCGGATCGTCACGCAACCGCTCGTCGCCCAAGAGGTCAGCGTCCACAATGCCCGCCAGCTTTCGAAGTTCATCAATCATCGTGCCAACTGTCGAGAAATCATCGACCGGTGTATACCCCTCTAAAATAACCTGGGCGAATCCGACGGCCAGGGGATGGGGGCTCACGTCACTGCTCCTCTCCTCGTCCGGTCGGGCACCGTCGAAATAGGCGTCGGCATCCGCCAAAAGACTCAGCCAGTCATCCGGATGCTTCGAAGCCGCAATCGCGCCCAAGGCTACTTTCAGTATCTCAGCATTCTTAATCGCGGTCCTGAAGGGAGCAATCTGGGCCTCCAATCCGGTATTGAGGCGGTCGTAGACCGCCAATTTGCGCTCGAGCGCGCGCAAGCCCTCCAGCTCCACCTGGCGCAGCCGCAGAGACTCATTATCCCAGCGTAGCTCAGCAAGCGTCCCGGCCACGATTAGCAGCATCAGGATAATGAGGGCCGCACTGCTCAGTATCCAGTACTGCTTCTGCCATCGCAGGATGCGCGATTCGCGCAGCGCGCGAGGCAACAGACTGATCCCCGCCCCGCCCCGCCTAACCCCACATGCGGCCAGCCCGATCGCCCGCCCATAGCGCTCGACCTCCTCCACTGGCACTTTGCGCACCCAGTTACTCAGCCTTATGGTTTCCAGCCCAGTGGAAGCCCCAATCGCGTCAGGCACGCCATCCACCAATGCCCCCCCGCCACTTAGCACAACGCGCTTCACCACAAAGGCTGCTCCAGGAAAGGAAGCATGGAACGATTCCAGGCAGGCGGCGATCTCGTCGGCCATGGAGGACACGGGGCCGCTCGTCAGTGCCCCTCCCACGCCGACTGACAAGCCGCGCGAGAAGAGCACCTTGCTGCCTCGTCCGACCACCACTTCAGCACCCGCGTGCCCGATATCGACGCACATCGTGCTCCCGGATAGGTGCGGCCGTCCCAGCTCGTGCACGGCACGATACAGTGCCATTGAGCCTGGCACGATATCCCCCACCTCCGCACCCAGGCCTGAAAGCATCGCCGCCCCGCGACCCACGGCCTCAGACCGCGCCATAGCCAGCAAGAGGTACCGGTGTCCCGCGCTGCGAAATGCGACATGATCGGAGGCCGTCTCCTGCTCCGTCAGTCCCTCGACACGTTCCTGCTCGAGGGCCGCAACCTCCGCTACCGACCGGGGATCTCCGACAGGAAGCTCAACCACGTTCAGCATCAAATCTCGGCCCGACAACCCCAGTACTGAGGGGACGGCGTTGTACCCCTTGTCAGCGAGAAAAGCCGCCAGAATACGATTACGCTCGGAGGGATCAGGCGGCAGATGGACCCATGCAGCGTCGCGCACAATCAGCCGACCACCGATACGCATGGCGCGTACCACTTTGGCCGAATGCGACCCAACGTCAAGACCTACCGTTTCCCTGTGAATCATGGGCGCTATTCCTCTGAGGGCGCTCCCACAACCACTGATTCGCCGCGCTCAGATATAACCGTGGCCGTGACAAAAATGATCAGGTTGCGCCGCTGCTCAATCACATCAATACGCCGGAAGAGCTTGCCAATCAAAGGGAGCGACCCCAGCACAGGCACGCGATGCTCCACATCGGTAGACACCACCTCGATCAGGCCGCCCATCGCCACCGTTTCGCCGCTCTGCACCACCACCTTGGTCTGCACTTCGCGCCGCGAAATGGTCGGCAGTTTAACCGCCACCTGCTGCAAGCCATTCGAGGAGGCATTGGCATCCGTATAAAAATTGAACTCATCCAGCTTGCTGATCGTCGGCGTCAGGAGCAGGCTGACACTCGATCCGTCTTCCCCCACACTGGGTACCGCGACCAGCGTAATTCCAAGTTCTGCCAGTACAGGGGCTCCTTTGGGCATCAGTGCTGTGGTGCTGTATTTCTGACCAAGGTTGTCGAGAAGCGTGAACGCCTGGGCTTGGAACTCCTCGTAATAGAGCAGATCCTGCCCATGCCGCAGCTTGGCAGGATTGTTGTTCACGGTGGTGACACGTGGCACAGAGAGGGTGCGGCCCTTACCCGACACTTCAAGCGCATGCAACACCGCGGTGAACATCGGCTCAGTCAGGATGCCCTGATAAGTCAGGTTGAGGCCGTGTGACTCCAGGGAACGCTCCTTCTCGACCGCGTTGAGCAGTCGGTCGGGACTTGAGACAATCGCACCGGCCACCCCGCCCCCCGCGATCTGGGCCGCGGGCCGTTTCTCTGCCGCGCCGTCCACCATGACCGACTTGCGGGAGGTCACCCACGGCGAATCCAGGACCCAATCGATCCCGATCTCTTTAAGATCATCCACCGAGGCCTCGATAAAGCGCGCCTCGATCAGCACCTGGGGTGGGCTGACATCTACCGCCTCGATGATCGTCTCAATCAGGGCAAGGTTATCCAGAGTGTTGCGCGCGAAGAGTGTGTGCGTGTTCTTGTCAAAATGGATCTCGGCACCATCGGCCATGGGAATGAACTGCTTGATGAGCGACTCGATATAGGTCTGCTCAGCCGGAAGCTCCGTGGCCATGAAGGAGAGGTCATTTCGGTTGATGGGATTGGCATTCTGCTGGGCGGCACCAGCCGCAACCTGCCGCCAGTCGGTTGTATGGAACTGGATCCCCTTATGCAGGCGATAGAGGCGCGTCTCCAAGGGCCCCGCCTGCTTATCTGCCGCCGGTGTGGCCCAGATCAGGCTTTCGCCGATATAGAACTGGATAGCATAGTTGCGCGCCACGTAATCCAACAACTCACGCAGCGGGACGTCGTCGAGCTGCATGTCCAGCTTCTTGCCTGCACCCAGGCCCCTATCGGCTACAATATTGATGTTGTCATCCGCACCAAGTACCCCGATGACGGCAGCCAGATCGGCATCGGTCAGGTGAATGGAGACCTTCTGTTCCAGGACATCGCGCATTGGCCCCATAGGCGTGACGTGACTATCGAGCCTACGGCGTTCGTAGCGCAGCGCCCGGTACGTCGTGGGGAGCGACTCCTTCAGGGCCGCCTCGACGCCCATGGCCTCCTCCGCCGCTCGCCGTCCCTGGGCGGCCTCACGCGCCTGCTCGTCGCGCAGCGCCATGAGGATACGCGCGCGCAGTTCGAGCGACTCCGGCGTGGAAGGACGGCCTTGGCTGGCGTCGATCCAAGCCACCAAGGCTTGATTAAACAGGTCGGCATCGTAGAGCGCTTCGGCCGTGGCCATACCTCGGGAGCGATCCGCCTCCACCACCACGGTCTCCTTCCCCACCGGTGCCACGGAGCGGCAGCCAACCGCGAGGAACTGCCCGACAACGGCCACACTCAACAACGTGCCCACAATTCGGCTTCTCATGCTTCACCTGCTCTGGATATTTACGTTCGGATTATTGGAACGAACTGAGCGCCCAAGATAAGGTTTCCCTGCCACCTTGACAACGTCCAAGTGCCCTGCCTACCATCGCACCCATGAACTTTCACAGGCAGATCCATACCATGTACGCGCTCCCCTTCCTGAGCGGATTGATACTTGCCTCAACCGCCATCGCAGGACAGATGGCTTCGCCCGCAGAGAGTCTGGTGAGCCTTGAACAGCCCACGGGCTGGTTTATTTCAGTGGCCTATGCGCAGTCTGACCGTGAAGTACGCTTCGGCGAGACCCTTGTGCCAATTGATTTCCGTCGCGTCACCGCCTCCACCGGGGCCGACCTGCTGCCCTTCCTAACGGTACGGGCTGAGGCGGGCTGGGTCTCGGCGGAGAGCGGCCCAACCTCGGGCAACGGCGGACTTGAATGGGGCATCGGCGCGCGAGCGGCCCTGTGGGAATACATCATCGCAGGATCCCCCGCCCTGCCACGGCGGCATGCCGTACGGCTGGAGACCGACGTCGCCTACCACGTCGGGACCTCCAACTTTGAGGACACCTTCGAGTGGACCGAACTGACCGTCGCCCCGCTGCTCCGTTATACACACGATCGCAGCACCGAGGCGGTCTGGAATCACCGCCAGCCCACCGGGATATCCGTCTACGGCGGTGTCCAGTATAGCGACTGGTCGCTTGACCTCGGCGCACTCAGCGGCGAAGGCAACCGTGATTTTGCTTTACGCCTCGGCAGCGATCTACGCATGGGCAGCGGATGGCTGGCCCAACTCGACGCCACACTCTACAATGGGTCAGACCGCCGCTATACGGTGGGCATGGGGTACCACTTCTGATGAATACACGTCTACGCCTCAGCCTCGTCTCGCTTCCGATGGTTCTCATGGCTGCGCTCTTTTTGACCACGGTGATCGGCTGTGACGAGAATGAGGATGCCATAAACGGCACCATCGCAACGCTCCTGCTGAGCCCCTCTGAAGCGGCCGTCAACCAGTGGACCCATGCCGAGCAACAGCCCCTCACGCTGGATGTGCAGGGCGGCGCTCCGCCCTTTGCGTGGAGCCTCTCTGACGGCACGCTCGGCACGCTCAACCACGGCGACGATCCCTATGCCCGCTTTGCCGTCTACACCGCCGCCGTGGGCAAAGAGGGCTTAAATGTCATACAGGTCAGCGACAGCAATGGATGGCAGGCTCACGCCCGTATTTTGCAGGAGACCTTCTCGATCACGCTGGCCGGATCCTCGAGCACAGCACCCAATGTCGCCACTCTGACCGGCACCAACGAACAGATTCAGGTTACGGTCGGCGGCGGCGTGCTCCCTTTGCAATGGACCGTTACCGATCTCGCACTCGGCAATATCCTCGGCACCGAGTCACGCGTCACACTCTACACACGCGCGGGGGCTGCGACGGGGCTCAACGTGATCCGTGTGTCCGATAGCCAGGGCCTGAGCGTGGACGCCACCATCCTCCAGCAGTAGCCGCCCGCGCTGCCACGGGCATGCGTTGCTGCACCGCCCCCCCTGAACGCGCTCAAAGCGTATCCTGTTCCCCCCTGTAGCGTTGGCCGTCTCCGGCCAACCATTGGCCGAGGACGGCCAACGCTACACGACATTTGATAGGTGTTTCAGACTTGGGAGACCCATAATCGCCTATGCCTGCGACCGCTACGAACGACGCACACCCATGCCCGCGCGGCCCCGCTCAGCATTCTTTTCTGTACAGGCCTTCTTTGTGGTGAAATTCTCTTCAGCACTGTGCTAGTATTCTGGCGTAATCAATTGGGCGGATGGTGAAATTGGCAGACACGCAAGATTTAGGATCTTGTGCCTCACGGCTTGCGGGTTCGAGTCCCGCTCCGCCCATTCTGCTCTCGCGTGGTCCCGCCTCGCCCACGCCTCCCTACCGCCGCTTCAGGACGGGATAGAAGAGCACACGAGGGAGGATGCAAAGCACGACAACGGCAATGAGAAGATTGGTCGTGCTCTTGATGTCCAGGTTGCAGTGGCGTGTCAGTGCATCGTAGATCGCCACGCCCGCGAGCATCCACAGGTTGAGTGCCAGGCGTGCGTGCCGTCCAAACCAGCCGCCTATGACACGCGGAACGTTGAAGAAGAGGTCGAACACGGCGTGCTCCAGCAGGGCGCCATGCTCCCCGAATACCGGCACAATGCGCACCGCATCCATGGCCCAGCGACTGCCCATGAAACGCGCCAGCTCAGGGTAGGTTGTGATCATTTGAAAAGGAAACGCCAGATATCCGAGGTATTTCACAAATGAGAGTGGTGCCGCAACAAGGTAGTCACGATAGTTGCGCTCCCGGATCATCAGCGCAACCACATAGACTCCGCGGCAGATCGAGCCCGGTGAAATGGGTGTGATCTGGAAGAAACCGAGAACGCCAAGAAAACAGAGCCACGCCGCACCCGCCGTATCGCCTTGCCGGAAACGCCACACCAACACCACAGTGGCCACAATCACGGACACAACCTGCGTCACCGGCAACGTCGCAAAATGAACGCCCAGTGAACGCAGGTATTTCACGATGAAGGGGTCCTTGACGTGCTGCATGATCCGGTCGCGCTCGACCTCACTCAGCATGCCGTCCTTATAGCCCGCCGCGACCTGCTCGCCCAGCCACGTCTCGCGGAAAGCGGCATCGCGGAAGAATGATCTCATGAAGCCCCAGCTGGCAGAGAGGCTTTCCCAGAGCGTGCGCGGCTCCGCAATGATCCGGTGCAATCCGGCAGGCAGCAGACGCAGCGTGAAGGCCTGCAGCCAGAACAGCCAGGGATGTATCAGCAACGTACGCACCCGCGTGCTGCTTGCCCGACCGCAACGCAGCCAGCCAATCAGACGGTAACGCAGCCCCGCCGCCCAACTGGCGCGACGGTAATCAGGCTCACTCCAGAACCTCTTCAGATGGCATCGATAGTCACTGTTGCCGATGCAGCATCGCAGGAAGCGCCCCACTACAGGAATCGCGCCCAGGAGGTAGAACCCTATGAAGCGGCTCCCGCCCTGGGAGAGTCGTGACGCATAGGTCTCGTCCACCAGATCAGCCCGGAGGTAGCCTGTGACTAATCCCGCGCGAACATCCGCCCTTAGCGCCCCGTCCGTCAGCAGTGTCAGCCCCTGGCGGCTGATATCGGGCATCGAACGTCGATAGTCCCGCTCACTCGACTCCAGCGCCTCGAGCATCCCCTCCATCCCTGCAAAATGTTCACGATGCCCCGCTATGAACGAGCGGAAACACTCCATGTCGCCTCGGTCGAACTGAACCAGAACCCCTCGCGACAGCCCACGCAGAATGAGACCTATATCGGCTGGACTCATCGGTAGAAAAGGCAGGAGTGCGAGCCCGGCCCGAAAGTCGAATGCACAGAGTCCGGCCGCCGGATCGTCGTCGTGCCCGGAACGTTTGAGGAGATTGGGCTGACTCTTGAGCGTCCCCCACTCATACTGCCGCGCTAGCTCGCCAGCACCCATGCGGTGCAGGAGACGGACAAAGCGCCACATAAACTGCCGCTTCGCGATGAATTCAGGACTGCCACACGAAGCGGGATCTGCTGTCTTCCATGAGCGCCGCTTGCCTAGTTGCGTATCCGCTTCGAGGCGCCACATACGGCCCTCGACCCATTCGCGTACCTCACCGAAGGCCTGCTGTCCCTCATCGAAGAACCAGGCATATACGTCGGCCACACACGCTTCATCCCCAAACTCGAGGGCCGCCGCGCGGCGTATGACCTTCTGCCAGAGCACGCCCGCCCGGCAGGCGGACTCGATGACCTGCGCACTGAAGGGCACCTGAAATGCCAACGCGTAGACTCGATCCCGAAAACGTTTTGCAAAAGGCACTGGCGGAATAAGAATCTTTACACCATAAATCGCGCCTACCTCGAGCCCCTCGATCGGCCCCTCAGCGGAACTCTCGAGTGCTTCCAGTACGCAACGGTACACCTGCCCCGCAAAACCACCCCCGATGAACTTCTCAATGCGGAAGGTCGCCATGGCCGACCGGTCGGGCCAGAGGCCACGCAGGGGCAACTCAAGGCGATCACCGTTCTCATAGCGAGTCGGACGCAAAGGAACTTCACGGCCCGCCGCACTGATCTCAGCCATGAGCTGCCGACACAGCGCCACATCGTAGGTCTTACTCGCCATGACTATTCACCCGATCACGCAGGCGCTTCTGCTGTCCGTGCATACGCTTCTCTTCTACAATCTTGGCCTTCTGGCGGCTGCGGCGGCGCCGCTTCTGCCGACGGATTTTCTCCATGGCCTGGCGACGGCGGCTCTGCTCGCCCAGGAGTTGGTCATCCAACCGATCACATATCTCACGCCGCGCAATAAACCGATTCATCTCACGGGAGCGCGAGCGCTGACACTTCACCTCAATCCCGGAAGGCACGTGCTTCAGATAGACACACGAAGCCGTCTTGTTTACCTTCTGGCCCCCGCTGCCGCTGCCTAGAATGAACTTCTCGATCAGGTCAGCGGGCTCGACACCCAGCCGTTTCATCTGTGCCACCAGCAGGCGCTGCTTGCTTGTACTGACAAACACATCGCCCATGGGTCACACCTTTCTTCCTTTTCCTGCCGATCTCGTTTGGATACGGTTCGAGTTGTATAGCAGAATGTGATCAGGAATCGGAGACAAATCATGCCACGCAAGGACGTCGCCTATCTCGGCCCCCCGGGCACCTACTCGGAACTGGTCGCGCGCAAACAGTTCGGCTCACGTAATAACTTCGTCCCCCTACCCTCCATTCATGACGTGTGCACCTTCGTGGCACGGAAGCCGGAACGGGTCGGCGTGGTGCCCATAGAGAACTCATCCGGCGGTGCCATCTACGAGATGGTGGACATCCTCCTGGCCAACCGGCCGCGTGTCTGCATTCAGGAAGAGATTGCGCTGAACGTGCGTCTGGCCCTGCTGGGGCGAAAGGATGAGCCGATCAAGACGCTCTACTCACATTTCGTACCGCTCGATCATTGCGCCAGTTGGCTGAAGAAGCACCTGCCGCGCGCCGACAAGGAGTCGGTGCCCAGCACGGCCATGGCCGCCCAGCGTGCGTGGCAACAGCCCCATGCCGCCGCCCTCGGCAATCGCGAATTGGCCAAGGTGTGGAACCTCGACGTGCTAGCCTATCCCATCGCGACCGATCAGCCCAACATCACGGTTTTTCTGGCGATTGGCGGTCGTACACGACTACAGCCCACTGCCACCAAGATGACCTTTGCCGTGCAGCTGCTGAATGAGCCCGGGAGCCTTTGCACCTTTCTCGAGTGCTTCCGTAATGAAAACGTCAACCTGTCACGGCTCCTGTCACGACCCATGCGCGGATGTCCCCAACAGTATGTCTTCCTCGTCGATATCCAAGGGAGCCCCGAGGCGGCCAATGTCAAACGGGCGCTGCGTACGGCCCGCAAGGCCTCCTCCAAGCTACGTGTCGTGGGGGGCTACCGCAGCGGGAAGCTATTCAACTCCTGAGGTCCAACGTCAACACGGGCAGACTTACCGAACCTGGTACGTCAGCTTCTCGGGAGCACCGTCACGTTCGATCTCGATGACGAACGCATTGGCGCGGTTGCGTGCAAATTCGCCGATAAAGAATTCCGCCCGCCGACGGCTGGTCATGCTCATGCCATTGACCTTGTGCACGATGTCGCCCTGTCGCATTCCGACGGCATGGTAGAATTCGCCCTCACCGAGGATATCGAGACGGTATCCCTCGATCTTATTGTCGGCACCGCGGACAGCCTTCATCGAGTCGAATATCCGCACGAGCCGTTCCGGATCGTCCAACACCGCCTCATAATAATCCTGAAGGGCGTCGCGACGGAAGACCCAGTCATTCTCCCCTGTCTTACGACCGCCAAAGAGATCCTCGCCGTTCTCCGCTTTGGCCGTCTCGACCTCCTCGCCGCTTGGAACGCTCTCATCCGCCCGCGAGAAGCCCAGCCAGAGCTCCGCTTCCTCTGCGCCGCGGCGCAGAATGACGCGGTCGCTCATGATCCGAACGACCTCCACATCGCCAATCTTAGCCTGCTCGCCCACAATATGCTGCACGCCGTCCCCCAGATCATGGAGCACGGCTTTACGCGTGTCGCCGGACTCGCTGCCATAGGCGAAGAACGTACCGGCCAAGCGGAAGCGACGCGACAAGGCGCCACGCGAGGTGGGTACTGCCGCCTCCTCGTTCTGGAAGACACCCCAGTCGAGGTCAGCGGGCAACACCGCAGTGGAGGAAGTGAGACGGGGGCCCTTCGCAACCACCACACTGGCTACTGCAGGAGTGGGAAGCGACCAAGCGGCATAGACCATCCACCCTCCCCAGCCGATTGCCGCTAGCATAACCAGCGGGGAGAGACGGGCGGCGTAGAAAGCATAACGACGATCGGGGGTCATAAGCCGGATTCTGTTGGCCCACCAGCACCGCAAGCGGCCCTGCCAGGGTTCAGTCATTTATCTTTGCGATCAACCCGAAACTTCCATCCCGCGAATACTTGCGCGCCGCGGGAAATGAGACGGGCCGTCTCTCGTTCCCTATTTGATCTTGCACCGGATGGGGTTTACCTTGCGATCGCGCTTACGCTTGACCCGGTGGTCTCTTACACCACCATTTCACCCTTATCCCCCTTTGCTAGAGCTACGGGGGACAAGTCCCCTGCAACCCAGCTCAAGCAGACGGTATATTTTCTGTGGCACTGGCCGTCCATCACGCTTTAACGTAACGTCCCCCGTTTTCACGAGGCATCCTGCCCTACGGTGTCCGGACTTTCCTCCCCCCTTCGCCAAGGCTACGGGGGGCAAGCCCTCCACGTCTTGGGTCAGAGCAGCGACCGAAGGCCCCCGACCGTCAGGATCCATCATTGCAGCTTACACAGGAACCATCAACTCAGAACTATGACTCAATGTAGACAGCTTCTCGGCTGTTAGGACATGTAGAGCAAGCGCCCGCAATGATCGCAGGCAACCAAAAACTCCTCCTTGAGGATGTTCTGGGCGACGGACGGAGGCAGCTTCATGTGGCACCCGCCGCAGATCCCTGATTCGACCGGGACCAGGGCACGGTCTCTCCGGGCGAGAATACGCTCGTAGCGCAGCAGCGTCTCCTCCGGAACATCCGGCAACATCTCTCCGCGTTTGGACTCCAGAGCCGCTATCTCCTCGGCCATGCCCGCCATGCGCTTGTCAAGATCAGCCACATCCAGATCGACGGCCTCTTGCTCGGCCTCCAACTCCTTGCGCCGCTCGGCCACGCCCGCCCGAGCCGTCTCCACGCGCTCCATCACCACAAGTTCCTTGTCCTCGTGCTCACGAATCTGGGCGAGCACGCTGTCGATCTCATGCTCCATAGCCTTGAACTCCTTGTTGGACTTCAAAACCAACTGCTGCTGACGATACTTCGATATTTTGTCACGACAGGCCTGCACTTCGAGCTCTTGCTCCTTAATCTCGGCCTGTTTGGCCTTGAGATCGTCCTCGGCGACCTGCAGGTTGGCCTTATGGTCGGCCAGGCGAGTCTGCTCCTCCTCCTTGCGTGCCGGAATATCTTCCAATTCCCGTTTCATATCACGCAGTTGGCAGTCGAGATCCTGGAGGGGCAACAGCTTCTTGATATCACTCACGGTGTAGAACCTTCCGATAGCAGCGCAGTCACCTGCGGTTGTTGTCAAAAATCAGCGACATATGGGTACCCAAAAGTAGAGGCCCTGTCGAGCCTTTAGCTCGACGCGTCAATCCATCCACCGCCCGGCCCGACGCAACGCGTCTGACGACAGGTGGGCTGTGCCCTGCTGCTCCATATAGCGCTGCACGTACTTGCCAATGATGTCGGTCTCGATGTTGACTCGGCTTCCTTGACTCAGATCACACCATGCCGTGTGCGCCCACGTAAAGGGGATGAGGTGAACCTCAAGCCAGTCGGGTCCCAAAGTCGCTATGGTCAGGCTGATCCCATCCAGCGCAACCGACCCCTTTTCGACGACACCGGCCATGAGCTGCGGCGGGCACTCGATGCGCACGATGCGGTCGACCCCACTCCTCCTGATCGACAGGGCTGTTCCGAGGGCATCGATATGGCCCTGCACCATATGCCCCCCGAAGCGCGCATCCGCAGCCATGGCCCGTTCCAGGTTGACGCGCTCGCCGATCGCCCCATCCGCCAGTGAGGTCCTGCTGACGGTCTCATCCAATACGGAACAGGTGAACCGCGTCGCTTCCACCCTTTCGGCTGTCAAGCAGGCTCCGTTCACGGCCACGCTGTCGCCGGGCCGCACACTCGCCCCACCGGACTCCCACACGGCATGCTCAATCGTGAGCCTGCGCGCGTCGCCGCTACGGTCCCATGCCGCTATGCGCCCCACCTGCTCGATCAATCCCGTAAACATAGTGCATCGCCCTCCCCTCTACTGTGACCGCGGTCGCAGCCGCATCAAAACGTCTTCACCCAGCAAGCGCTGCTCCACCGGCTCGAAACGGGGTGCCTGGGCCAGGAGCCAACCCGAGCCGCCAATGGCCGGCCGTGCCCGCTGCCCGCCAATCACCAGCGGTGCCACCAACACCACCAACTCATCCACGAGCCCCTCACGCAACAGCGACGCGCCCAATTCACCGCCACCTTCACAGAGTACATGCAACCATCCGGCCAAGCCCATCTGCCGTACCAATGAGCGCAGTGAGACATGGTGTCCCTTGCGGGGCAGCGCCCAGACCGCTGCACCCGAGCCCTCATAGTCGGCCTGCCGCTCTAATGAGCAGGCGGCCGTTGTGGCCACCACCGTCAGCGGCGCATAGGCGTCAGTGAGTAGTTTCGCTTTGAGGGGTAGACGCCCAGAAGAATCCACAACGACGCGATGGGCCGTGGGTCGCCGCCGGTTGCGCGGCATCAAGCCGGGATTGTCGGCGCAGGCCGTACCGGCACCCACCATAATGGCATCGACCCCGCTACGCAGCTGATCGACCCAACGCCGCGCTGGCACGCCCGTGATCCATTGTGAACGCCCCCGGCGGTCGGCTATCGCACCATCCAGAGAGATCGCCATCTTGAGCGTGATCCAAGGCCGCCCGGTCGTGATCCACTTTCCAAAGGGCGCGATCAGCGTCTCGGCTTCATACCGACAGACCCCTCGCGTCACCTCCACGCCGCCCACGCGCAGTTGGCGCAGTCCACGCCCGGCATGGGCGGGATTGGGATCGACCGTGCCCACGATGACGCGACGCACCCCAGCAGCCAGAAGGGCATCGGTACAGGGCGGCGTGCGTCCGCTCGTGCTACAGGGCTCAAGCGTCACATAAAGATCCGCCCCACGCGCCTGTTCACCGGCGTCCCGAAGGGCAACGATCTCCGCATGCGGTGCACCGGCGGCACGATGGAAGCCCTGTCCCACTCGCCGCCCCTCTCGGACCACCACACACCCCACCGGCGGATTGGGCCGGGTGCGCCCCGCTCCCCGCCCGGCTAGGGCCAATGCTTCAATCATCCACTTTTCGTCCAACGGCATAACCTAGGTTGTCACGGGATCAGCGGGCTGTATGGATGCACGGATACGGTCGAGTATCCCGTTTACAAAACGGCCCGACTCTGACGTGGCAAAATACTTGGCGATATCCACCGCCTCATTAATTGAGACGATCGCCGGGACATCCGGACAGTGCAGCATCTCGTACACCGCCATACGAATGACATTACGATCAATCACGCCCAGGCGGGCGACATCCCAGTGATCCGCAGCCTTCTGGATCAGCGTGTCCAGTTCCTCGCGATGGCTGAACACACCACGCACAATGCGTTCGGTGTATTCGCGCGGCCCCTTGTCGCTCTTTACATCCTCCCAAAAACGCTCAAGCACCGGCCCGGTGTCCTCGGGAGGGTTGAGGTCCATCTGGAACAGTAACTGGACTGCCCACTCGCGTGCATCCCGTCGTGTCGCCACAAGGCCTCCCCGCTAGAGCTGCTTACAGATATTGGCCATCTCGATGGCCGCTTGTGCCACTGACCAGCCCTTGTTGCCAGCCTTGGTGCCGCAACGCTCAATCGCCTGCTCCAGGTTGCCGGCACACACCACCCCGTTCAGAACGGGAATGCCGCGATCCATACCTGTCTTCGCCAGCGAACGCGAGACCTGCGCGTTGATCAGGTCGGCATGGGGCGTTGCGCCCTGAACCACCGCGCCAAGCGCGATGATCCCATCCGTGTTTCCGGCGGCGGCAATGCGATCCGCAATCATCGGGAGCTCATTGGCTCCGGGAACCCAGACCACGGTGATGGATTCCTCGACAACGCCGTGGCGCACCAGGCAGTCGATCGCACCACCGAGTAGCTCCTTGGTGAGGAAGTCATTAAAACGACTCACCACAATCGTGAACCGAAGGCCATCGGCCAACAGCTTCGCTGATATCTCTCTAACAGGCATATCGTCCTCCTCTACTGCTCACTTACCATCCGACACCTACAGCAGGTGTCCCAGCTTCTCTTTCTTCGTATCCAGATAGCGCTTGTTGTGTTCATGGTGGCCCACGACGATGGGGATGCGCTCAACAATCTCCAGTCCATACCCCTCCAGCCCTACGATCTTGCAGGGATTGTTGGTAATCAACCGCAGGCGCTGTGCGCCCAGCTCGGTCAGAATCTGCGCCCCGATACCGTACTCCCTGAGGTCAGCATTAAAGCCCAGCTCCTCATTCGCCTCCACGGTATCGAGTCCGCCATCTTGCAGGGCATAGGCATGAATTTTGTTGGCCAGACCTATCCCACGGCCCTCCTGCCGCATATAGAGCACAATCCCTTTGCCCTCCTCCTCCACCATGCACATGGCCTCCTCCAACTGGCTGCCACAATCACACCGCCGCGAATGGAAAACATCCCCCGTCAGGCACTCGCTATGGACCCGCACCAGGACGGGCTCCTCGGGCGTGATATCGCCCATGACCAAAGCCACATGATGCTCATCGTCCACTGCGGAATGGAAGAGTTTGAGCTGAAAATCCCCGTGCCGGGTCGGCATCCCGACTTGACGGATGCAGCCCACCATCTTCTCGGTACGGCGGCGATAGGCAATGATGTCGGCCACCGATGTAATCTTGAGCCCGTGTTCCCTGGCGAAGGCGCGCAACTCAGGCAGGCGTGCCATGGCTCCATCCGGCCGCAAAATCTCACAGATCACTCCGGCAGGGCGCAGCCCGGCCAGACGTGCCAAATCCATGGCGGCTTCCGTATGGCCCGCCCGGTTCAGCACCCCCCCATCCATAGCCTGTAAGGGAAAGGTGTGCCCTGGACTGACGAGATCACTGCTGCCACTGGCCTCATCAATGAGCACGCGCACCGTCTCGGCCCGGTCATGCGTACTGATCCCCGTGCTGATGCCGCGTGCTGCGTCCACGGATTCGAGGAAAGCCGTATTGAACGCATCGCCCTGCCCCCGCATCGCCATGCGCGTCAAACCAAGCGACCTGACACGCTCCGATGGCAGAGCCACGCAAATGAGTCCTCGTCCATGGGTCGCCATGAAGTTAATGGACGCATCGGTGACCAACTCGGCGGCACAGATCAGGTCCCCCTCATTCTCACGATTGGCGTCGTCGGTAACGATGACCATACGACCGGCCCGGATCGCATCCAACGCCTCCGGCACGGGGTCAAACAACTCCACTTCTTCACTCATGTTTCACCAAGCTCCGGCGGCTCCAGACACAAAAAAAACGCCCGAGAGAAAGAGATCACCCGGACGTAACCCGTACGTCGTGCCACCATCTTCTCTCATCCAGACTATACTGTCGGCCACAGAATCGCACTGTGTCTGTCCTTCGCAACCAGCAAAAGACTCGCGGGCTATTACCGCCGGTCGGGAATTGTCCGCTCACGCGGGCGCACCCTGCCCTGAAGACTCACTAATTTGCACTGTATATATGCTTTTGCCCGCTGTTGCGCAAGTCATCAATTCGTGACTCGCCACTTGCCTCGCGCTGTGACACCGGCTACGCTCTGTTCATGAAAGAAATGTTGGATCAAATAGCAGACCAGTCCATCACGATTGCCGTAGTCGGCCTCGGTTATGTGGGCCTCCCTCTGGCCGTAGAATTTGGGCGTCATTATCGGACGCTGGGCTTCGACGTGAAGCCGGCCCGCATCGCCGAGCTCCAAAGCGGTCACGACCGCACCCTCGAAACCACCGCCGAGGAGATCGGGGCCGCGAAGCGTCTGCGTTTCACCTCCGACCTGGGCGACCTGGGCGATAGCCAAGTTTATGTCATCACCGTCCCCACTCCGATTGATGAGGGGAAGCAACCCGACTTGAAACCGCTCATTGCGGCTTCTACCTCGGTCGGGCGTGTGCTCAACCAAGGCGATATTGTGATCTACGAAAGTACGGTCTATCCTGGCTGCACCGAGGAAATCTGTGTCCCCATCCTTGAGCGCGAAAGCGGTCTCGAGTTCAATACGGATTTCTTCTGTGGCTACAGCCCCGAACGGATCAATCCCGGCGATAAAGCGCACCGCCTGACGACCATTCTCAAAGTCACCTCCGGCTCCACCGAAGACGCTGCGCGTGTGATCGATGCGCTATATGCATCCGTGATCACGGCAGGCACGCATCTAGCGCCCACCATCAAAGTGGCCGAGGCCGCCAAAGTGATTGAGAATTCGCAACGCGACATCAACATCGCCTTTGTCAACGAGCTGGCCATCATCTTTGATCGACTGGGGATTGACACGTCCGACGTTCTTGATGCTGCGGGGACGAAATGGAATTTTCTACCCTTCCGTCCGGGACTTGTCGGTGGACACTGTATTGGCGTGGATCCGTACTACCTGGCCCACAGGGCCCAGGCCGAGGGATACAACCCCGAAATCCTGCTGGCCGGTCGACGGCTGAACGATAACATGGGACGCTACGCTGCGGCACGAGTCATCAAACTGATGATCAAGAAAGGCCATCGAGTCCTCGGCTCACGCGTTCTCGTCCTGGGCATTACCTTCAAGGAAGACTGCCCCGACATCCGGAACTCGCGGGTCGTTGACGTCATTGACGAACTGAGTGATTTTGGCATTCAGGTCGATGTCTACGATCCGTGGGCCGACCGTAACGAAGTCGAAGCCGAGTATGAGGTCGTCTTGATCGACTCTCCCTCGGCTGAGCAGATGGCCCTGTATGATGGCGTCGTCTTGGCCGTCGCCCACGACCGCTTCCATTCCATCGATCTTTCGCAGTTCACGAAAGCCGGTGCCGTCATCTTTGATATGAAGGGCTTTTTCGATCGCAACCTGGTAGATGAGAGGCTCTAAACCGATGGATCCCGTGGTCGTGCTCCTCTCCGGTGGACTGGATTCATCGACCCTCATCCACTACGTGCGCCGACGCCTGGACGTTGGGCCGCTACACGCCCTCTCGTTCTTCTACGGACAGCGGCACGACCGTGAGCTCAAGGCGGCGACGGCCCAGGCGGCCCTGGCAGACGTAGCCGACCACCGGGTCATGGACGTGGCCGACTTCGGTACCCTGACCGCCCAAGGCAGCGTGCTGACCAATCCTGAGGTGGCCGTCCCGGATCTCGACTCGCTCAGTGCCTCCGAGCGCACACAACCCCCAACCTATGTGCCCAATCGCAACATGGTCCTCCTCTCCATTGCGGCCGCGTACGCCGAGGCGATCGGTGCGGTTGACATCTACTACGGCGCCCAGGCTCAGGACGAATATGGCTACTGGGATTGCACGACGGACTTTCTGGCGCGTATTAACCAGCTCCTGGCCCTCAACCGCAGGCGTGCTGTGACGGTACACGCGCCCTTCGTCAGCAAGCGCAAGATGGAGATCGTGACATTGGGGGCTGAACTGGGCGTCGACTTTAGCCAGACCTGGACATGCTACCGTGGCGGCGCACGTTCCTGCGGAACGTGCCCAAGCTGTGCGGAGCGCCGCCAAGCCTTTAGCGATGCTGGGCTGCCCGACCCGCTAGACTGATCCAGAGGGTATCTGGTGTAGCACCTCATACACCGCCCGACCGAGACTGACCATGGTGTAGGGCTTCTCGACGTAGTGAGTCACACCGGAGCGCCGCATCTCCTCAATCGTGTCCATAGTGGCAAAGCCACTCGCCACCACGACCTTGAGCCCCGGTTGCAGATCCACTAACTTGGCGTAGGTTTCCTGTCCGTCCATGCCGCTGGGCATAATCATATCAAGAATCACCAGGTCGACCGGCTGGCTTTGCAGATGCTTGAGCGCAGCCATACCACTGTCAACGGTGTCGACGCGATACATCAGGCGCTGTAGAAGATGCTGGGCAATATCGCGTTGGGCCGGCTCATCATCCACCACCAATACATGCTCGCCATCGCCCTCGTAATCACGTGAAGACACCACTTCCGACGCGTCAGGGATCGCCATACGCTGACCGGGAAAGTAGAGTGTGAACGTCGTACCTTCACCCACGCGACTCGTCACATCAATGAACCCTCCATGGTCGTGCACAACATTCCACACCACGGTCAGCCCCAGGCCGGTCCCACCCCATCCTAAAACCTTGCGCGTGTAGAAGGGGTCAAAGATCCGGGTCAAGTCCTCTGCCGCAACCTCTCCGGCACTGTCCGAGACCACCAGCACGGCGTATTCGCCGGCCGGGATGGACTCATAGGCCACCAGCCCATTCTCGATGTAGCGGTTCTCCGTCTTAACGGTCACGCGCCCACCCGGGCTCAGCGTTTCGACCGCGTTGAGGATAAGATTCCCGATGGCCTTGCGTAGATGCAGGGGATCGCAGGATACACCCAGGATGCCAGCGTCGAGATCCGCCACCAGCTCGACCTCAGGGAAACGAGCCATCAGGCCCTCATGCTCGCTTGAACCAAGGTATTCAGTCAGAATCCGGGAGAGATTCCCCGGGATCCATGGCGCGCTTCTGCGGCGCGACAGCCCCACCATGTCCCGCACCACGGCAGCGGCTCGAAACCCGCTGTTCCGGATTGCTTCCAGCGGCTCACGCAGGTTGCTATCCTCCGGCAAGTCCATCAGTAGCAGATCAGGATAGGTGATGATGCCTGAAAGGATATTGTTCAGGTCATGCGCCACCCCCCCTGCCAATAGATTGAGCGCTTCCATTTTTTCCGATTGCCCCAAACGTCTTAAAAGTGACTGCCGTTCCCCTTCGGCCGCCTTCAGCGAGTCGATGTTTCGCCCTACCCCCACGATAGACTCAACGCTTCCCTTGTCGCTCACTATCCCGGTGTAACGCCACGCAATCCACTGCCAGCCCCGCACCGTGGCAGACCGCTGCTCCAGATAGCATCTGTGAGGCGGAGACAGGACATCACCCATGGCCGCCTCCGTTTGGGCGTGGTCGTCATCATGCACCAAAGGCATATGGGCTTGGCCAAGCAGCTCGGATTCGCTCTTGCCATACACCCGGCAGTACTCCGGACTGACATAGAGGAATTGGCCACTGCGATCCATCTTAACTACCATGTCGCCCGCGTGATCGACCAGCAGGCGATACTTCTCCTCCGAATCCCTGAGCTCACGTGCCGTGTTGTGGTGCTCGGCAATCAGCGATGCCAACATCGCGATCGGCGTCAACGACAGGAGCAGCGCAACCTGCATATCCATGACACAGCCTGCCTGGACCCCGTGCCCGAACGGCCCCCGTCCTTGCGCGGCATACCATACCGCTAACAGGGCAACCGTGCACATGCACCCGAAACTGTAGGTGCGCCCCATGCGGACCGCGGCCCATACGAGCATCGGCACCGGCAAGTAGAAAAGCGAATGGAACTCGCCATGTGACGACACATCGCGTCCAAAGAGGACCAGACACCCTATGATGAGCAGCACCCCAAGGGCCGCGCATTCCGCCGTGCGCCCCCCTTCCGGCCCTGACTCATCTTCTGCTCCCCCAAACAGGAGGAGCAGAAAGGGCGTAACGGCAATGTGGGTCAGCGCATCCGAAAGAAACCAGCTATGGGCGCGCGGCCAGAACTCCGCGGAAGCCACATCAAATCCTCCTGCCAGCGCACCGGGAAAGGCCGCAACAAAGGGGGCCACAACCACCGCGCTCGCCACGAATGCCATCGTCTCTCTCAGTCGGTTGAAACGGAGTGGCCCGGGAACCACCACACCGAGGAGGAGAGCCGCCGTGAGCACTTCAACATAATCGGCCATCAGGAAGAGCACGCTCTCGTGCAGCGATATGCCACACGGCAGATCGGCCGCCAGTTCGGCCGGGAGGGCCACGAGAAGATATCCCCACCAGCGGCGTCGGGGCTGCAAGAGGAGTGCCACCAGAAGGACCGCATTGGGTGGCCACAACGCACCGATATTGCTGGGCTGAAACGAGAGATAAAGGCCCAAGCGGGCACCACAATAGTACAACAGCCCAACCACTAGCACGCGTACCATGTACGGGCTATCGGCCACCCTGCTCCGAACGTTACACCACCAGCGCCCCATCGACCTCTCCCATCAACATCTCTCTCGTTTGGCTATATTAGAGACCATCACTCAGAGCGAACAGCTCAAAAAAAACAAAATGGAACCCGCGATAAAGCATGCACCGATGGCCATCCTACAGTACGCTTATCCGATGAACCTTCCCAACCATGAACACTTCATGGACCTCGCTCTGCGCGAGGCCGACCGTGCCGCTTCCGCCGGCGAGGTGCCCGCAGGTTGCATCATCATCAACACCGCCCCCCATCGCGACATGCCAGTTGGGGCCGTTATCGGGCGCGCCCACAATCAAACCGAGCTGCTCAAAGACCCAACCGCCCACGCCGAGATCCTGGCCATTACTCAGGCGGCCAGTGCCCTTGGTGATTGGCGCCTGACGGACACAATCCTCTATGTTACCAAGGAGCCCTGCCCCATGTGTGCCGGCGGCATCATCCTGGGGCGCATTCCCACGGTGGTCTACGGCGTCCCCGATCCCAAGCGCGGCGGCGCGCTCTCCGTCTTCAACATACTCGACCACCCCAATCTGAACCATCGCTGCGAGGTCATTACGGGAGTGATGGAGCAGCAGTGCCGCGATATACTACAGTCGTTCTTTCGCGAGCGAAGGACCAAACACACCCCCAACCCAGATGGCAACCAACAGACAGACACGAGGAATCAGAATGATTAAAGCCATCGCTACAGAATTGGCTCCAGCAGCCATCGGACCCTACAGCCAAGCCATCGCCACAGAGAGCACCATCTTCTGTTCCGGACAACTCCCGATCGATCCGGCCACGGGCAAAATCATGGCCAACGATATCGCCGAACAGACCCGCCAGGTTCTGGGCAATATGGCGGCGGTGTTGGGAGCGGTGGATCTGACGCTGGCCGCCGTCGTCAAGACGACCGTATTTATGGCCGATCTTCAGGATTTTGCGGCCATGAACACCGTCTACCAGGAATGCTTCGGCGCACACGCCCCGGCCCGGTCAACGGTCCAGGTGGCGCGCTTGCCGCTTGATGCGCGCATCGAGATCGAGTGCATCGCCGTACGGACCTAGTTCTAGTACGACTTCGCGAAGACCACACGCCCTGGGCTGGGCTTACCACAGGCCACGCACATGCCCGTGCCATCGGCGCCACGATCGCCGGGAATGCAGCGGATGGTCACTTTGAGGTCGTCGTTAATGCGCTTCTCGCAGGCCTCGCTCTCGCACCAGTGCGATAGCGCAAACCCACCGTGCGATTCCGGCTTTTCCTCATTCTCGGGCGTAAAGAACGCAACGAAGGCCTCCCACTCATCAATGGCCCGTGTGTGCTCGTCCATGAAGGCCTTGGCCCGGTCAAACAGCGCGGCCTGAATCTCCTCAAGCAACTCCGGTACGCCTGCCACAAACAGGTCGCGGGGCTGACCATAGCGCTCGTTGCGCTCCACGTCGCGACGGCCGACATAGACAGTACCCTCCGCCATGTCGCGTGGGCCGACCTCAACCGTCACCGGAATACCCTTCTTGACCCAGCTCCACCCCTTTTCACCGGCGTTCATGTCGCGGGTGTCCAACTCGACCCCCAATGGACGCCCACGATAGGACACCTCACGTAGCTGTGCGGCCAGCGCCTCGCAGTAAGGCAACACAGCATCGCGCTCCTCGTCACTCCGGAAGATGGGGAGGATGGCCACGTGTGAGGGTGCCAGGCGCGGCGGGATCACCATGCCGTTGTCGTCCGCATGCACCATAATCAGCCCACCAATCAGTCGCGTCGATACCCCCCACGAGGTGGTCCACGCGTGTTCCACCTCTCCGTCACGCGACTGGAATTGAATGCCGGAGGCCTTGGCGAAATTCTGTCCAAGAAAGTGACTCGTACCAGCTTGCAGCGCTTTGCAGTCCTGCATCATCGCCTCAATACAGAATGTATTACTTGCACCGGGGAAGCGTTCGCCGGCAGTCTTTTCGCCCGTCAGAACCGGTACCGCCATATACTCCTCGGCGAAGCGCTTGTAGACCTCCAGAATCGTGAGCGTCTCCTCCCACGCCTCATCGCGCGTCTCGTGGGCCGTGTGCCCCTCTTGCCACAGGAACTCAGTCGTACGCAAAAAGAGGCGCGTACGCATCTCCCAACGCACCACATTGGCCCACTGGTTGATCAATATCGGCAGGTCACGATAGCTCTGCACCCACTTGGCATAGGTCGCACCAATGATCGTCTCCGAGGTCGGCCGCACCACGAGCGGCTCTTCAAGCTCGCCTGCCGGCACCAGTCCACCATCGGGGCCCGCCTCCAGACGATGGTGCGTAACGACCGCACACTCCTTGGCAAAGCCTTCCACATGCTCCGCTTCCTTCTCCAGAAAGCTGAGAGGAATAAAGAGAGGAAAATAGGCATTCACATGGCCCGTGGCCTTGAACTTACGGTCCAGCGCATCACGGATGTTCTCCCATATGGCATAGCCCCACGGCCGAATGACCATGCACCCGCGCACCGCACTGGTCTCGGCCAGCTCGGCCGAACGCACCACCTGCTGATACCATTCGGGATAATCTTCAGCCCGCGTCGGACTGATCGCTGTCTTCTGTTTCTTTGCCACCGTTGTGCTCCCGTTGTGATTCAGCCCTGCAAGCTACTCGCATCGCTCCCGTTTGTCAAAGCGGGGATGGTGAGCGGACGACAAACGCCACGGGAGCTCGCCACTTGACGAGCGCCGTTCACGCCAGCGATCAGCACTCTCCATCGTCGGACACTCGATGAGATGCCTGTAGCGTTGGCCGTCCCCGGCCAATCATTGGCCGAGGACGGCCAACGTTACAAAAGCAGCGGGCTTACGACGAAGGGATGGCGCGCCGCCGTTCGACGTGCTCTTCCACCCACACATAGACGGATGGGATCACGAACAATGTCAGGAGAGTTGAGGTGGTCAGCCCAAAAACCACCACCGTGGCCAGCGGCCGCTGCACATCGGCACCTATCCCACGAGCCAGCAGCAGAGGCAGCAGTCCCAGTACGGTTGTCAGGGCGGTCATCAAGACAGGACGCAACCGCAACTCCGCGCCCTCCGTCACCGCCTCGCGTACCGTCTTGCCCCGCCCCCGCAGATCGTTGAAGTAGGTCACAAGGACCATGCCGTTCTGCACCGCGATGCCGAAGAGCGCGATGAACCCCACTGAGGCCGGGACAGAGAGATAGGCACCCGTCACGCAGAGGCCGAGAATGCCGCCAATCAATGCCAGCGGGACGTTGACGATGATGATGAGGGCATGCCGCATCACACCGAAGGACATCCAGAGCATCACCAACACCATCAGGATCACGGTCGGCACAATGATCGAGAGACGCTTCATGGCGCGCTGCTGATTCTCAAATTGGCCGCCGTACTCGACGGTGTAGCCGGGCGGCAGGGATACCCGTTCGGCAATTTGCGCCTGGATGTCCGCGACGACACTCCCGAGATCTCTCCCGCGTACATTGCCCTGTACAATCCAGCGCCTCTGATTCTTCTCACGGTTAATCTGGATCGGACCCGTGACCTGCTCGACCCGCGCTACTTGCGAGAGCGGGATGACGCCCCCGAGGCCGGTCGGCACAAGAATGTTCCGAATGGCATCAGGATCAGCGCGGTAGGCCTCCTCGAATCGCATGTGAATCCCGAAGCGCCGCGTATTGAGGTAGATGTCATCAATCACCTCCCCACCCACAGCCAGCTCCACCATCTCCATGATCTCACCCACCGTCACCCCAAAGCGGGCGCAGGCCTCTCGGTTGGCCACAATCTGTACCTGGGGCTGACCAAAGCTCTGCTCCGAGGAGAGGTCGACCAGACCGGGAATCGTGTCAATCGCCCCCCGGATCTCTTCGGCCTTGCGTCGTAGCACGTCCAGATCCTCGCCGTAGAGCTTGATCGCCAACTGGGATTTTATCCCCGAGAGCAGCTCGTCAAAAGCGTTTTGAATCGGCTGCGTGAAGTTGAGCTGGACGCCGGGGAAAGGTTTAAGCTTGGCCTCAATCGACTCGATCAGCTTCGCCTTGGTTTTGAACTGCTTCCACTCCTTGAAGGGCTTTAGCTCGATGTGGACTTCGGCGTAGTTGACCGGATGAGGATGGCTGCCCGCCTCAGGGCGACCGATCCGGGAGATGGTCTCATCGACCGCATCAAACTGTGTGATTTCCCGCTCCAGCGCCATGATCAACCGGGTGCCCTCTTCCAGCGAAATGGAGGGGGCCATGGTCACGCCGATCAGAATGGAGCCCTCTTCCAGCGTGGGAATGAATTCGGTCCCCAGCAGCGGTACCAAGGCCAGGCTGCCCAACAGCACCGCCACAGCCACTCCGACCACCACGGCCTTAAAACGGATGGCTCCGGCCAGTAGAGGGCGGTAGAAGGCTTTAAGAGCACGGATCAGAGGAAGTTCTTTTTGTGGCCCCTCCTTGAGAAGATAGAGCGACAGCACCGGGGCCACCAGAATGGCCACCAGGAGCGACCCGAACAGCGCGAACGCAATGGTAAATGCCATCGGCGCGAACATCTTGCCCTCGACACCTTCGAGCGTGAAGAGCGGTAAAAACACGATGATAATGATCGCAATCGAGAAAACGATCGGACGGCTCACCTCGCGTGCCGACTCGTAGATTATGGTCGCCTTGGACTCGCCGTGGCCGTGCCGCTCTCCCAAGTGTCGGAAGAGATTTTCCACCATCACGATCGCCCCATCGCCCAGCATCCCAATTGCTATCGCGATTCCACCCAACGACATGAGGTTGGCCGATATGCCTCTCAGCCCCATGCAAAGCACGGCCACCAGCGCACAGATGGGCAGCGACAGTGCCACGATGAAGGCCGTGCGCAGATTGCCAAGGAAAAGGCCCAGCGTCAGCACCACCAGGATACTTCCGATCAAGAGCGACCGTTTCACGGTACCGGTCGCGTTGTGCACCAGCTCGCCTTGCTCGTAGTAAGGCACCAGCGTGACACCCTCTGGCAAGGCCTGCTCGACCTCGGCCACCTTAGCGTAGAGACGCTCAATGACCTCCGACGTGTTCTCTCCGAAGAGCTTCAGCACCATGCCCGATACCACTTCGCGTTCGCCGTTCAGCGTGATCACGCCGCGCCGAATCTCGTTGCCGTATGCCACCTCGGCCACATCCGAGAGCAGTACGGGGCGCCCGTCAACCAGTTTGACCGCGATGGTCCGGATATCCTCCAGGCTCTCCAACAGGCCCACCCCACGCACGAGATGCTCTTCGGAACCCATCACCAAAAATTGACCGCCCACATTGCGATTGTTGGCGTGGATCGAATCGACCAGGTCCTCCAGCGTCAGGTCATACTTCAACAGGGCGTTCGGATTCACCCGGACCTGATATTGTAACACATGGCCACCAATGGAGAGGATCTCTGTCACACCCGGCACGGTCTGCAGCTGAAACTTCACGACCCAATCGTTCAGCTCGCGCAACCAGGTGTTGAGAGGTTTTCCCTCCGTATCCACCACGGCCGGATCGGCTTCGAGGTAGTAGAGGAAAATCTGCCCCAAACCGGTCGATATGGGTCCCAACGTGGGAGGCTCATCCGTCTCAGGCAATTCGGCCATCACGCTCGAGAGCCGTTCGCCGACCAACTGCCTGGCAAAATAGATATCGGTGCTATCTTTGAAGTAGACGTAGACGACGGCCATGCCGAAGGCGGACGTCGATTTGATCTGTGTGACCCCCGGCAAACCATTCATCGCCGACTCGATTGGATAGGTGATCAACCGCTCGATCTCTTCGGGGGCCATGCCGTGCCCCTCCGCAAACACGGGCACCATAATCGGAGATATGTCGGGAAACGCGTCCACCGGCATGCGTCTATACTGGAATACCCCTAGCCCCAGAATGGCCAACACGGCCAGCAACACCAGGCCGGGCACTTTGAGCGCTGATTTCGTAATGTGATCAATCATAATGGTTCCTCACATGTTTCGAGCCGTGCTCTCGTCTCGTTAGTGCCCGTGCCCGGCGTGTGAGCCGAGATTGCTCGTGATCACCGTGGCCTTGAGCTGATAGGCCCCCTCTGCAACATAGCGCGTTCCCGGCTTAAGCCCGGTCACAACCTCCACGTGGGTCCGGTCAGCCCGACCGAGCGTCACGGGCGTCGCTTCGAAAGCACCCTCGTGTTCAACAAAGACGATCGTGCGACTCTCTATGTTCTGCACCGCCTGGCGCGACACCACCACGGGCAGGTTGACTTCGGACGACGTGATAAAGCCGGTCACAAAGGTTCCGGGTACCCATTTGCCATCACGATTATCCAGTTCCACTCGCGCGGTAGCCGACCGCGTTGACTCCATCACAAAAGGGGTCACCATGGCGATCGTCCCGTGTCCCTCAGCACCATCATGATCCGCCCGCAACATGACCGACTGTCCCTTGCGAATCGCCGCCAGATCCTTGGCATACACCGTAAGATTCACCCACACACTCTCCGTATCTACAATGGTGAAGATATCCGTCTCGTTATCCACATGCTCCCCCAGGCTCAGGTGTTTCTGAATGATCACGCCGTCGCATGGCGCTTTGACCTCATACCAGCCGGGGGTGGAACGACTGGACGGGGGTGCGACGACCGCTTCATGCTTCGCGCAGTTGGTGCAGTTGGGATCGGTACACTCGTGGGCGGGTGGTTTGAGAGTATCGGCCGTGGCCTGCGGGAGGGGGCCCAGCCCCGCCACTTCGGCCTCCGACAATCCGAGCAGGAGCAGCCTCTGCCGCTCGGTTTCCTCCTTGAATTCCGCCAACTGACGATCGCGAGTAACCTCAAGTAAGGTCTGTCTTACATCATAGGCGACTGAATCGCGTGTGCCATAGTAGCTAGCCTGCGCCTTCTCGTAGGCGCTTTCGGCGGCCAGAAATTCGCCTTCGCTGGTGATCTTCTTAGCCATGAGTGAGCGTTCCCGCTCATAAGCCTTCTTGGCGAGAACATACTCGGAATAGGATGAGATCAGACGGCTGCCGTTGTCCCCCATCTCGCCAACATTCGAGTCCCCCAGTGCTTCGACCGAGGGTGATGTCTTCAGCAACTTCAACATCGTGAGGACGTTGTCGTTAATGCTTTGGGCTCGAGGCAGTTCGAACTGACAGCACCCCACCTCTGTTACGGCGGCGAAATAGTCCAGTGTCGCGGCGGCCAGTTCAGCGCTGTCGATACGTGCCATCGTCTCGCCGATACGAACGTGGTCCCCCAGTGTCTTGAAAATCTCCATCGCGATGCCCGATGCGCGCGGCACAAGGTGGACCAAACGATCTTCGTTAAAGACAATCTCACCCGAAAGACGAATCTCTTGTCTAAGGTCGCCGCCTTCGGCCGCAGCCATCACGATACCGAAACGCTCGCGCTGCTCAGCGGTCAGTCTGAGCCCCTCCTCTTCGTGGGAGGAATGATCATGTCCAGCATGCTCGTCCTCGCCAGCATCATCCCCGTGAGCGGCATGCCTGTCTTCATCCGCATGTCCAGCATGATCGTGCCCTACATGATCCTCTTCATCCGTATGGTCATCACTCTCGTTATCATGATCATCATGGCCGTGCTCATGCCCCTCCGCTCCGGCGTCGGCACCATCGGAGTGATCAGCGGGACAGCACGCATCTGCGGCCCCTTCTTCGGCCCCGATGGTTCGCCCAAAGCCCCACAACAGCATCAGGCTCAGCGTAAGCAGGACACCAGCTCGTTTTCTTGTTATGTATCGTACTAGAGTCATTATTGGTTCTCCATTTTCATCATCGTCAGCTCTTCACTGGTCGTCCCGGTAAGTTGTTGGATCGTCAGCCATGCCATATGGTAGGCCTCCAAACCATCCACGAAGGCTCCCTCTGCTTCAAATAGCCCACGTTGGGCATCGAGCATGTCGAGGAGTCCGAATTTGCCTTGCCGGTAGCCTTCGTGGGCGGCATCGAAGGCCTCCTGCATAGCGGGTACCACTTTCGACCGCAGGACCATCACCTTACGCTCGGCCACGCTTAGCGCGGCATGAGCCTCCGCCAACTCTGTCAGCAGGGCCACCGCCGTGGCCGTGCGATCTGACTCGACGCGGGCAAGAACGTGCCTGGCCGCCGCAATGTGGCCCTGATTGCGGTCGAAGAGAGGTAGGTCGAAGCCCACGCCAAAAGCCAGGGCATCCGTCTCGTCTTCCCGATAGTGGACATACCTCAACGATGCCTTTAGATCAGGCACGGCGTCGGCCTTCTGCGCGGCTAGCGCGGCCCGTGCCAATCGAGTCTCAGATTCCCACCGCGCCAGCGACGGGCTCCGTGGCACCAATGATTGGAGGTGAGACAGCGAGGGTATACCCACTCGCGTAACGTCCAGGCGTCCCTCCACGGTCTCAAAAGATGTGGCCGCACCACCCCACTGAGCGGCCAGATTATTCCGCGCCACAACCAGACCGCTCTTGGCCTCCAACAAACCGATGCGTGTCATCTCCAATTCGGCCACAACCTTAGAGCGCTGTAGTGGCGACTCTTTACCTGCCGTGACGCGCTCCCCGACAGCCTGCGCCGTCTTCTCCGACAGAGTGACCATAGAGATGGAGAGTTCAACGCGGCGCTGCGCAGCCATGACACCAACAAAACGCCGCGCCGTGGTGTTGAGGACTTCGAGGCGTTTCTGCTCGTACTCCCAGCCCGCCAGCTCACCCTCTGCCTCGGCCACACGCGACCGCCCGCGACGCTTACCACCCAACTCAATCCACTGCCCAACAGCCACAGTGGATTCAACATTGTCGAACCCCGTCCCTCCGCGATCGACCTCCTCAACCTCTAGTTCAAGCGTGGGGTTTCGCATCAGCCCCGCCTGCAACAGGCGGGACTCGGCGGCACGTACGTCATGTGAGTAGGCTGCCAAGGCCGGGCTATGCATCAGGGCCATAGCCAAGGCCCGGTTCAGATCAACAGCACCCATATCCCCGGATGTAGTTCCGCGCCCCTCTTCATCCCCCGTCTCGTGGACACCCATATGCTGCGCGCCCAGGGAGCGTGGTGCAGGCAGAATGGCATATTGCTGCGTAGACGCGCAGCCCGCGCCTAACCATACAGCCAGCGCCAGCCAGGGCAGGTGAATAGCGATTCGTCTCATTCGTTCTCCATCGTGTTGTCGTCTGTGGATCCGCCAATTCGGCGGGGTTAAGAAGGAAGAGGTCCCGACCAAAGACACACCCAGAGAGACCGTGTGTGTGAGGGGAGGGAAAGGCGAACGAGAGTCGATCAGATACGCAGGACGAGAGTCCGTGGTCTGAATGCGACGGCGACCGGCAGGGCCACGCCTCGGGAAAGCAGGCAACGGCTGGCTAGTGTATCGGAGGAACCGGTCACCGGCCATGCCGCAGCCATCGTTCGTAGCAGGTTATTACGCAGCAGACCACCCGCCTTGACCGATGTAGTCTTCTGCAATACCGCTTTGGAGGAGAGTGCGACATCCACACACGCCTCACAGCAATCATCTGCCGCTGCCGCAAGAGTCAAGGCATGGGCGTCATTGTGCTCCGTAGCGGTATCATGGCAGTGCCCATCATGGGCCATCTCGACCGCCATATGGCCATCGGCCCCAATACAGAGCACCATACCGCCCCAACCGGAGATGAGCAGCACAAGGCTCAACCAAGCCACGGCCACTACTCTAACAGTTTTGCCTGCAACTCTCATTGGGTGAAACCGTACCAGATCCTGCCGACATCGGCAACATGCAAAAGTAGGATGGGCTCACGGTGGGGGTGCATCTTGATACTCCACCTACCAGGCCATCAACTGCGCGCGGACGACCTCGCTGCCGCTGTGATCACGCACCCAGGCAAGCAAAGCCGCTGCTTGCGGCGAGGGATTCTTCTTGAGCAGTACCACCGCCGTCTTGCGCAGCTGCGTGACACCGGCGTAAGACGTGGCCGTGCCCTCCAGAATTTTACGCACCCGTGCGGCAGGCGTCTTAAGGAGCCATTCAAGGTCAACGGGAATGCGGGTCTCGGCAGCATCCCCTACAGGACAAACCGTCGTGCACCAATCGCAACCGAAGAGCCAATCCTCAATCTTGGCCCCATCCTCTCGGTCCAACACGGTCCGCTTTTCGATCGTGAGATAGCTGATACATTTGCGGGCATCGATCGGCTTGCCGAACTCTAGGGCCCCGGTTGGGCAACGCTTGACGCAGGCCCGACAGGTTTCACAGGGAAACAGCATCTTAGGTGTACGAATTACCTCCGGCAGTCGGCAATCCACAAACAAGCATCCTATGAAGACCCGGACATTCAGCTCGGGAGTGCGAAGCAGGTCGTTGCCGCCCTGCACCCCCAGCCCACCCGTTAGGGCGAGCAGACGCTCATAAACAGGTTTTGTGTCCACCCCTATGGCCCAACCCACATCGCGACCACTCAGCGACACCAGCTCCGCCGCCAAGCCCGACAGAAGCTCCTGGCCGACATGGTGATAGTCACGCTCTTTCGCATAGGCCGATATGTACCCAACCGGAGCCCCGGGGGCGGGCACGGGAAATGGATGAGCCGCGTCCGGGTGCCCCCACTTGTTCCGGAACGTCACTACGATCACTGAACGGGCGGACGGAAGTGTAACATGCAGATCGTCCTTCATGGCCGCATGCCGGAACAGATACTCCATCTCGCCCGCCTGGCCACTGTCAAGCCACGCCCTGTTTAATTCGTGGTTCGCACGGATATGTTCCAATAGGACGGGATTGTCCAGATGGAGGCACGCAGCCGAGTGGCCACCGAGCGTCCGCACAGTCGCTGCCAGCCATGCTGAAAATGTCTCCCCAGAAAGCGGGGTAGCTCCGGACGCCTCCCCCTGTGAAATGGATTCATTCATCATATCCGGCATGTATCCTATACGGGTCGGCGCGCAAGCAGTCTCCAGAGGATTACTCGGCCTGAGACAGTGGCTGCTATTCAGACGTGAGGGACGGCTTGCCCGTTCGTTCTCGGTGAGAGCAGCCGGGCCAGCAACAAGGCCGCCGCACGCCCTCTTTGAGCTCAGGACAGATCCTCTCTATCCGCTTGCCCCTTGTCTCAGGCTTCTTGGCGTCCTCGATCCAGCAAATCCACTCGTTGCGCGCGAGCGGCGTAATATCCTCCCATCGCGCTAGCGCTGCACTATCAGCCGTGAGGGCCTTTTTCAGATCCGGTGGGACACGATGTACCACGCCAGTGGCGATTGCTCTCTTAGACATAGCGGTATGGGACTCCTTGGCCTCGCGATTACGGAGCGGCTCCTCTTCGAGCCCCTCCAGTGCGGCAACGCGCGATCGTACCGCCATTGTTTGGGATGAACGTAGGGGCGCGGCGGGCAAATCGCAAGGGAAGCCCCCGGCTTCGATGGGTCTCCCTTGGACATCCACAAGCCGCGCCTTCACGAAGATGTACAGAATATTGTCTTTGCCTCGGTTGAGCAGAAAGGGGCCCGCACCGCCACCCAGAACGACTGTGGCGCCGTTGCAGATCGTAATGCTCGTGCTGACTGAGCGAGTGCGAAAGAACGGCTGTTCCAGATGGGTCTCGTGCTCCTTTCCCCTCTCATCTGTGTAGGTGACGCTGTGCGCCTTCCACGTCGGCTCGGACACCAGTTCAGGGGTCATCGAGAGCTTGATCAGGCCGGTGTCGTGATTGATTTCAGCAAGGCGACCGCCAGCACAAGCGCAGAGCACATGGATCCCATCTTGGCTTTCATCGTTCCTCTCTCGCATCAAAAACACAGTCATACTATACCCTATGTTGTGTGGCGAACGTTCACTCCTGAAGCGAGGCTTTGGGGATACCGTTTCCGGGAGATGCTTCGGGCCGCGCTCGGCCGTCTTGTTTTGGCGGCTCTTTCAGCTCGATGATCAGAACGTGTGTGTCGTTCGTTCCAATATTCAAGCCGATGTGCTCTTGCGCCTTCACCCAGTAGACCTCGCCTTGCTGCTTCTCCACGGTTACCGTCTTTCCTCCACCCAATATCAACCTGCGTTTGAAATGGCCCAACGCATAGACAATACTATCAGGGTGACGATGCCGTGTCGTGATGGCACCGGGTTTATCGTGGTACTCCAGTACCCGTACACGATCGTTTTCAAAGGTCATCGTGTATTTGTCTGGATCCGTCGTGATCGGATCCTGGGCCATGGCGGCACCAGCCCACACACACAGCGCCACAGTCAACCATCCCTGCTGCTTCATGTCCCCACCCCATCCTATTCGTGCTTTTCTGAACGTTTAAACACCGCGGCGGTTACAAGCCGAACGCCGCCCTGCTTTGTCCGCACCCAGACTCTGTCATATTCGTCCATCGCCCCGCCATCTTTCCTTCACACGCCTTACTGAAAAACGGTTCCGCGGACCGGTCCGTCCCGATACAGACGTAGCCATCAATCGCTACCTTCAATGATCAGAGCTGGTCCTGATTACCCCGCTCGACCATGGTAGGCTCCTTGCTGTTCCGCGTTTTTCAACAGTCATTTCTTAAGAAAATAGGAAATGACATACGCTGACACCAGAACGGCAACGTAACCAAACTCCACACGATGCTTCTTGTCACTGTCTTCTCGCGAATGAGTGATGTCGAGAACGGCATGCCGAAGGAGAAAGGTGTAGAGCACGAAGTATAAAAATGGGGTCACATGTACGTAAAGAGGGTAATCACTGATCTCCTTGCCGAACAGGGACAATATCCAACCGATCTGCGTATAGATGCCGACGATACTAAGGCCTGCATTAATGAACATCCATTTAACTTCGTCACGACCGAATAGGGTCAAGTAGAAGATTGTGTAGACCAGAATCGCAATGCCGCCGTGCAAGTAGATAAAGACTATATCGGGACGGGCAGCGGTATACGCCATTAGAAAACCAGAGCCCCCGAACATCAGCATATGGACTAAGAAGAAGGGATAAACCAAGTGCCACGGAATGTCATCGCCCTTGCGATATTCCCGGCCGCTGACCGTCACGCTTCCCTGAAGCTTCATAGCGTACTCTCAAGCAGAACGCCGCCAATCTCGTGCGACAAAGCCGTACCGAGCACCTGCGGCGTGACACCCAATCGAGACAGATAGAACCCCTTGCCCACAAGGGGTCCTATCTCTATGCGCCAAACGCTGATGGCCCATTATGGGGTCGCCACCACCGGGCACGCCTGCTTGCAGGCCGTGCACTTCATGTCGTGCAAGCATTTCACAAACGTATTTACAAAGACAAAGATCACGATCAGTAACACCACTTTAGCAAATGTTGCCCAACTCATCTTATCCTCCTCTGTTATGCATCCGAAGAGACCGAGGGCTTGATCATAGCCCCAACGATAGCTCCCCCAACCAGCGTTTCGACCAGGCTACCCAAGAACCAGACGACGGCCAGATAGACAGGGACAGGCATAACGCAGTAGGTCCCGAATCCCATTGGAAATCCGGTCGCGATTCCGAACAGAAGACCGTATTTCAGCCCGGCAGCAATAGACTTCGGCTTTGCGACGGCTGCATACAATCCCACAAATGCGGCGGCGCCCACGGCACCCACGGCATACATCAACCCCATCTTCATCTCGCCCTCAGGACGCCACAACGACGCCGTCTCCCCGTATGTGGTCTTGAGTATCACCCCATGGATCACAACATCCAGCACGGACCACGCTATGAATACGGCTATGATAGCCATCACAACTCTCTTCACCATCTTCGCTCCTTTTTCGTTATCTTCGAATTCAACAACGGTATAGGGCGGTTCGTTTTCGCGAACGCAGTGCCCCACCCCTTTGCGAGCCACTCTCTCATCTGCGATGACATAGCCATCATTAGGCGATGAATTTATGCAGGTGCTTGAATCTGCGCCTGTAGATCAGCGGGAGGTAGAACTTGCCAGCATGCTCCAGCGTGTACGTTACTTCGGACCCACTCATCGTCTCTTTCATCACTTTTCACTGTCAAGACACGAAGTGCGATATTGCCATTTTCAAACGTACATTTGAGAACCTTGGGTCGGCTATCGTCCCGCGTACGTCTGAAGATCCTCAGCACTGATCTGGTCGCCAGGGACTAGTTTATAGTGCTTCTCTTCGACTATCTTTACCATGCCGTCCTCGATTGCCAGCTCGAACAAGGCTATCAGCTCAGAGGAAATGAATTGCGCGGAGATGGCGCGACACTGAAGGTGCGGAAACTTTTCCTGACAGCAGGCGATGTCCTGCTTCGCCTGCACAACAGACAACTGATCTGCGCCGCCCTTTGCCTGTACCGGGAGAACAAATTGCGCACCACGTTTATCGATACCGACATAGATCTCGTCGATTTCCACCTGCCCAAGCTCCTTCACCGTGGTCCGAAGGTGGTTCTGAAGGGAGTACGTGGCCAATCCAAGAAAGATATCGAGCAGGCGGTTGTATCGGACCTTCGCCAAGAGAGCTTGTTCGTCCGAAAGGGCGTAAGATGAAACGATCTCGGGGGTAGCGTCCGGCACCTTAATTGCAGCCAGTTGCTCGTTAGGAACAATCCGGTTCTCTGTCACGAGGCGAAACGCATAGAGAGCGCGACCGCGACCCTCGATAATCCATTCTTTCCCCACAGGCTGTGTCTTGAGAATGCGTCGAGGAAGCTCGGTGCGGTAGCGGATGGAATAGATCACATCACCGAGGTTCTTGGGCAACTTAATGCGCAGTGACTTGGCCGCTCGTTCCAAATCCTCGCGCTCAAAAATTAGTTCTTCATCACCCTGTGTATACTTCGAAAAGAACACTTTCTCGATGATGGCCACATATCGGTTCTTCTTCTTTGCTACCATTCAGCACCCCTGCGCCGCAAGGCGCTCTTCCTCAATCTCGTGTTGCTTTCTCTTGCGTGCTCCATTCTTCCTGTCTCGCCTCTTGATCGGCACCTCTATGTTCCAGAATTTCGCAGCTTCTGTCATGCCCATCGCCAGCAGGCGAGGACTGCCAAGATCGAGTGTTTGGCCTGGGCGCTGAGGTGTCATGCCGAGAGCACGCATGACGGACGATGCAACAGCGCGAGCAAGCGGTGGTGGAACGGAGTTCCCAACCTGTCTTGCTCCGTGCCACTTGGTCACATGAAGGCGGAACCAGTCGGGATAGCCGTGTAGACGTGCCATCTCACGAACTGAGACACAGCGATCATATTCGTAATGAATGGGCCGCGGACTTGTAAAGGCCCCCCTAGCCGAATCGGTGCCCGCACGAAGCGTATTACTCTGACCGTTGGGCGCAAGCTTCAAAAACCGAGAAATCGCTTCCACTTCGCCGCGGGGGGTTTCGCTGAAGCGACGGCGGGAAATATTGGTGTGAGCCGTCCGCATACTTGATGTGAGCATGGCGCTGTCCCACTTCCGGCGATATCCAAAGTGCCAGCAGTCATCTGTTACACAGTGCATTTCGCGGGCGAACTCGGATTCTGGCCGCCAATTCTGGACCCGCACCGAATCAGCTGCCATCAGTTCCGCGAAACACTCGTTGTTCGGAAGGTCTTCAAGCGCGTCGCGGCTGGTAGGCACGGGCCGAACTGACGTGGAGCCGAAGAGATCGGGATCGCCGTCCGTCAGTTCTTCAGGATATTCCGGCAGTGGAAATCCCACTTTGGCTCCAAGCAGAAAGAGTCGCTCCCGATGCTGGGGTACGCCATAATTTTTTGCATTGAGAACACGCCACGGTTGGGTGACAGCGTATCCGCGCTCTTCAAATTCCGATATTAGCAAACTCAAGAATTTGCGATGTTTCCCGACCGTTAGACCCTTCACGTTCTCGAACACGAAAAAGTTTGCGTCAAGGTCCACGACAAGGCGGACAAACTGTCGAACGAGCTGATTCCTCGAGTCATCGAGCATCCGCTGACCGATGAGCGAAAACCCTTGGCACGGCGCTCCGCCGCAGACCACATCAACACCACGTTTGCCGTTTGTCTCCTTGCGGTGTTGCAGGATGGAATGTGCATCGAGACCGACAACCGAGCGGGCCAACGTTGCGGTAGTAGGAAAGTTGAAATGGTGAACGGCAGCATGAACGGGATCCAACTCCACGGCTGCGGCAACGTCGAATCCAGCTTGCTCGAAGCCCAACGACATTCCACCGGCACCGGCAAACAGGTCTACTACTGTTGGTCTGCTACTCATTGGCACTCAAGAAACAGTTAATCCTCTCGCGAAGCCATTCAGGCCTTTCAACTGATATGCTCAGGCTACCAGAACGTCCTAGCCTTGTCGCGCAAGTTCTGCCTTCCGATCTTGTCGCGTTGCTTGGTCATTTCGATCCTTGGGGCCAAGATTTCTGTCTGGTTTGAAACGTGACCGTAGCGACACCGGTGGCGATGCCAAAAGCAATCGTGAACGAAAGGGGATCTTGGGGCACTTGGCCCTTTTCCAGCAGAGGTGGTGATAGAGTGAGAGGGTGAAGAGGAGTCCATTGAATAGCACCGCAAAGGGATCTTATCAGGTGAGTGCTTCGGGCTTCCGGGACGCCGTGACCAGCTGACCGGCGAGGGAGAGTTCCACGGCGGCGGTCACGCTGACGTTGACGAATTGGCCGATGAGGGAGTGGTCTTGTGTGTCGACTAGGATGCGGATCTTGCCTTCGGTGATTCCCATCAGGCCCTGCTGCTTCCGGTGCAGACCGGTTACGAGTACCGGTATGGTCTGGCCGACGAGCTGACCATTCAGTTGCCCGGCATGGCGGTGCAGGGCGGTGTTCAATGCGTGCAGACGGCGACGCTTCTCGACATGCGGTACGTCGTCGGCCCAGCGCGAGCTGGCGGCACCGGGACGCGGCGAGTACTCGGCCACGTAGGCCATGTGGAAGGGGAAGTCCTCCATCAGTTGGAGCGTATTGTCGAACTCCTCTTCGGTTTCGCCGGTGAAGCCGACGATGATGTCGGTGAAGACCGTCGCCTCAGGCATGCGCTCACGGATACGCTCCAGGATCTTGCGGTAGCGACCAATCGAGTGCTGACGGTTCATGCGACGCAGGACGCGGTCGTCGCCGGACTGCACGGGGAGATGAACCTGCTTGCCAAGACAGTCATAGCGGGCCATGACGTCGATAACATCGTCCGTCATGTCGCGCGGGTGAGGCGAGGTGAAGTAGACCCAGAAACGATGATCGTTCCCCTCCCCCAACTGACCAATGCGCTCCAGCAGCTCGGCAAAGCTGATCTCATCGCCGGGCCGATCCAATCCATAGGAGTTGACGTTCTGACCGAGCAGCGTGATCGACTTGTAGCCGCGTTCAACCAGAGAGGCGACATCGTCCAGCACGGCCTGGGAGGCGCGTGATACCTCGCGGCCGCGGGTGTAGGGCACCGCACAGAAGGTACAGAACTTGTTGCAGCCATTCTGAATGGGTACGAAGGCCTCGAAGCTGGAGGTCGGGGTGGCCTCAACCTGCCAGAGCCCATCCATGACCGGTCGTCCGTCGGCCTTTCCGCGCGTGAGCGCTTCGATGCTCACCGTGCTGACACCGGGGGTCTCATCAGGAACGGTGGCTGCGGGCGGAGGCTCATCACCGTCGTCCCGTGGATTCAGGGCCAGGGGGGTCACAATGCCATACTGGCGAATGAGATCAGGTAGCTGAGGCAGCTCGTTCATGGAGAAGACAAAATCAAAGAGCTTCAGGAACTTCTCCTTGTCCGCAGGCAGTACACAGCCGGTGACAAAGGTAAGCAGGTTGCGACTGTCTTTGAGCTGGTTCCAGCCATGGATGCGCGTGTAGACGCGGTCGATCGCCTTCTGGCGTACCGAACAAGCCAGAACTCCCAGCAGATCAGCATCGGCCTCCTGCTCAGCCCACTCGTAACCCAGCCCCCGGATGACCGTATGGACGCGCTCACTGTCAGATTTATTCATCTGACAACCTAATGTAATAAGATGGTATCGCATGGTCGTGTTGGAGCTCCGCAGCGGCCGTGGTCGGCTGGTCCGGCGTGGGACCTAGAAATAGACTTCCGCCCGAATATCGTCGGGGGAGAGGCCCTGCTGTTCAAGTATAGCGTGTGCGTCGTCGATCATTTTCACGTTACCGCAGAGGTAACAGAGTGTTCCCGGTTGAATGGAGTAGTCTTGCAGGAATTCCGTCACGCGCCCATGAAAATCTCCACTCGCCTCACGTGAGGTGCAGAGCGTGTAGCGCTCCGGGCGGTAGGCGTTGCGTTCGTACGCCTCGGACGCATCCCGCACGCCATGCAGCAACCGGTAGTTCAGGGCGGTATGGGAGGTGATCATGGCATGGAAAGGGGCGATGCCTGTTCCGGTCGCCACAAAGAGCAAGGGGCGGCCAGCCAGATCCTCATCTTCCAGTGTGAAATAGCCAATCGGCCCCTCGATTGTAACAGGCGCGCCTGAGTCCAATCGCCTGAGTTGGCGCGAGACGGTGCCCTCGTCCACCTCTTTGACCAAAACGCTGAGACGGGTATCGGCCGTCGCGCTATAGATGGAATATTCCCTCTGCTCTTTTTGGCCCGGCAATCCCAGCAGGAGGCATTGCCCCGGCCTAAAGACCATGCCATGTCGCTCCATATGGAGGAGATAGGCCGAGGTAGTGAGGGTTTCGATCTCGATGACAGAGGTCACATGCTGATTGGTCAAGGTGGTTAAGTCTGTCAGCGCCATGCTTATCGCATCTTTCTAATCACCAACCGGTCCAGCTGCCGGCTCAACCACCGAGGTCGGAGCCCTCCCCCGCATGGCCCCCAGCCAGTCAGGCAGATAGCGGGTAAGATAGCTGCTACCGTGCGTTAGCGATCCACCAAGGTGCGCCGCGATGACCAGGCATATCATGGCCGTGCAGAGCGACAACCAGTAGGCCACACGACCGCGGGCCAGCCAGCTCGGACGCAGCAGGGCGGCACTGCCAGCCGCCAGCGCCGCCGCCACACCCGTCCACTTGCGCCAGAAGAGTCGCGACGGGTCATAGAGCGGATCGCCTGATAGGAGGAGACCCAGCACTGCTGTAATGAGGGCGAACGCGGCCCCAAACATGAGCAACGGACCAACCTCCGGTCGGGGCCCGAGCTTGCGCTGCCGGATCACCCCATCCAGCTCCAGCAGAAACGCGAAGATCAGCACGCCGATCGGCAGGTGCAAGACAACCACATGGAAGCGGCCGAGAAACAGCCATGCTTTGGAGGGTATGGGTGCCTCGGCGAGCGGTTCGACCTGCGTCTCGGATAGGGACTCGTCCGGCGTGAGGGTCTCCATCACCTCCGCAACAGGGCGCTCCTGCCTGACCAATCCGCCCGCGATCCACTCATGCAACAGAGCCAGATTCTCATCGGACAGTCGCGGCCCGTTGGGCGGCATGTGGGGTTCCTTCGTGTGCATGACCACGAGGTAGAGGTCGCTTGCGTCCGGAGCCCCTGGCACGACAATATCATGCTCGCCGTAGTCCTTCGTAATGGCTTCATACGTACTCAGGTTCAGGCCGTATTCATGCCGCTCCGCGTTGTGGCATTCGTAACAGTGCTGAAGCAGGATCGGCGCTATGTCCTCGTAGCTGACCGAGGCAGCAGCCACAGAGGCGGGAGCATGCCAAAGCAAGAGCGAGGCGCCGAGCAGCGCTCCTATCCAGTAAAGCCCTCCCTTCACCACGATGGCTGCCTGTCTATCCGCTTCCATGGCGCTACCCCGCATTGCAGGCCTCAATTATAAAGCCACCCGATTTCTCATCGCGATCCAGCTCCAGAATGCCCAGTGCTTCGGCTTCAACAAGTAGATCACCAAATGATCGGAAGCCGTAGTAAGACTCGCTGAAGCCGGGGTGGCGACGCTTCATGGTTTGCTTGATCATGGAGCCCCAAATCTTATCACCCTCGCCACGCTCATCCTTCAGAGCCACGTAGGTCTCGACCACAAGATCCATGGCCTCTTGTTTCATGTCGGTGGCCTTGTCCTGCTCCTTCTGCTTGGCTGTGGGAGCCTTGGCGGCGGCTTTGCGGGTGGGCGGCTTGGCCGCAGCGGTGGAGCGGCTGGTCCGTGGACGGGGAGGCTGTTTGCGAACGAGGTCGTCATAGTAGATGAACTCATCGCAGCTATGCATCAGCAGATCGGAGGTTGAATTCTTGACCCCCACGCCGATGACGACCTTGTTGTTCTCGCGCAACTTGGCCACCAGTGGAGAGAAGTCAGAATCGCCGCTGATAATGACAAAGGTATCGAGATGTTCCTTGGTGTAGCAGAGGTCGAGGGCATCGACGACCATGCGGATATCGGCCGAATTTTTGCCCGACTGGCTGACGTGTGGAATCTCGATTAACTCAAAGGCCGCGCCATGCATGCGCGCCTTGAACTCACCGTAGCGGGCCCAGTCGCAGTAGGCCTTCTTGACGACCAGACTTCCTTTTAGGAGCAGGCGCTCCATGACCTTGTGGATATCAAATGAAGCGTAGTTCGCATCGCGCACACCCAGCGCGATGTTCTCGAAATCACAAAACAGCGCCATGTTGCGCGTCTCAGCCTGTTGTGTCATGATTGGCCTCCCTCTGCCGGTTGCCCGGTACAGTGAGACCCTAGCGCCTGTAGACGCGCGCGTCGATGCCACAATTTTACGTTTGAGCCGCCCTAGACCATGCAGGTTATGAGGCAGGTTAAACCGTCACGGCAGGCATCGATTGCGCCAAGCGCAGCACCAATCGCCCTACGGTTTGCGCAAGAGCCGGACATCACCCGTCGATCCGCTCGGACCGAGAGTGCCACTGCTCAGCAGATAGAGCTCTCCATCCTCACCCTCGCCAAAGCCCTTCACAAAACGATTTAGCCGACCAGGGGGCGACAGCGTGAACTCAAAGCGCTCCCATATTCCGGGGCGACTCTCCTCCAGATAGTAGAGCGCCCCGTCGGCCGATCCAAATGAGGTGCTGAAATCGCCAAAGACATACTTGCCCTGCAGGGAAGAGTAGGCCGTGCCCCGATAAACGTGGCCTCCGATAACGGAGATGCCCAGTGGGCCATGCGGATAGTCGTGAATGGGTGGCTTGAGATCGGCCAGGCTCAAGCCCAGCGTATCGAGCAGAGCGGGATCGAAGGCGCGATTCCCCTCAAGGATTCGCCAGCCGTAGTTGCCGCCCTTCTCAATGATATTGACCTCTTCCCACTCCCCCTGCCCCACATCGGCCGCAAACAGCTGATTGGATCCGCCGCGATCGAAGGAGAATTTCCAGGGGTTGCGTAGCCCATAGGCAAAGATCTCGTCACGGCCCATGATGCCAACAAAAGGGTTATTCGGCGGCGAAACATACGGCATCCCGGAGTCCACGTCGATGCGCAGAATGGCCCCCAGTAGATTGGTACTCTCTTGACCGTTACCTATAGGTGGATGCACGTCACCTCCCCCACCTCCATCGCCCAGTGCGATGTAAAGATAGCCGTCCGGTCCAAAGGCCAGCGCCCCGCCGTTGTGATTGAATTCCGGCTGGTCAATGCGGAACCAGATCTGACCACTGGCCGGGTTTGCCAGATTGATATTGGTCGCTGTCACGCTGTACTCAGCCACAATGCTTTCATGGTTCACGGCGTTTGTGACGAACTTCGGCGAGCTGTAATAGACAAAGAACCTCCCGTTCGTGCTGTAGCCGGGATGGAACGTCAGGCCAAGCAGGCCACGCTCGTCGTAGCCGGGATTGAGCCCCCTCGGCGCGCCGCCGAAGGCGGGCTCCAGATTGGTCATAAGGCCCGTGATATCGAGGAAGGGCTCCGGCAGGAGAGTGCCCTGGCCGTTAATCACACGTATCGTGCCTGGTTGATCAGCCACAAAGAGACGCCCCAACCCGTCACCGGCGTGTGTCACCACGGTCGGCGAAACAAGGTTGCTGGCCACGAGATCCGTTGTGAGCGTCAGAGGGGTGGCCGCATCCGGCAGAGCGGTCACCCGATAGAAGAGGGCCGTATGGGCCGGAGCGCCTGGGCTGGCGACAAAGGGAGGATCGATCCACGTCGTGGTTGCGTTGGTTGCGGCAGGAATGTTGGCCTCGGCTAGCACGCCTGTGGCCGCCAGCACGAGATCATCCGTGAAGCGCACATCATACTTGAGATTTGTGGCTGACTCCCAGCTCATCGCGAACTCATTGCTCACGGCGAGAGAGATGATGGTTGGCGAGGTCACCACGGGAGGGTCAAACCCAACGGTCAGCGAGGCCCCTGATCCACCCTCACGTGAGCCGAACCTGCGGGCGGTCTGGGTGACGCCTTCCGACTGAGATCTGAGTAGGGTACCGTAATTACGACTCGGGTTGTTGACCCAGTACTGCACATCGGCCACGACACCACTGCCCGTCCACGTGTAGCCAGCCACACCTGCGACAGCCGTACTGGCACTCGCTATCCCCTCAAAGTCCCCATCAGCGCCCGGATTTCGCCACGCTGCGATTCCGTGCTGCTTGTGCAGCCACGTGGCGTCGCCTGCGAGCGCGGCAGCGCCGCCATTCCCCGTTCTGCTGCCTTCGCCCCATGCTTCTGTCACACGGTGAAGGTCAAAGGTGGAGCCCGCGCCCCCTCCATCGGGTGTGCCGACCACAGATATCGCGAAGACAGCCGAAGTAACGGTTGAGCCGGGAGGGATGCCGCTCAGGTCAAAGCGGAAGAGCCCCCGTCTCGGCGAGCCAGAGCTGGTGCTTCCAGCCGCAACGTGATCTCCCGCACCCGCGTTGTTCCCTGTAGCCGAGCTAAGGATAAACGTGTCGGCTGAAACGGAGATATTCGTAGTCACAGCGCCAATCTGACCGATCCCCACCCCTACCAGAATCATTAATGCTGCCGTCGGAACCTGTATATGACTCAAATGATTTCTCCCTTTTGAGGAATAGGGCGCATGTTGCGTGCCAATGGCATCCAAGCGGAGGACTACACTCCCAATCCGGCGCGAATGCGCAGTTTTAGCCACAGTCACACCCCATATACCTACGCGCACTGATCCATCAAGATGTCTCATGAGTGTCTCGCGTTTTCGATATAGAGACAGAATGAGGTACCAGGGGCATTTCATCTGAGATGAGTTAGAGCAAGCCT
>JABMPJ010000195.1 GCA_013203785.1 Lentisphaerota bacterium | reverse complement strand
TGCACGGGACTCTGCCCTTCTGTGTGATATATGGATCAGAAATCCTTGAGAAGGGAAAGTGCAAGTGGTGTTTTGTATGCACACCTTGCCCACTTCGATGTTCGATGTTGGGTGTTCGATGTTGGATGTTCGAAATAGTTTACCCACGCAATGTAGCGAAGCCCCCCCTCTCAGAACGCCCGCACATCGTCAATGCTCGCATAGCCTCCTAGGAGCATGACGAGCCGATCCACCCCCAGCGCCACCCCCGAACAGGGCGGCATACCCCGCTCCAGCGCTGCCAGGAAGGGCTCATCGAGGGGATAGACGGGCTGGCCGGCCGCCTGCCGTTCTGCCGCGCAGCGTTCGAAACGTCGGCGCTGCTCTACCGGATCGGTCAGTTCACTAAAGGCGTTGGCCAGCTCCATGCCGGCCACGTAGAGCTCCCATCGCTCCGCCACGGCTGGCGGACCGAGCCGGCAGCGTGCCAAGGCGGCGGCTTCAGCCGGATAGTCCATCAATACGGCCGGAACGGCGTGCGACAGCTTGGGTTCCACCTTACCAATCAGGTCGAAATCGAATCGATCCGCGTCATAGGCCGCCACAGGATCCCACCCGGCATGGACCATGAAGGCCTCTGTTACGGTGGCAATGGACCACTCCGCCTCGAGATCCACTTCGTGACCATTCCGAAAGAGAAGGGGCAGATCCAGCACCGCCGTGGCGACGTGAATCAAGAGGTCCCTCGTTTCAGCGAGCGTATCGCGGTAATCCGCGGCGGCACAGTACCACTCCAGCATGGTAAATTCGGGTCGATGCTGTGCCCCCAGTTCTCCTTTTCTAAAACAGGGCCCCAACTCGAAGAGGCGCGCGTGCCCCCCCGCCAGCAAGCGCTTCATATGGAGTTCGGGTGAGGTACGTAGCCACGCCTCGCCGGCTGGCTCGGCATCGATGTAGCGCTCCAGGGCGGGGGCCGCGAGCCGGACCGGTGTTTCGACCTCAATGTAGTCGCGCGCGATGAAGAAGTGGCGGATCGACTGTAGAATCCGGCTGCGAAGTCGCAGAGCTCCTCCATTGTCCGCTTCCGACATCCGACCTCTGACTTCCGCTTGCCCGCCATGGCCCGACTTGTCCTTCGTAGCTCGAAGAGCGGAGTAGGAAGGGCGACGGAGGGATATCCCCATCCTACGCCGTCGCCACCCGTTCAGCGTAATCACCAGTGCGCGTATCAATTTTTACGATATCGCCTTGGTTGATGAAGATCGGTACATGAATTTCGTAGCCCGTATCAATCGTCGCGGGCTTCAGTACGTTCGTTGCGGTGTTGCCGCGTGCGCCGGGCTCGGTGTAGGCGATCGCCTTTTCGATGAAAATCGGCAGCTCCACTTCAATGGGTTTGTCGTTGTGGTAGAGGACTTCGACGGTCATATCTTCGACCAGGAAGTTCTTGGCCTGCCCCAGGACCTCCTCGCTGATGGTGACCTGCTCGTAGTTCTCATTCATAAAAACGTAGCCATCACCGTCTTTGTACGAATAAGTCAGCTCCACCTGCTCCAACTGGGGCTTGTCCATCTTGTCATTGGAGCGATACTGCCGGGTCATGGTGGATCCGCTGATCATGTTCTTCATCTTGCAGGTATAAATCGACTGACCTTTGCCCGGCTTGGTGAATGTAAAATCCGTTATGGCGTAGGGCTGCCCGTCAATCTCGATCTTTAGCCCTTTTCTCAAATCTGATGCGTTGTACATAATCCCTCACACGTTAACCACTTCGCGGCCTGCGCCCCCATCCCAGTGGGACCGAAGACCGCCGAGCGTAGTCTACTCCCCCGCCATAATCAAGCAAATCGGTGTCACGACCGCAAGGATGGTGCTTGCCCGCAGCATCGACAGATGGCAGAGTTTGCCTCTGAATGCAGCCGCCCGAACCAACGGGGGGGCCGAAAGGATTGACGGGATGCGAATATTGATCATTGGCGCGGGCAACTCCGGCCGACACCTCGCCGTGAAGCTTTGCGAAATGTCGCACGAGGTCGTGGTCGTGGACAAGGCGGCAGAAACACTGGCCGTGCTGGATGCCCAGCTGGATGTGATGACGATCGTGGGTTCAGGTTCATCGCCCGAGGTCCTAGAGCGGGCCGAACTCAAAAAAGCCGACCTGCTTATCGCCGTCACTAACTCGGACGAAGTCAACCTGATTGCCTGCATCTGTGCACACGAAGCCGGCGTGCCCAACACGGTGGCCCGCGTGGGCGAACCCGCCCTGCTGCACTCCCCCCTGCTCGACTACAAACGTCTCGGCATCGACTGCTTGGTCAGTCAGAACGAGGAGGCCTCCAAAGAGCTCTTTGACATCCTCAGCAACCCCGGTCTGCTCGAGTCGGTTAAGCTGCTCGACGGCCGCGTCTTGATTGCCCGGATCAAAGTCCGGTCCGATAGCCCCCTCCTCGACGGACCGATCTCCAGTCTGAGCGCCACTCCGCAGCCGAGACCCGACGCCCCGGCCGAAGATGAGACGGACGAGCCCGACCTCATCTCACGGATCCGCTTCATCGCCGCCATGCGCGGCGAAGAGGTCTACCTGCCACGCGGTGACACGAGCTTCGCGGCCGGGGACGATGTCTATGCGGCTGTCCAGCCGGATGATTTGCGCCTCTTCCTGGACTGGGCCTACCCCGGACGGGAGTCCTTTGACAAGCGTGTGATCGCCGGCGGTGGCGGCCTGGGCCTCACGGTTGCGCAGCGCCTCGAGGAGGCCTCCGTGCCCGTGGTTCTCCTCGAACAGAACGCCACCCGCGCCGGGGAGTGCTCGGACGTTCTCCACAAGACATTGGTGCTGCATGGCAACGCCTCCGACCAGCAGACGCTCGTCAGTGCCGGGGTTGGCCAAGACACGGCCTTTGTCGCCATTACCGGGGATGAGGAACTCAATATCATCAGTTGCATGCTGGCGCACAAGATGGGGGCCGCCTTCACCGTGGCGCTGGTATCGAAGCCGGAGTACGTGCCGGTGATCCGCGCCCTCGGCCTGCTGAGCCGGGTTCTCAGCCCACACCTTTCCATGATCAACGCCATTCTTCACTTCGTGCGCGGCAAGCACATCCGTGCTGCGGTTTGCCTGCACAAGGCACCGGGCGAACTGCTGCATGTGGTCATCCGCGAGGGCCACCGCTGGGCAGGAAAGCCGATCAGCCGCCTCAAGATGCCCGGCGACTGCCTGATTGCCACCGTCCTGCGCGGCGACACGATCCACGTCCCTACCGGAGAGCTGACCATTGAGGAGGGCGACCAACTGGTCATCTTTGCCCTACCTGACGACGTGGGACGTGTTCAGGGCATGTTTAAGGGCTAAGGCCCGCCGGGCCGGAGCCCGGCCCTAGCCGCAGATACCACCGCAAAGCGCTACTTATGAATGTGAGACCTGTATTACAGCTTGTGGCCTTCATGTTGATGGTCCTCGGCCTGGCCATTGGCCTGTGTGACGGGGTGGCCTGGTACTACAACGACCCGTGGTCGGCGCGTATCGGCCTGCTCGCATCGGCGGGCATTGTCATGGCCGTCGGCTTGATCACCTTTGTACTGACGCGTGGATCGGTTGAGCTCTCCCGCCGCGACGGCTTCGGCATCGTTACCTTTGGCTGGCTCGCCGCCGCCCTCTTTGGCTCCCTCCCCTTCATACTGACCGGCGTCATTACCGACCCCGTCGCCGCCGTATTCGAAACCATGTCCGGCTTCACGACCACGGGGGCGTCGGTCCTATCCGACCTCGAAGCGGTACCACGCGGCGTCCTCTTCTGGCGCGCCATGACCCACTTCTTCGGCGGCATGGGGGTGCTGGTGCTCTGCGTCGCCATTCTTCCCTTCCTCGGTGTCGGCGGCATGCAGATCTACCGCGCCGAGATGCCCGGCCCTTCGAAAGATCGCCTGACCCCCCGTATTGCCACGACGGCCAAGCTCTTGTGGGGAGTCTATGTCCTGCTGTGCGTGGCCGAGGCCGGCTTGCTCCGTCTGGGCGGCATGGACTGGTTCGACTCATTTTGCCACGCCTTTGCCACCATGGCCACGGGTGGATTTTCGACGCGCACGGCCAGCGTTGCGGCCTACAACAGCGCCTACATCGAGACCGTCATCATCGTCTTCATGTTCCTGGCAGGCACCAACTTTGCTCTCAATTTCCGTGCGTTGCGCGGCAAACCTCTGTGCTATTTTCGCGACCCGGAGTTTCGTTTCTATCTCGGTGCCTGGCTGACGGCCACCGTCGTGATTATCCTCAACATCTACCGCACCGTTTATCCCTCGTTGGGACACTCGATTCGCGCCGCCTTTTTTCAATCGACCTCGATCATGACCACGACCGGCTTCTGTACCGAAGATTTTGACCGCTGGCCCGGTGCCTCCAAAGTCATACTCGTGCTGCTCATGTTCGTGGGGGGCTGCGCAGGCTCCACAGGGGGCGGCATGAAGAGTATCCGTGTCTTTGTCGTCCTCAAGAAAGTCCTGCGCGAGATCCGCCTCTTTATGCAGCCCCAGGCCGTGGTAAAGGTAAAAATTGGCAACGAACCCGTGCCGCAGGAGGTCATCTCGCATATCTCCGCCTTCTTTATTCTCTTCCTGCTGGTTTTTGCCGCAGGCACGTTAATAATGACCTTCTTCACACCGGATCTACAGACGGCCCTGACCTCCGTCATTGCCACACTCGGCAATATTGGTCCGGGACTGGGCGGGGTGGGTGCGGTTCAGAATTATGGGGCTATGCCTGCGGGCGGCAAAGCCTTCCTCACACTCCTAATGCTCTTGGGGCGCTTGGAGCTCTACACCGTAGTGATCGTCTTGCTACCGAGTTTCTGGAAGAAGTAGGGAGCGGCGGACATGGCCGAAGACAAGGTAAAATCGGGCTACCAATTTGGGACATTTAAGGGCGTCTATACGCCCAGCATCCTGACCATCGTGGGCGTGGTGATGTACCTTCGCTTTGGCTGGGTACTGGGCAATGTCGGTCTTCCCGCCACGCTGCTGATTGTCACAATGTCCTGCGCCATCACCTTTCTGACCGCCCTCTCGCTCTCGGCCCTGGCAACCAACATGCGTGTCGGCGGCGGAGGGGCCTACTACATTATCTCCCGCTCGCTCGGGCTTGAGGCCGGGGCAGCCATTGGGGTGCCGCTCTTTCTGGCCAAGGCCCTCAGCATCGCCTTTTATGTGATCGGCTTCGCCGAGGCATTTGCGGATGTCTATCCTATCGCCTCGATCCGGATGATTGCCACCATCACACTGGTCGTGCTGGGCCTCCTGACGGTCACCTCGGCCGACCTGGCCCTGCGCATGCAGCTCTTCATTTTGCTGCTCATTATTGCCTCCCTGGTCTCCATTCTGGCGGGCGGTGCACCGACCGCGAGCGCTCCCCCAGAGGTCGCTGCCCTGATCACACACAAGAGCTTTTGGCCCGTTTTCGCGGTCTTCTTCCCGGCCGTCACCGGCATCGAGGCGGGGCTCTCCATGTCCGGAGATCTCAAGAGCCCGGCCAAATCGCTCCCCCTCGGAACTCTTGCGGCTGTGGTGACCGGCTATCTGATCTACATGATCATCCCCCTCTACCTCAGTGCGGTCGTAGCGGACAAGTCGACCCTCATTACCGACACCTTCATCCTGCGCGACGTCGCACGCTGGGGCAACGTCGTTGTGATGGGCGTATGGGCGGCCGCACTGTCGAGTGCGCTGGGCACGCTCCTGGGGGCACCGCGCACGCTACAGGCGCTCGCGCGTGACGGCGTCCTGCCGGCCTTCGTGGGGCGCGGTTACGGGAAGGGCGGAGAGCCCCGCGTCGCATCGTTGATCGCCTTCTTGATCGCCGCTGCCGCCATCTGGCTGGGCGACCTGAATGCCCTCGGCCCCGTTTTGACGATGTTCTTCCTTACCTCTTACGGCCTCCTCAACCTGTCAGCCGGCCTCGAACAGCTAATTGGGGCCCCCTCCTGGCACCCTAAGGTGCGTATTCCGGCCGCCGTATCCCTCTGCGGTGCCTTTGCCTGCTTGGCGGCCATGTTTATGATTAACGCCGGGGCCACCTTCGTGGCCGCGTTCGTCTCGGCCACCATCTTTATCCTGATGGAACGCCGCCGACTAGTCGTGCAGTGGGGCGATATGCGACGCGGTCTCCTCATGCTGGTCGCACGCCAATCCATTCTACGCCTCTCTATGAGGCAGCCCGATGAACGCTCCTGGAGTCCCAATATTCTTGTCCTTAGTGGGTCTCCCACAACCCGCTGGCATCTGATCGAACTGGCTAACGCCATCGCCAGCGGCGAGGGGTGTCTTACCGTGGCCACCATCATCCCCACACCGCTCTGGACGGCCGACAAAGAGAAGCGCCTCACCGAGTCCATCAGTAGCTACCTCCGCAAGCGCGAGATCCGCGCCCTGGTTAAGCTGCTCCCGGCCGATGATGTGATCACCGGGGCCGAGTCCCTCGTGCGCGCCTACGGCTTTGGACCAATCGTACCCAACACCATTCTGCTCGGCGAAACCGGCAGTCAAGCAGGCTTCGCCCGCTTTGCACAACTGATCCAGCTGGTCTATCGCACCCGCCGCAACCTCGTCCTCGTACGCGAAGGTGAGCCCCCCGAAGTCGCCGCGCAGGCCGCACGACATGAGCGCATCGATATATGGTGGCGTGGCGAGCGCGAGAACATTGGCCTCATGCTGGCCCTTTCTCTCCTGCTCAAGCGCAATGTCGCCTGGGCGCGCGCCACAGTCACAGTCAAAACCGTCGCCACATCCGATGCTCAGGCCTCCGAATCCAGCCAGCGTCTCGAGGGACTGCTCAAGGCACAGCGTGACCCGGCCACCTTTGAGGTCATTCGTGCCGAGGCCGGTGATGTCTTCAGCGCCATTCGCGCCTCATCTCAGGAGGCCGATATGGTCCTTTTCGGCGTGCGCGCTCCCTCCGACGACGTTGACACGGAGCACGAATACACCGACTACTACGAGCACCTCATAGACTCCACCAACGGACTCCCGCTCACCGCCATGGTCCTCGCCGCCGAGGGTATTGACTACCATCGAATGCTTTCCACCGACAACTGACCCGCCATACCCGGTAATCGGGCCATTTTCAGGGGGCTCAGACGCAATTTTCTTTTCATTTCAGACCACATTACCTTGAGTTCGACGCACGTCCATGATACCAATTTACACTAAATATAGGGGGGAAGGCGAAGTCTATGCCGGAGCAGAAAAAGGGAGCCACTTACGACGCTACGAACATCACCGTTCTCGAAGGAATCGACGCGGTTCGGAAGCGTCCGGCCATGTATATCGGCGACACGTCGGTGCGTGGTTTTCACCATTGTGTTTACGAGGTCACGGACAACAGTATTGACGAGGCACTGGCGGGCTATTGCACGCATATTCACATCTCGATCAATGCCGATGGCTCCGTCACCGTCAACGACAACGGCCGCGGTATTCCGGTCGATATTCACGCCACCGAGAAGAAGCCAGCCGTCACCGTGGTGCTCACCACGCTGCACGCCGGCGGTAAGTTCGACAACGACAGTTACAAGGTCTCGGGCGGCCTGCATGGCGTCGGCGTCTCCTGTGTCAACGCGCTGAGCGAATGGCTTGAGGTCGAGGTCCGCCGCGATGGCAAGGCCCACCACCAACGCTTCGAGAGGGGACGCCCGGTCAGCGAGCTCACCGTCGTGGGGGAGACCAAGACCACCGGCACCAAGATCACGTTCATGCCGGATTCCACCATCTTCAACACGCGCGAGTTCCAGTGGGACATCATTGCCGATCGCATGAGGGAACTCTCTTTTCTCAACAAGGGCATCGAGATTAACCTCTCGCAGGAGGAGCCCGCCAGAGCGGAGAGCTTCAAGTACGAAGGCGGTATTTCCGAATTTGTGCTGCACCTCAATCGCAATAAGAACGCCGTTCACCCCGACCCGGTCTACTTCGAAAAAGAGCGCGACAACGTCGTCGCCGAGATCGCATTGCAGTACACCGACGCCTACAACGAGACCGTGCTGACCTTCGCCAACAACATCAATACGATCGAAGGCGGCACCCACTTGAGCGGCTTTCGCTCCGCCCTGACCCGCACGATTAACGCTTACGCGCGCGGCAGCAAGCTCATCAAGAACGAGAAAGAGTCGATGAGTGGCGAAGATATCCGTGAGGGGCTCACCGCTGTCGTCAGCGTCAAGCTTCCCGATCCGCAATTTGAAGGGCAGACCAAGACCAAGCTCGGCAACAGCGAGATCCAGGGCATTGTCGAATCCATCGTGAATGAGGAACTCAGCGCCTACTTGGAGGAGCACCCCTCTGTGGCCAAGCGTATCATCGAGAAATCCCTTCTGGCAGCCCGCGCCCGTGCTGCGGCGCGCAAAGCGCGTGACCTGACCCGTCGCAAGGGTGCCCTGGATGGCGGTGGACTCCCCGGCAAACTGGCCGATTGCTCGGAGCGCGATCCCAGCAAGTGCGAGCTCTACATCGTCGAGGGCGACAGCGCCGGTGGCTCGGCCAAACAGGGCCGCAAGCGTGAATTCCAGGCCATCCTGCCGCTACGCGGTAAGGTCCTCAATGTCGAGAAGGCCCGTCTGGACAAGATCCTGAACAACAAGGAGATCAGGAATCTCATCACCGCTATCGGTGCCGGGATCGGCTCCGACGACTTTGATGTCGCGAAGGTCCGCTACCACAAAATCATCATCATGACCGATGCCGATGTGGACGGTGCTCACATCCGGACACTCCTCCTGACCTTCTTCTACCGCCAGATGCGCGAGCTGATCGAGCAAGGCTTTGTCTACCTGGCCCAGCCCCCGCTCTATAAGATCACGCGCAAGCGTCACGAAGAGTATATCGAGTCGGAGGAACAGCTGACACGCAAGCTCCTCGAAATGGGGACAGGCGACATGGCCTTGAGCACCGCCGACGAGGTGCACACCTACACCGGTACCAAGCTGGCCAATCTACTCGAGACCCTTACCCGGCTGGAACAGATCGCGCACCGCCTTTCACAAAAGGGGGTCAAGATCAACGACTTCCTTTCGCTGCGACGTGAGAGCGACGGTCTCTTCCCAAAATTCGTCGTGACGATCAACGGCGACGACGAACCTGAGCGCCATTACGCCTACACCGATGCCGAGCTCAAACAGTTGCGCGAAGAGGTCGAGACACGTTTGGGCCTGCAGCTCGAGATCTTCACCGATGATGCCGGTGTCGACGATTCACAGATGCCCGAAGGCACCCCCCAGTTCGACTGGGAGGAGCTCTATGTGGCCTCCTCGCTGACCAAGGTCATCGAGGCCCTCGCCAAGAAGGGGGTCGCGATTACACAGTATGAGGGGTCGGAGACACCGCTCTGTTTCCTGGCCGAGGGTGATGCCGCCCCGGTACCCATTCACGCCATACCGGTCCTGCTTGACCGGGTACGTGAGATGGGCCGTAAAGGACTCACCATTCAGCGCTACAAGGGGCTGGGCGAGATGAATCCCGATCAGCTCTTCGACACCACAATGGATCCCGCATCGCGCAAGCTGCTCAAAGTTGTGATCGAAGGTGCCGCCAGTGCGGATGAAATATTCACGATCCTGATGGGCGACGAAGTGCCGCCACGCCGACAGTTTATCGAAGAGAACGCCAAGAACGTTCGCAACCTGGACATCTAGATGGATACTGAGACTGACGACCTGACACCCGAACGTATTGAAGACATCAACATCCGCGAGGAGATGCGCTCCTCCTATATTGACTACTCCATGAGCGTCATCATCGGTCGCGCCCTGCCCGATGCGCGCGACGGACTCAAGCCCGTCCACCGCCGCGTGCTCTTTGCCATGCATGACCTGAGCAATACACACAGCCGCCCCTACAAGAAGTCGGCCCGCGTGGTCGGTGACGTCATCGGTAAGTACCACCCCCACGGCGATACCGCGGTCTACGACACCATCGTTCGTATGGCCCAGGACTTCTCCTTGCGCTACCTCCTCGTCGACGGACAGGGCAACTTCGGTTCGATCGATGGCGATAACGCCGCTGCGATGCGATACACCGAGATCCGCATGGACCGTCACGCCGAGGAGATGCTGGCCGATATTGAGAAGGATACGGTCGACTTTGGCCCCAACTACGACGAATCACTCGAACAGCCCCTTGTCCTGCCCTCACGCCTGCCCAACCTGCTTCTCAACGGATCGACCGGTATTGCCGTCGGCATGGCGACCAACATCCCGCCCCACAACCTCAATGAGCTGACCGAGGCGATCATCCATCAAATCGACAACCCGGATTGCCCCATCGATGATCTGCTCACTTTCGTTAAAGGCCCCGATTTCCCAACAGGCGGCATCATCTGCGGAAGGGCCGGCATCGACAGCATGTACCGCACCGGACGCGGCCACATGCGCGTGCGAGGGCGAGCCACCGTTCTAGAGGGCGACACGGGCAAAGACACTATTATCGTCACCGAGATCCCCTACACGGTCAACAAGACGAATCTTATCGAGAGCATAGCCCACCTGGTCCAATCCAAGACAATTGAAGGCATCTCTGCTCTGCGCGACGAATCCAACAGCCAGGGCATCCGCGTCGTGATCGAACTCAAGCGCGGCGTCATTCCCAAGGTCATCCTCAACCAGCTCTATAAGCACACCCAGCTCCAGACCACCTTCGGCGCCATCATGCTGGCCATTCACAAGGGCCAGCCGCACGAGATGAACCTGAAGCAGCTGATCCGCTGCTTTACGGACCACCGCTTCGACGTGATTACACGCCGCACCCAGTTCGACCTCGAAAAGGCCGAGGCCCGTGCCCATATCCTGGAAGGCCTCCGTATCGCCACCGACAACATGGATGCCGTGGTCAAGATCATCCGGAGCTCCACCAACCGTGACGAGGCCCGCCTCGCTCTGGTCAGCAACTTTGCCCTGACCGAGATCCAAGCCAACGCCATTCTCGACATGCGCCTCTACCAGCTGACCGGACTTGAGCGTGAGAAGCTTGAGGCCGAATATCTCGAGCTGATCAAGCGCATCTCCTACCTGCGCGACCTCCTCGAGAACCCCGGCAAGATATTTGGTCTGATCAAAGACGATCTACGTGAGCTCAAGGAGAAATACGGCGACCCGCGCCGCACCGACATCACGCACGCCGAGGGCGAGGTCAATATGGAAGACCTCATTGCCGACCAGCCCTGCATCATCACGATCAGCCATGTCGGCTACATCAAGCGCGTACCGATCGATACCTTCAAGGCTCAGCGGCGGGGTGGCAAGGGTGTGGCCGGTATGGCCACACGCGATGAAGATTTTGTGGAGCACCTCTTCGTAGCCAACACGCACGATACGATACTCTTCTTCACCAGCGCCGGGCGGGTCTATTGGGAGAAGGTCTACGAGATTCCCGAGGCTTCGCGTACCTCGCGCGGCAAAGCCATCGTCAACATGCTCAATATCAGCAACGAAGAACAGATCGCCGCCATGATCCGGGTGCGCGAATACGACGAGAAGCGCTTCCTGCTCATGGCCACCGAAAGGGGTGTCGTCAAGAAGACCAACCTGGGCCGGTACAGCAACATTCGCCAGGGCGGCATCATCGCGATCAACATCGATGAAGACGACCGCCTGATCGAGGTCAAGCTGACCGAGGGCGAGGATGAAGTGATCATCACGACGGCCGAGGGTAAGAGCATCCACTTCGACGAGACCCAATTGCGCGACCAAGGTCGCGCCACACGCGGCGTGCGCGGCATCAAGCTGCGCGAGGGTGACCGTGTCCAAAGCATGGAAGTGTTGAGCGCGGAGGCCACCTTCCTGGTCTGCACCGAGAACGGCTACGGCAAGCGCACCTCTTTCGACGAGTATCGCATCCAGAGCCGCGGTGGTAGCGGCATCATTGCCATCCGGACCTCCGAGCGCAACGGCAAGGTGGTCGGTGCACACAGCGTCCTGGAGGACGATGCCCTCATGCTCATCACCGCCAACGGCAAGATGATCAAGATGGATGTGGCCGATGTCCGCACCATTGGCCGCGCCACACAAGGCGTACGACTGATCAATCTGGATGAGGGCGACACCCTCGTTTCCTCCTCCCCCCTCGCCCGTGAGGACGAGGTCGCCGCTGAGGAAATCGAGGCGGCAGAAGCCCAACTCACGACAGACGCGGACGGCGCCATCGACGTCGAGGTAGAGGACGCGACAGAGAGCGAAGTGGAAGAGACCGACGACGAGTAAAGAAGAGCGGTTAAGGGTGTCCGGCTAAGAGTGGCGACAAGGCGGGAGGATATCCTTAACCGACCCGCTTCAACAAGGCCCCTACCGAAGTGACTTGAAGTAGTCGATCGTGATCGGCAGGCCTTCGTCGACCTCGATCTCGGGAGCCCAGTTGAGACGGGTGCGCGCCAATGTGATGTCGGGCTGACGGACCTTCGGGTCATCCGTGGGCAGTCCCTCATGGATGATCTGCGACGCGCTGCCGGTCATGGCGATGATCTTCTCGGCCAATTGCAGAATCGTCATCTCAGCCGGATTCCCGATGTTAATTGGGCCGCTCTCTTCACTGCGGGCCAACGCCATGATCCCGCGCAACAGGTCGTTCACATAACAGAAACTGCGCGTCTGACTTCCATCTCCAAAGACCGTAATCGGATCACCATCCAGCGCCTGACTCACGAAGGCCGGCACGGCGCGACCGTCCTTGGCCCGCATACGCGGGCCATAGGTATTAAAGATACGCACGATTTTGGCGTCGACGCCATGAAAGCGCCGGTAGGCCATCGTCATGGCCTCTGCGAATCGCTTGGCCTCATCGTAGACGCCGCGCGGCCCGACCGGATTGACGTTGCCCCAATAGGTTTCGGGCTGCGGATGCACCAGCGGATCACCGTACGTCTCAGAGGTCGAGGCCAGAAGGAAGCGCGCGCCCTTGGCCCGTGCCAAGCCAAGCGCCTTGTGCGTCCCCAGGCTTCCTACCTTGAGCGTCTGGATGGGGAGTTCCAGGTAGTCAATAGGACTGGCAGGTGAGGCGAAGTGGTAGATGAAGTCCACCTGTCCGGGAAGGTAGATGTACTCCGTCACATCCTGCTTGATGAAATGGAATTTTTCGTTGCCCGCCAAATGCTCGATATTGGCCACGTTACCCGTGATCAAGTTGTCCAGGCAGATGACCTGGTGCCCCTCACCCAGCAGTCGATCACACAGATGTGACCCCAAAAAACCCGCACCACCCGTTACCACTGATACTGTCATCTTCTTCACTCCTACCGCTCTCCCCTGCCGACACCCATCCAGATCGCTAAAACGTGCAGTCTATGCCGCTGCCCGCTATTCGGCGAGAATATCTTCGATCCGCACCGCCAACTCCTCCATCGAGGGCAGGCAGATCGTGGCAACCGTGTCAGCTGGCGCCTCGGCCACAAGCACCGTACGACACCCCGCGCGGCGTCCCGCTTCAACATCCGATTCGTTATCACCAATCATCCAGGACGCGGATAGGTCGAGGCCGTGCCGCCGCGCCGCATCGAGTAACATTCCCGGCTGAGGCTTGCGGCAGCTGCACGCATCGCACAGGTGGGGACAACAGATGATGTCGAGTAGTTCTACACCATGCTCCTTCTTTAACTGGGCCCGCAAGTTGGCATGGATCCGGTCGACGGCCTCCTGCGTCATGCTACCAAGCCCCACCCCGCGCTGATTGGTGATAATGACCGCCACGTACCCCATCGCACGCACCTTGCGTAACACGTCAGGAAAGGGAGCCAGCATCCGAAAATCTTCCCAGCGTTCGATGTAGCCCGGGTAAGTGCGCTCGTTTACGATCCCATCGCGGTCCAAGAACACGCATTTACGCTTTCCGCCTGCTGCACTCATTGAACCGTAAATTCCTCTACTGCAAAGATTTGATGACGTACCAGACCGGTGCTGTAGGCCACCACGCGCAGTTGGTGCGCGCCAGGGGTTAGCCCCGCCGTCTCGATCTGTAGGCGCTTGCCCTCGCCCACCACTCGGCCGTCGACGAGCCAAAGGTAGCGGCTGTAGAACCGCATGGGATCGCTTCGCTTAAGGAGTGCCGAAACGACGAATGGCACCGATACCGGTGCCACCGGGAGCTCCGCCAAGACGACCTCATCCGAGACAGCCCATGGCGACGCGAGTGGATCGCCGAGGAGTAAAATCTGTAGGGGACAGCGTAGCGCTTGATAGAAACTTTCGATCGCCGTGCACCCCTGCGCGTAGTAGACGTAGAAACGGGCCGTCGGAAACTTGTGGTACATCGCCCGCGGTTCGGTCACGGTGCCCGCGCTCAGCGTGGCCCCATCCCTGATCCAGAGCGACATTTTCGACTGGCTGGCCTGTTCAAAAGCACCCGCAAAACTGGTAAGATGCTCAGCAAGACTACCCGGCACATAGCCCTTCACGCGCCCCGGCTTGACGGAGGCGGTGCCGGTCATAAGCCCCAACACATCGCGCTTCCCCTCCGGAAAACTGGCGGTCACCACAGCGGCAACGCCCTTCTGGGCCAGCTCCCTCTTGGCACCCTCGTACTGCCACTCACGACAGGGAGAGCGCTTATCTCCGGTCGTTACAAAATAGACCGTGCCGGTGGGATGGGTGCGGTCCGACTGCACCCCTTTCCACAACGCCGACGCGACCTCCTCCCCCGTGTTGCCCCGTTCACCGGTATAGCCCAGCATCATGCTTGGCAGCGGCATATCGCGGTTAATCCACTTGGCATACTGATCGAACGTCTGCGGGGCGCTGATCGTGCCGCGCAACCACTCCGGTCCGGCAAAGAGGGGCGAGGCGTACTGCGCCTTGAGGATCGCCTCAGCCACTGGAGGTTCGCCACGCAGGAAGGTCGCGCCAAGTATGGAGATCCGCTCCGGGGTATCAATGCGGGTTGGGAATCCGGTCGAATAGACCCAAGCCAGGATGTGATCGTCTATGCCGCGCTGGCGCACCGCCTTTGATGCTGGGTTCAGAATAAGCCGTTTGAACTCATCCAAGCCCATGCCGGTCTGGCCCTCAGCATAGGGAGCCGGTAGCTTGAGAAGCACTAGGTTGGACGGTGGGATGCGTCGCCACTCCATGTAGCGGCGGGCGATGGTGACCGAGCCCTCCGAATTCTCATTCGCCAGCACAAGGAGTTCGTGCGGCCCCATGGCCGCAGCCGATCCGGAAAGCAGGCTCAGCGCCACGAGGCTCAAAAGTGGTTTGATATTCACGGGGGGAAGTCTAACCCGCCACGTCGTGACGGGAAAGACGATTCAGCCGCCCGTCAGAGCTCAGAAATGCGGTTTTCGAGCTCTGATCGCTGACGTTCGGTGCGCCCTATTTCTCCAGCACGCGATAGAACACGCTGGTCTCCGTGGCACCCACGCGCATCCATGTGTTTGTGATGGGCGGCGGGAACGGGGCCACCTTCACCTGCCCAGCCACATCCGTCCACACATTGGTCAGCAGATTGGTGTTCATCTGTAGATACTGCGTGCCGGTACCCGATGTGCCCACAGACGTCACCACATGGGTCGTGCTGGTACCCGCCGTCACTGTGTTTGTGATCACGATCGGTAGGGTTGGACTGTTGGTAGAGATCTCATCGGTGGTCAACTCGAATGCCAGGTTGTAGAAATCGAATTCCCGCGGATGACCTGGCGGCAGACCGACAGGATCGACCTCCCATGCCCCGCCCAACCGGTTCGATACGGCGGCAAAGCAATCCGGCATTCCTTCCGGCGGCAACAGTGAGATTTTCCAGCCCCACCCGCCGTGCAGATTCTCGCCTTGGTCACTGGGCACGAACAGCGGATCGAAGACCGCCTCAATATTGAGCCAATAGTGTCCATCCTTCAGCTCGTACCACGGCTCGGCTACATCCAGCAAGTCTACGTAATACTGGTATTCGTGCTCGAAGAGAGGGGGGGCCTCCCAATACTGAAACACCGTGCCATAGAACATCTCATGGCAGTAAGCGATGTCGACAAAGACATTGGTCAACTCCGCCCCCGGCGTGCACAGCCCCGGACTATTGGTGTGCCAGCTCAGATTGAAGCCCAGTGGACGCATAAAGGCGTTCGTCCCTGGCGGTGCGATCGGGTTGGTTTCAGAGCCATTCACCTGGATCATCCAGTTGCTGTAGGATCCCCACCAGTGAATGTCCGTGATGCGGCGGCCATCTGAGATGAAATCATCCGCTCGCAGGAACTCCGACCGCTGCGTCTCCCCGAGGGTCATCCAGCTCCACATATCGGTGCCTTCGATCATGTCCGGAGGCTGCTCCCATTTCTCGGTACGGCGCGGACAGACATCTGTGAGGAGCTCGAACGCCATGTTGATTGATGGGCCCTGATTGAACTCACCTATGAGCATCCCGAAGTGATTCGTGGTTTGGTCGGGCGGATAGAAGAGCCCCGGAAGCCATGGGTAGGCGGGCCAGATCATCTCCAGCCAGGTCTCAGGAGGCAAGTCACCCGGCCATACCACCGCATCGTCGATGATGTCCACCTCGGTGGATGTCTTCCAGCCCCATTCGGGATGGATCGGATCGGGCTCATAGCCAAACGGATAGATGGCCTCAATCGTCAGCCAGTAGATCCGTCCCCGTTTCTCGTTCCACGGTTCCGGAAGTTTGACAAAATACTCATATTCATGCTCCACGCCCGGGGGCACTATTTTGGGCACTGTGCAGTAATAGGTCTCCGTCACTTCGCCCGGATTCAGGGAGCCGACTCCCGGGGGCAACAGCGCGACCACCACGTTGGTCAGCCTATCGCCCGGTCGGCTGTAGCCTGGAGACTCAAAGGTAGGGGTGGCAGGGATATCGGTGTACCACGTCAGGCGAAACGCAATAGGTCGCAAAGGAGGCAATCCCGGTGCGCCCCAGCCAGGATACGATCCCCACCAGCGAATCGCGGTAATGGGCCGTCCGTCGCACAGCCAGTCATCGCCGACCACCCAACGTGGCTCCGGAGGCAACACTTCGTCAGGAGGAATCGCGTAGCTGGGCAGATCCACGCCAAATTCACAGTCTGGCGGCTGCACCCATTTGGGGCAGAGAACGTCTCCTCCTTCTTCCACTACCAGGTGACCTGCATCGGCGGGGTCATAACCGTCATCTGACCCTCCCGGCGGCGACGGGTGGGCGATATCCCGCATGTCCGCATAGAGGTACGTGAAGCCGTCATCCGTGAATCGATAGGCATAATCATACACCCCCGCCGCAACCGGCGTAACCGTGGCGACATACTGATCATCGTTATCTATGTCGCTGAAATACGATGCCGCCCCCCACGTCCATGAAGGATCAGCCCACGGGAGGGTCCCGTCATTGCCGTAGCCCAGTTCAGCCGCAATACCAGCCCCTTGTCCCGGGCTGTCGGTCACCCCCGCTTTATAGACGCGACCAAAGAGACTTTCGGTCGCGACCCCAACGGTTGTCGTGGTGCCGAATGGCCACTGTACCGCGCCCCAGTTCAGATCGGCCGACGCCACAGCCCCTGAGAGCAACAGGCATACTGCTACAAGAGAGAAGAACCAATCGAAATAACGACGATAACTATGCATGATAGACCTCCTTAATCAGAAACCGCTGCAAACCGCTGCATAAACACTCAATTCTTGGTTCATATTGCTCTTCTGCGACCATGGGTCAAGGAGAAACCAGATCATTATTGACAGTACCCAGCGGCACCGCAGATACTCCCAGCCTTGCAAGGAGGGAGGACCATGCGCAACATTGTTCTTATTGGCTTTATGGGTACAGGGAAGACCAGCGTCGGCCGGAAACTCGCCACCGCACTGGGGCTATCTTTTGTCGATATGGATGCCATTATCGAGGAGCGAGAGGGGCGCCCCATCACGGAAATTTTCGCGACCGATGGTGAACCCTATTTCCGCGATCTCGAGCGCAACCTGGTCTGCGAGCTGGCCGCACGGGAGGGCCTTGTGGTGGGCACCGGTGGGGGCGTCGTGCTCAACCCGGACAACCTCAGTGATTTCGCCGCGACCGGCCTGTTGGTTTGTCTGCAGGCCTCACCCGAGACAATCCTCGACCGCGTGGCACATGACACCACTCGGCCTCTCCTGGCGGGAGAGGATAAAATGAAGAAGATCCTTGGTATCCTGGAAAGTCGGCAGCCTCTCTACGCCGCCCTGCCCCACCAGGTTGATACAGACGGCCTGACGATTGCAGAGGTCAGCGAGCATATCCGACGTCTCTACGCAGCGGACTAGCGCTCAGGATCCTGCCGGATCAATGATCCGTGCCGTCACAAAAATGAGCAGGTTCTGACGCTCATCGTCCAGTCCGGTCTGCCGAAACAGTGCCCCGAGAATCGGGACATCTCCCAAGAACGGGACGCCGGCTTCGACGGTTTCTGATCCGCTTCGTTTCAGGCCACCCAACACCACGGTCTCTCCGTCGGTCACAATGATCGTCGTCATGTTGCGACTTGGCTGCACGACGGGAACGACCAAATCGGACGGCTGGTCCCCCACGTTCAAAGGTATACGTCGGGAGAAGGAGACGCCCAGTGTACCGGGACGGAGTTCCAGAGAAATCTGGTTCTCCGCCGTAATCACCGGTCGCACATCCAGAACAATGCCGGTCGAAATATCGGACGTATCACTTGTCACGCGGCTGACCTGGTCGGCAAAAGGCTTCTCCAGCTGATCCAGTGAGGGCTGAAATTCGTTCACCATCAGGGCTGTGCGCTGTCCGTCGTAGAGCGACACAGAGGGAGCTGAGATGATGGTATTGCCATCAGAGTACTGCAGCGTATTCAGGGCCGCATTGATCGCGGCGTCCGACACCTGGGTAAAATAGAGCGTACTGCCCCCATACCCCATATCCGCCGCACCAAGATTGCGCTCACCAGGCAGTCCAGACAGACCGGTTGGCTCCACGACATCACTCTCATTAAAATCGACGCATGACTCGAAGGGGAGCTGCATGAAAGCACGGACAAGCCCAAAGGGATCGGAAAACCCGGGTGTGATATAACCGACATTTTCGCCGGCCGACTGCGAGCCAGCCACAAGATACTGCACGTTGTTGGGCCCACCCAAGACCGATGTGTTGACCACTAGGTTTCGCCCGTCTCCGCTCGATGAACCCTTGGTGCCGCCACCATCGGTCCCGATCTCCGCCGTCTGATTGAAGTCCAGCCCCAGATAGATCAAATGGTCCTTGCGAACCCCGACGATGCGAGCCTCGATGAGGATCTGCCTCAGTGGAGTATCAATCTGCCGGGCCTGCTGGGCTACCGTTTCGTGCCCGAGCGTGATACAGCCGCTGTCCCCCCCGCCGTCGTCCGAACACCCCGCCACCAGACACCCCAGTGCGATCCACAGAATCCAAAGCACCTTCATCGCTGCGCCACCTTCCTTCGTAAGTGGGCCGGTCTACAGCCCGACGGGGTATTCGTAGCAGAGAGATGTGGTTCTGTCATCCTTTTTTGGGTCGCACCTGTCGTGATGGCATCTGGGATTCGTTGCAGGACAGTGGCTTCAAGAGGTTCACTATTCTTCAGCGTGAGTGGCTGATTCGCTCACGTGCCGTTGATTCGCATGGGATCGCCGTAGCGCGGGGCCGTCCCGGCCCCAGCGCCGACCGAGTAACAGACACAGATTGCGTATGCCAAGACAGAAGACCACACGTGCCCGAGACGTGCCCGAGACGTGCCCCCTCCTCACACGCCCTCGAGCCCGGTCATCCGTCGTACATCTTACTGCGCTTTCTCTCTTGTGCTCTTCCACCTCCAATTCTGAATCACACACGGGGCAGAGCACGTCCTGCTGATCGGCCGGCTACGGCACTCCGGCCTGGAACAGTGGTCCGCCCAGATCCTTAAACGCGCGCGCCTAGAGTTCTTGGCCGGTGCAGCCCCAACATCTCCACAGAAGTGTCAGCGCGCCCACGACAGATTCTTGTCTGTCGATAAAGGCCTCGTTGGCAATGACTAGTGATGAAATACGCAACCTTTCAAGTGAGACCAAAGAGATATGCGTGTACGAGTGCGTGTACGAGTACGGAAAAG
>JABMPJ010000194.1 GCA_013203785.1 Lentisphaerota bacterium | reverse complement strand
TGGGCACGCGGTAGGCATAATGGTGAAATGAGAGAATAGACCGACCGCAAAGGTTTTTGCCGGCCACGGGAGCGCAACACATATGAATATCGAAACCCTGAATACCATTCTGTATTGCGACCGCTGGGACCGGACGGTCCTGTTCTATCGCGATGTTCTGGGCCTTCCCGTGAAAACGACGACCGACTGGCTTGTCGAATTCTCGGTAACGCCCTGCGCGTGCCTAAGCGTCGCCAATGCAGAGCGGGCGTCGATTCGATCTGCGGCAGGAGCAGGCGTCACCCTTACGTTTGAGGTCGCCGACCTGTGGGCCGCGAGGCGGGCACTCGTGAACCAGAACATTGCGGTTGATCCGATCCGAGAGTGCCGCATGGGTGGGCAGGCCTTCTTCCTGCGCGACCCGGAAGGCAACCGGATCGAGCTCTGGTCGGATTCGCCATGGAACTCGCCGGAGATGGTCGCCCGGTTTTCCACCTCCCCGCCGAATGCGGTCCTGATGCAGTTCGTCGCCAGCCAACCAGAGCGGGTGGCGGGCCATCGCCTGCTCGACATTGGCTGCGGTGCCGGCTGCAACGCCGTGCCGCTCGCCCGCCTGGGCTGGGACGTTCTCGGCCTCGATCTTTCGGAGCGCATGCTGATGGCGGCGGATCGGCGTGCGCATGAAGAAGGATTAACAGACCGTCTCCATATTCAACGCGCGCCGATGGACCATCTACCCGTTGCCGATAATTCGTTCGACTTCATTGTTGCCCACGGAATCTGGAATCTGGCCTGCTCTTGCCATGAATTCCGCGCCGCCGTGCGCGAAGCCGCACGTGCGGCACGTTCGGGTGCCCCGCTCTTCGTCTTCACTTTTTCCAGGAGCACGTTCCCCCCCGACACAGAACCAGTCGAAGGGGAAGCGTTTGTATTCACCCAATTTTCGGGAAGACCGCAATGCTTCCTCACACAAGCGCAGTTGATTGAAGAGCTGCACGATGCAGGCTTTGACCGGGAGCCCGAGACCTCTATTACGGAATACCCCCAGCCGGCCACCGGCAAGAGACCCGCCATTTTTGAAGGCATCTTTCGGAGACGCTGAGTACGAACGGTCGGCACGTCACTGAGGGGGAGCGCGGCGGAAATCAATTGACATCATGACGCCTCTCATGCAATCATCTTGATGCTATGAGAACAACCATCACACTGGATGATACCATCGACCGTGAATTGAAGGAGATTGCGGGACGGGGCGGAGTGCCCTACAAGGTCACGCTCAATCGCGTTCTGCGGGCAGGGCTGGACGCCCTGCGTCGGCCGACGCGACCCACGCCGTATCGCATCACGCCGAAGTCGCTGGGTCTCCTGCCGGGCGTTGACTATGACAAGGTTGGCCAACTGGCCGATGAGATGGACGATTTGAGCGCGATAAGGGAGGATCATGCGGCTCCTTGATGTCAACATTCTCCTCCACGCAGTGAACGCAGATGCGCCACGCCACGGCGTTGCCAAGAGGTGGCTGGAAGCACTGCTCTCGGCTGAGGACCCGGTATATCTGGCATGGGTCACTATCTTGGGGTTTGTTCGGATTGGTACGAATCCGCGCATTCTTGCCACACCGCTCTCCCTGCTGGAGGCGAGCACCTACGTCAACGAGTGGCTGGCGCAGCCACCCGTGCGCGTCGCCGTGCCACGGGAGGACCATTGGCAGCGCGTTGAGTCACTGCTTTCGGCTGCGGGTACAGCCGGTAACCTGACGACAGATGCCCATCTTGCGGCCTTGGCGCTGGAGTATGCCTGCGAGGTCTGTTCGACCGACACCGACTTCGCTCGCTTCCCCGGTGTACGCTGGTGCAATCCACTCGTATAGGCCCGCTTGACGCAAATTATTCCCACCCCGCTCGGGATCGCACACAGCAGAAACACCACCATCAGCCCCCCTTGCATCGGTTGTGCAAGCGGGTTGCGCTTCTGACTCCAGCTGAGATGCTTGGGCGCATGGCTGACACCTTCGGTGGCCTCAGTACGCGATGACCATGCTGACAGGCAAAGCGTTGACCCGCACTTCCTTGTCGGAGAAATCGGACCAGGGGGTTCCGTTCACCAGCACGTGACGGATCGGCGCAGGCAGAGGAGACTTTACGATGAATCCCTTTGGAGGGACGGCGGTGCCGGAGAGCGTCACCCGGACATCGTCGTCAATGGCTGCCATTCGATAGCTCACACGGCCGAAGTGCGTCGGAACATCAGCAATTGAGACGCCGTCTGCCGCCCGTACCCATTCCGCCGGAATGCCGTGGCCGAGGACCAGCGCATCGCCGTCCTCGTAAAGCAACAGGCTCATCAGGGCCAGGACGTACTGGGCACTAACCCACGTATGCGGCATGTCGCCGAAGATCGTGGGCGCGCGTTCGTCACTGTTGACGACCTCCGGCCACTGGTTCCACCCAACAGGCTTGCGGTGTGCCAGCATGAACCGCAGGAGCTCGACGGCTTGATCCTTGCGATCCATATACAGAAAGGTTTCCACGATGGGCATCTCCTCCGGCGTAAAGCGGTAGACCGCGCCGGGCATGAGCCATTCCCGCAGCTGTGCATGGTACTTGTCAAACGTTCGCTGCAGGGCGGCTGGTGGCATCGCGTCCTTCTCTCCGCAGCGCGCCACGCCCGCCCCAATGGACGCCGCCCAGAAATGCGTTCCCTCCGGATACTCTGGGATGTAGTCGATTCCGTGTCTTTCGATCACTCCCATCATCGAGGTTTTTACCGAGTGTTTGAGTGCGCTGTACTGCCCGTCCATCCACTCGGCCAACTCGTTCCGCCCAAGAATGCAGGCCATGGCGCGCCCGTCCTTCCAGGCCTTGAGGGTCCAGAGATTGTCGTAGTAGTTGTGATTCGCGTACGACTTTGAAATCAACCCGTACAAGAGCTTCTTATCGGGGTCGTTCTGGTAGTCCGGTCCCGTGCGCTTGTCCCGGAGTTGCTCGGCAAACTGGAGGGACTGGACAACATTCGTCAGCTTCCCTTCAAGGAACGCACGGTCGTGTGTGAACCGGTAGTACTGCAAAATCGCATAGACATACTCGCCCTGGCTGTCGTACTCGCTGATGCCTTCCCAGAACGGGTTCGCGGCCTTGTTATCGATCACACAGGGAATCTCACCCGTCTCAAACTGGTTCGTGGTGTACGCGTCAAGGAACGCCCGGGCTTCGTCGAAGAAGCCGAATCGCATGAGCGCCACAGCGGCCACGCCCCCATCTCGAATCCATGACTTGTCATAACACCAGCACCCGGGCTGCAACCACGGCCCGTCTTTGGTCACAAAACTGTACGCCACACTGGCCTTGAGGGCATCGACCATACCGGGCTCAGGAATCTCCACGCGGATGCGATCCAATTGGGCCGTCCAGAAGGATGCCGAGGCCTTCTGCATGGATTCGAACGAAACGGCAAGCGCGCCATCCGACTGACCCGCCTCGCCCATTGATTGTTTTCCGTACAGGGGCATGGCGACGAAGACATCGCGACGGTCGCCCGGCGCGAGACTGAAGTCATACGCCACCACGGCCGACGCGAACTCATCTGGATCGGCTATGTCCTGGCCGACGGGAAGCGTTCCGCTCTGCAACTCGTCTATCAGCGTGTCCCGGCAGGACGGAGTGAGCGCCGGTTTGCCATGTGCCGTGCCGAAGCCATCGGGTGTGGAGAGAAGCGCGATGTGGTATTGATCACTGATGTCGAGTCCTTGCGGCGTTCGCCTAATCGACCGGATATGCGTCAGGCCGCCGAGGCCTTTTCCTTCCGCTTCATTCTCCCCTTCCCCTTCGCCCTGCCAGGGGGGATAGAGCTGGAAGGGGCGTAGCAGCAGGAAGAGTTTGCCGCTCGCGTTGCGGCGCCCCCGGTTATGGATCGTGTAGCGGATATAGGTCGCGGAATCGCCCACCGGCCCGGACGCCAGCATGGTGATGTCCATCCCCAGGAAGGCATAGCGCCAGTGCACGGAAGGGATCGGAAGGCAGTTGTCTGCCAGCGACTGACTCACATCGGCTTGATTGCGGGTAACCAGCGTGCCGTCGGTGAACAGCAGGGGCATGAGTGTAAAGCCTCTCTTGTGGTGCTCAATCGTGCCGTCTTCGCAGAAGATGCTTTCCTTCGCGTCATCGGCAACCCCCACGATCGTCCAGAAGGCCTGTTCATGGGACAGCCACCGCGGGTAGCAGCCGGGGGCGCGGGCCGCCGCAATTTCGTAGAAGTGCTTGAGTGAGGGCGGTGCCCCCTCCCGGGCCATCACGCGTAATGCCAAGCCCTGAACCACAAGCGTGAGAGCAACGAACACGCCGCTTATGGATTTCATCTATGCATCGCTCACTTCATCTCATCTAAGCAACAGGAGCGTCCCGTGCGGCGCCACATTGGTTAGCGTCAGCTCATCAATCTTCACCGCGCCGCCGGGGGATGACACGGGCGACTGGGCGTCAAACTGTACGCGAATGGAGGCGGCGGCCAGGGGCGCCTGCCCTTTCAAAATATGATTCGTCCAGCCCGCCCCATCAAGCGTCCACGCATCCAGACTCATCGTGGCACTATCGATTGTGTTTGACGTGCTGTTAAGCCAGATGAGACGAGCCGTCGCATTCGAGCCGGTCCAGTTCGCATCGCCAGTCTGCCAGAAAGAAAGCGAGTAGATGTGTCCCGGTGTCACGCCACCAACCACCTGGTAGAACTCGCCATAGGTGGCGATGCTGTAACTCGGCAGCGACATCATGAACCCATCGCCGTCGTGCGAGCCCCAGTCCTGCCGCGCGGCGCCATCGATGCTGTTCTCGATCCATCGATCCGCATCCGAGAAGGCATCGCCCTCAACTGCAAACCCGGGATTATAGAGACCCGGCCACTCTGTGAGCGACATGTCGTCCAATTTGGTGGCACCGGCCGTAGTGCCCGGACACTGCGCGTCGAACTGGACACGGAGAATCTTCGCGTGATTCGGCGCGACGCCATCGAGAACGCGATTCGTCCAACCCGAGAGCAGCGTGTGATCGTCGAGATCCATGGCGGTGCTGTCTATCGAGGCAGAATCACCGTCGATCCAGATGAAGCGCGCCGTCACGTTTGACCCGCTCCAGGCCGGCTCGCCCTCGTGCCAAAACGAGAGCGAATAGATATTGCCGGGCACGATGTTCGTGATGTCTTGGTAGAACTCCGCGTATGTACCGGCATTGAAGGCCGTCAGCGACATTAGGTTGGTATAGCCGGGCCCTCCACCCTCGTCGTGCGTCCCCCACGTCTGCCGCGCGGCCTTATCCAGCGTGTTCTCCGTCCAGTTGTCCGCGTCATTGCCACTGCCATCGTCAAAGCTCGGATTATACAGTGTTACCTCACACACGGCGCTCTGTAGAGCGGCGAGCGTGGCGATGAGCGCCAAACCAATGGCGGCTTGCTTTGATGTCTTACTATTCATACCGTTCCTCCACTCAGTTTCTATCTCCCTCTTTCATACCCACTTGATCCGGCGTCTCCATCGGGTTGAACCCCCAGAGCGCGAAGAGAGCCCAAGTCTGAGCCGGCACGAAGATCTTCTCCGCCGCCCCCTTCCAATCGGGATCACTCGTGAAGCAAGGCAATCCGCACGCGCCTTTGAATCGACGACTCCAGATGACGGCCTTCTGTAGCTCTGTGAGGTGCCGTTCGGCCTTGGATGACATCCCCGCCACTTTGTAGGCCACAATCATCTGTCCCGTTCCCTCCAGCCAGATGCGCTCCTTGCCGATGAAGTCGGAGAAACCCAACAGCTCTTGCTTGGTGTGGCGGGATCGGTCCGTTGTCAGGAAGTGCGCCTCGGCGTAAGCCAAGGTACCGGAACATGACGGTCCCAGGGCACCCACGGACCAGGACGAGCCGTCCAAGGCGGATTCATCGACGGTCGACCCCATCCGGAATCGTTGTGTTTCCGCCACCCACATCTCATTCGTCAGCCAATGGTGCACGCGAGCGCGCTCTCTGGGGTAGTCCACCAAGGCCGCATAACAGTCCAGATTTCCCTCCGTGGATTTCGACTCCATCAACCCAGCCACATTATAGCCGGAGAAGATCCCACCATCGCTATCCTGAAGGCTGATCAGTCCGCTCGCGATCCTCTGCGCCAGCGTCTCGAACCGCTTCGTACCCGTCTCACGGTGATAGTAATTCAACGCGATCAGAAGCCAGGCATTGTCGCCGATCCATCGATCCGTATCCGCGTGGACGGCTCCCGTCCTGGCGCTCCAGAATTGATGGAAGCCGACATGGGGCCCTTGGTACTCACGCGCCAGCTGTGCATCAAAAAATTGGAAAATCTTCTCGGCACGCGCGGGATCGCCTTCGTGTATAAAACAGATGGCCGCCATAGCGTTGGGATACACGCCGGAGAAGTCATCGTTCTCCTGATTCCCCAGCAGCCCGGTCACCTCCTGCTGCTGAGTCAGCCAGCTGTACAGCATGGCCGCGTCGAGCGGCGCGGGCACCCGATGGAACCGCGGTCCGCTGACACACCCGACGGCACCCACGGCCAAGACCACGGCCACCCCGCTAACCAGCCGCACGCTCCTCTGTACCAGCAATCCCAAGATGGTCACTCCTCCCCCTGCATCCTGCACCTCACCCATCTGCACAAATGTAAGCCCTTACATTTAGGAAATCAACACATTTTTAGATCTGTGGATCTTTTTTTATGTTTACTACGAACAACGCCTGCTGATACGCTTCTTACAGATCACACATGTAAACGGTTACAACCATGAACGCCACACTACAGGATGTATGCAGGAAGACAGGCTTGTCGACAGCGACCATCTCCCGGGTCTTGAACGACAGCCCACTCGTCACGGAACCGACGCGTCGGCGCGTATTAAAGGCTGTGGAGGCGTTGGCGTACCGCCCCTCCCATGCGGCACGAACGTTGGCGCGGCGGTGCACGGATACGTTGGGCGTTGTGTTTCCGAGGATAGGTAGTGGCTTCTACACCGAGATTCTCCAGGGCATTGATGAGATCGCGGCCGCACACGGCTTCCACCTCGTCACGGCATTTGCGCACGGGCTTCGTGATGAGAAGGAGCTGATGACACAGTTCATGAGGGGCGACCGTGTGGATGCGGCCATCCTTCTGAATCTCGATTTCCGCGATCCATCGCTCTTTCAACTGGGGACGCAGCATGTGCCTGTCGTGCTGATTGACGAACCGATACCGGGTGCGGATCTGTCGGTCGTGGAAATTGACAACCGCGGGGGTGCCGAAGCAGCCATGATGCACCTGCTTGGTCACGGGTACCGAGACATCGCCGTGATTGCCGGGCCCCCGGGAAACTATGACAGCGACGCACGACTGGAGAGCTGCCTGACCGTCGCCAATCGGATCGGTGTGACCATCCCAGAGGAACGGCTGTTTTTCGGCAATTTTACCTCAGAGAGTGGAGAGACGATTGCACAGCAGTGGTTTGACGAGGGACGCCCCATACCGCGCGCAATCCTGGCGTTGAATGATGTGATGGCGTTGGGAGTCATGGAGACGCTCCGCGCGCATGGTCTGCGCGTGCCCGAAGATGTTGCGTTGGCGGGCATGGACGACTGCGAAGCGGCGAGCTATGTGGGATTGACCACCGTGCATGTTCCGATACGAGACATGGGCCGCGAAGCGTGCCGCATCGCCGTCGCCCACATAAAGGGAGCGCTGACCGTTGAGAAGCGGGTCATGCCCACTCAACTCATCACACGAAGAACCTGTGGATGTTCAGAAGGATGAGCGGGCTCGGGCCGTGTGCAGCTCGGGAGCGCAACGGTGGAATGACGCGCACACCAACAACAGAGCGAAGGGGAGGTCCAAGGGCGACCCTCCTCGGTATGATGGTCCTGCTTGCTGTGGGTCCGTCAGGCTGTGCGCCCCCGCAACAGGACCGAACCGATGATGGCCGGGTGATCGTCCAATACTGGGAGAAGTGGACCGGCTTTGAAGGCGAGGCCATGCAGGGGGTTGTGGATCGCTTTAATGCCTCCCAGAATGAGATCGTCGTGAAGAAGCTGACGATCAGTCAGATTGACCAGAAACTGATGCTCTCCACCGCAGGCGGGAACCCACCCGATGTGGCCGGCATTTGGACGCACGCGATCCCGGATTTTTCTGAGAAGGGCGCTCTAACGCCCCTGGACCAGATGGCCGCCGAGGCGGGCATCACGCGCGACGACTACATCCCGGTATTCTGGGACCTCTGCCGGCATCGCGGATTCCTCTGGGCACTGCCCACGACACCGGCGTCGACCGCCCTGCACTACAACCGCCGACTTTTCCGCGAGGCGGGCCTCGACCCCGATGCTCCGCCTCAGAGCCTGGCCGAACTGGACCGCATGGCCGAGCAGCTCACGATCGTTTCACTCCTGCGCGATGGCCAGCCCGTGCAGGTGCGATACCCCGACCTGACAGAGCAGGAGAAAGCCGCCATCGAATTCAAAATCGTGCAGATGGGCCATCTGCCCCAGGAGCCGGGCTGGTGGATGGCCACATGGCCCTACTGGTTCGGAGGGCGGCTCTGGGATGGCGACCGAACCATCACGGCTGAGTCCCCCGGCGTCATCGCGGCTTTCGAGTGGTTCGAGGGCTATGCGCGCAAATATGGGGTTGAGAACCTGCGATCGTTCGGGGCCTCATTCGGCAACTTCTCTTCGCCGCAGAACCCTTTTCTGAGTGAACGCGTCGCCATGGAGCTCCAAGGCGAATGGATGTACAACTTCATCGATAAATTTGCGCCCCACATGGAGTGGGACGTGGCACCGTTTCCGGCGCAGCATCCGGATAAGAAGGGCTTCGTCACACTCATTGAAAGCGATGTACTGGTGATACCCAAGGGCGCGCGCCATCCACGCGAAGCCTTTGCGTTCATACGATACGTTCAGTCTCAGGCGGCCATGGAGCAACTGAATCTTGGTCAGAAGAAATTCAGCCCGTTAAGCCACGTCAGCCCGACGTTCGTGGCTGAGCATCCCAATCCACATATCGCAACGTTCATCCAGCTCGCACAGAGTGCCAATGCCTGCTACATGCCACGGCTCTCGATTTGGAGTGAATATAAGGACGAGATGCAGGCCGCAATAGACCAGACCCTGGCACTGGATACCGAACCGCGTGTCGCGCTGGCGGCTGTACAGAAACGACTACAGCGCCGACTGGATCGGATTATGCGCCGTTGGGACCTCGTCCGAGAGAAGCGTGTAAAAGAATGGAGTAACTATGACACGTGGGGAACGACACAACCTGCGAACGGGACTCGCCTTCGTTAGTCCATGGATTATCGGGTTTCTTACTTTCACGCTCTATCCCGTGGGCGTGTCGCTCTATTACTCGCTCTGCGACTATGACGTACTCTCCACGCCCATCTGGGTCGGCGCACTGAACTACCGGGACATGTTGACGGACGAGATCTTCTGGAAATCACTGCGCAACACCTTCTACTTCGCCGCTTTCTCCCTCCCGCTGGGAATGGTGGTATCGCTGCTGACGGCAATCCTGTTGAATCAGTCCATCAAGGGCCGTTCGCTCTTTCGAGCGATCTTCTTTATCCCTTCATTGGTGCCGGTCGTGGCGGGTGCCATGGTCTGGATCTGGATCTTGAACGGGAATTTCGGGCTGCTCAATCATGCGCTGCGGCAGCTCGGGATTACGCATCCGCCCCAATGGCTAAGCGATCCTGCCTGGACCAAGCCGTCGCTGATTCTCATGTCGCTGTGGGGCGTTGGAAATACGGTGGTCATCTATCTGGCTGCGCTACAGGACGTGCCCCGTTCACTCTACGAATCGGCCGACATCGACGGTGCCTCCTCCATCAGGAAGCTCTGGAACATCACGATCCCCTTGATCTCGCCCGTCATCTACTTCAACCTCATCATGGGCATCATCGGCTCGCTACAAGTTTTTGCGCAACCGTTCGTCATGCTGGGCGGCGGCGGACCGAATCGATCCGCCCTGTTCTACGCTGTCTACATCTACCAGAACGCCTTCGACTACCGGCTGATGGGTTATGCCTGCGCCATGGCTTGGGTCCTCTTCCTGATCGTGCTTCTGCTCACATGGATAGCAACGCGCTCAACCCGACACCTGATCTACTACGCAGGAGAATAGCCACCATGAAACAGCTCAAACAGATCATCTTGTACGGACTCCTCCTGGGCGGTTCCGCACTCTTCCTGCTGCCGCTCATCTGGATGCTCTCCACGGCCCTGAAACCGATTGAACAGACCATGTCCATGCCGCCCACCTGGATGCCCTATCGCCTCTATGCAGAGTGGGACGGCGACGATATCCCGGTCGTCCTGGGCGAAACCGTGGAGCGCCCGACGGATGCCTCCGAGCCATGGGTGCTCGTTCGTCCCGAGTCCGACCCTACCGCCGCATGGCGACCGATTCAGGCATCGACTCTGACCAAGCGGCCCGCCCCTCGTTGGATGAACTTCATCAACGCCGTCAAAGCGATGAAACATTTCGGCCTCTATCTGAAAAACACGGTCATCCTCTGTGTGTTGACGGTTGTGGGGACGGTACTGTCCAGCGCTCTGGCGGCCTACGGATTTTCAAGAATCGACTGGCGCGGACGCAACAAGGTCTTCCTGATCGCCTTGGCGACCATGATGATTCCTTTTCCGGTGGTGATGGTTCCGCTTTATTGCCTCTACCGATCACTGGGCTGGATCGGCACGCTGCGCCCGCTATGGGTGGGCTCCTTCTTCGCCGGCGCGTTCAATGTTTTTCTGCTGCGCCAGTTCTTCATGTCCATCCCCAAGGACCTGTCTGACGCCGCGCGCATTGATGGATGCGGCGAGTTCAGGATCTTCTGGCAGATCATCATGCCACTGTGCCGACCGGCGCTGATGGTGGTGGGCTTGTTTCAGTTCATGGCGACGTGGAATGATTTTCTCGGTCCGTTGATCTACCTGACCGATCAGAAGGATTTCACACTCGCACTCGGTCTGCAGTTCTTCCAGAGCCAACATGGCGGAACGGAGTGGAACTACCTTATGGCGGCCAGCACACTGGTCATCTTGCCCATCATTATCATCTTCTTCATCGCTCAAAAAAGCTTCGTTGAGGGCATTTCCATGACCGGCCTGAAAGGATAGGACGGTGCGCGCTTTGATCGCTTCCACCGCGCGGACACATGTCGGCGCCGCTCGGTTCCTTCACTATGTTGCACCTCTTGGCCTGCGCCACAAGGTGTGACCATGCATTATATATGAATGGGTGCATCGGTACGGGCGCATCTTCGATTTGGTGCATCGGTCCCAATCGTAATCGTAATCCTACTCGTAATCGTGCTCGGATTAAGATTACGAGCAGGATTACGATTACGATTGGGACGAATGGCGAATCCTTCGGATCC
>JABMPJ010000018.1 GCA_013203785.1 Lentisphaerota bacterium | reverse complement strand
GCACAAGAGACGCGTGCGTGTTGGGAATCAAAAGCCTAAACGAATCGTCATTCTCGCTCCGCACCTGTCCTCTGTTGTCCCTCGGGCCGGGACGGCCCGGGGCTACTTCCAGACACCACGTCTCTCAATGTCGGACAGATCTGTAGAACAACGAGGGCATTGCCCTGGGCTGGTATATTTCTCCCCTTCTTGACATCCGCTGTCGGGCTGATAGCCTGCGAACTTTCATTCTACCGCATCCAAGAGAAAAGAGAAGCATGCCAAACAAACCACGGGTTGTACTAGCGGGATGCGGCGGCATCTCGGATGCTTGGCTGGGATCAGAGCCGGTCAAAAAGCAGGTCGACATCGTCGGCTTGGTCGATATCCGCAAGAAGGCCGCTGTCGCGCAGGCTGAACAGTACGGACTGACGAACGCCGAAACCGGCACCGATCTGGCCGCCATGCTAAAGAAAGTACAGCCAGACGTGGTGTTCGATTGCAGCATACCTGAGGCGCACTGCGAGATCACCCTCACGGCCTTGAAGCACGGCTGTCATGTGCTGGGCGAGAAACCCATGGCCGACACAATGGCCAATGCCCGCAAGATGGTGCGTGCCGCCGAGAAGGCGAGAAAACTCTACGCCGTCATGCAGAACCGTCGTTACCAGCCCAGCATTCGGCGCCTGCAGCGATTCCTGGAGTCGGGCGCTATCGGGAAAGTGACCACCGTCCAGAGCAACTTCTATATCGGTGCCCACTTCGGCGGCTTTCGCGATGAGATGCAGCACGTGCTCTTGCTAGACATGGCGATTCACTCCTTCGACAAGGCGCGCCTGATCACGGGACAGGATGCCGAAGCGGTCTACTGTCACGAGTGGAACCCATCGGGTTCCTGGTACAAGCATGGCGCCTCGGCGGTGGCAATGTTCGAGATGACGAACGATATCGTCTACACCTACCAGGGCAGCTGGTGCTCCGAGGGCTGCAACACCTCATGGGAGGATGACTGGCACATCATTGGAGAGCGTGGCTCGATCCAATGGGACGGTGGCGAGACCTTTCGTTGCGAAGTGCCGAAGGGCAAAACGGGCCTCATTCACACGCAACGGGAACGCAAGGTGCCAAAGGGCTACCCCAAGCAACTGACCGGCGGCCACGCCGGACCGATCGCCGAGTTCATCAGATGCATGCAGAACGGCGGCACCCCCGAGACCATCTGCACCGATAACATCAAAAGCCTCGCGATGGTGCACGGCGCCGTGCGCAGCGCCACTCAGAAACGACGCGTTCACATCACACTGTGAAGCGCTACCGATTCGCTACGAAATCAGGCTCTCCTGTAGCGTTGGCCGTCCCCGGCCAACCATTGGACGAGGACGGCCAATGCTCCACAAGCATGGCGCTACCAGCACACTGTGCTGGCGGCAGACTCGGATAGCGTGGGCCGGATCAGCCTGGCCGACGACCTTTCGTGACACGCTCCCGTTCCGTGCTTTCCGTGACTTCCGTGGTGGCAAATTTTCCCGCCCTGCTTCCTTGCCTACAGGCTTTACGTGCGATATAACAGAAGCATGATCGCAGTCGGTAAAGCATCAATTATGTGTGCAGGCAGTGAAATTCTGGCAAGCCGCAGATTAGGCAGCAGACAGGCAAGGCGGCATGGATAGGTATGAAAAAGGTTTTCCGGCGCTTCTGGATGGCTTTGACCTGGAGACCTTGGAGCGCGATCCACACTCGATCTTCGCCCTCTCCCCGGATCTGTGGTTGATCTATCTGAACCCGGCCTGGTTTGTTTTCGCCAAAGAGAATAGCGGCAATCCCGGTATTTCGGAGCGGTTCGCGATCGGCACCCCTGTGCTGAGTGCTATCAGCGCAACCCTTCGCCCGTTCTACAGCTCCGCGTACCGCGAGACGCTCCTGACCGGAACGGTTTGGCACCACGACTACGAGTGCTCGAGCCCCGAGCGGTTCAGGCTCTATCATCAGACGGCCTATCCCCTTCACAATCGGCAGGGCATACTGGTCATCAACAGCCTGACCGAAGAAGGCGCGCAAAGCGCCGAGACGCGCCCGGTCCACAAGCCGGATAGAGAGAAATACATGGGGCAAAACGGACTGATCACGCAGTGCGCCAACTGTCGCCGCGTGCAGCGCCTATCTCCGGAGACGCTATGGGATTGGGTGCCTGACTGGGTCCGACGTATGCCGATGAATACGACCGGAGGACTCTGTCCGATCTGTTATGACTTCTACTGGAAACACCGCTCGAAAAGCCAGTAGCCTTCATGCAGCATGCTTTAGTAGAAGAGCGCCCACGCCGTCCGACCAATCGGAGCGTCTCGATGAACCAACCATCATCGATGAATCGAGCTCCGTCCCGCCAGTAGCGCGGCCCCGTCCCGGGGCCAGCGCCGAGCGAGGAACCGAGCGCAGAATGCGCATGATCAGCCCAAAGAAAATCAATGCTCCTTGTGCGCTCATGCTCGCAAGACCCTACCTCAATCATCTTTGTCGCAAGCTTTGTCGAATGGCCCCAACCTCAAAAGGCCTGTACCTTCTCGCCACACTCAATCGTCAGAATCAGCGCAGACCACAGCATTCAGTCCCGCGCGGCCACTCACCAGGCATTGAAACAGCTACAACGCGACACACCCATCACTGCTGATCTGTCCCTAGCCGCCGCCTAATATGCTTCGGCGCCAGCATTGGGTCTCCCACTCCAATCGGGGTGTATTCGGTCATGCGTTCCGCACCACCAGCTTGCCGGGCGGTCGGCTCGCGCCGTCCGATGGCATGTCGAAGGCGAAGATCTGGCGTATGCGGCCGGTACCCGCATCGACACAATCCACGAGGAGATTGAAATCAAACTCAGCGGGCCGGCTTGAGAATCCAATTACATCCCAAGGGATGACGGCGCCGAGCTCGCAACCGGTCGTCGACGCCCGTGACATGGTCTTAACCGACTTGACGAGCGTGGCTGTATCTTTGTCCTTGAAAAGCAGGGCGCTGACAGCCTTGCCGTCGGTCGATGGCACCAAGCAAAGCTGGCACTTTAGCCTCTCTTGACTCACCGACGCATCGGGCTCGCGAGGCTCTAACACCAGCAATTCGATGCACGTCCCCGACCACGGTTGTTCAAGGTTCGGACGGAGATCGCGTTCATGGAAATGAGCATGCAACAGGAGACTGTCGGCACTCGCGCCGAAACGGATCTCGGCCACGCGGCGATTGCCATCAAGAACGTCCACGACCGGCGACGCTGCCAGCAAGGCGTCAACCTCGTCTGCCGTCTGCATCGACTCAACCGCAAGGGCGACAAATCGGCCTAATGATTCAGGGAAGACCAGGCCCCGGGCCGGAACGGTGAGATCATCGGCCGAATCGCTTTCCAACCATGCTGCCTTTGCCCCTGCCGCTGGGTTCACCGGCACAACGACATGGACGGTTGTTTCTGCGCCTGGCACGAGATCGTAATCGATGTGGGTTGTACTTGGCGCATCCGCTACACCCGCTGGGCCTGTCGCCAGCTCTATCCGCCCCACCCCGGAGGCACGGCCAAGGTTCTCCAGCGTTACGGCAAAGGTTAGCTGTCCACTTTCGATACTGCCTTTCGTCGGTTCAATACGCGTCTGGATCACTGGAATTTCCCGCACGGGCAACGGCATCGCGTCGAGGTACTCGGCATACGTTCGGGGTACCTCATCGGAGAAACGCGGTCCGGCAGCCTGCCAGTCAAAGGGCTTGAAGCCAATCTCACGAGCCGGTGAGTCGGGGCGGAGGGAGAAATCGCCCCCTTCGACATCGGCAAAGAGTGGATCGGCGACGACCGCATTCGTGTGCTGTCCCAACACCTGCTGCTCCTGGAGGGAGGTGCCGTTGAAGGTGAAAGGAGTGCCGTCGAGCGACCAGTAGAGATTCTGACTCATCGTATAGTGCGCCAGGCGCTGGAGGTGGTTCCCACCTCGCACCCGACCATTGGCAGCCAGTACCACGTTCCGGCGAAAGAGAGCCGAACGGTGTCGCTCCCATTTGCCGAGATTGAGATGATCTTCCCGGCTGAGGGCGAAGATATTGTTCTGTACCAGATTGTCGCGCCCATAGTGGATGGCATAGGCCGATTTTCTGGTGCCGTAGACCAGATTGTCTTCCACCCGCATCTCGGAACTGCCTTCGTCGGGATAGATTCCCCAAGCCCCGTAGCCATAGCAGGAGATGTCGTGGATGCGGTTGCCAATCAGCGTCGTGCCCGGCTGCTGCCCCAAGGTGTAGATACCGCCGTTGTCGCTGAGGTCCTCGTGGTCATTGATGTGATGAATATGGTTGTATTCGATGCGATTGGCGACGGTCCTGCTGGGGCCATAGCCCCAGATCCAACCGCAGGAGATGCCTGTGTATTTGCAGTTAAAAATGCGGTTATGCAGCAGGCGGTTCCAGCCGCTGTTACCCACCCAGATCCCGATCGCGCTTGGAAAAATGTGCCCGCAATCGCGGATGGTGCAATCCACAACGGTCGTGGCGATAACGGGTGCATCGCCCTCGATGTCTTCCCCCACCGCGGGCTCATGGACGTGCAACACTTCATGACCGATTTTGATGCCGCCCGCTCCAGTATCGCAAATGACGCAAGCCGCCAGGACATTCTCGGTGCTTCCGCGAAGGACCTCGATCCCGTAGCCGTTGAGGTGGGTGAAAGTGCAACGGTAGAAGGCGCAGTGCGCGGCCCCCGCGAGGATGACGGCCCCCGGCACGCCGAAGGCGGCCTGGATGTACCCGGTGCAGCCCTTGGGCAACTCCCAGTGCTGGTGCGCAAAGGTCAGGTTCTCGAAGTGGAGGTGCTCCACCTGCCTGTCGTCGGTGCCATCAAGTTGAACCAACGTCTCCAGAGCAGGTGCGATAATCACCGCTGTATTAAGCGTCTCTCCCTCCAGTGGCAGGTAGTACAGCTTGCCTTGCACGCGGTCGAGATACCACTCGCCCGGCGCATCGAGAGCCTCAAATACATTCTCGACGAAGTAACGGGCAAATTCACCGCGCTCGTCCCGAAGACTGCCCAGGCTCCGTCCCTCAAAGTGAGCAATGCCCTTCTCTGTATCAATGGAGGTGAGCCGGTGATGGGTGTCAAACCAGAGCTGATAGGATACCAGTTTGACATCTTGCCAGTTGTGCCAGCGCTGGATATCGCCTGAGGCAAACTCGGCACGATCAGGGCCTTGCCCCCAGCGTGTTCCTGTGTGCACATGGCCGGCCAGGCCAGAAAAGCGATAGAAGCCCTTTTTGGGCAAACGCGGGCGGGAGCGCGGGCTGTTGTTCACGTAGAGGCGCGTGAACATCCACTTGCCGGATGCTACATCAGGCAACTCGGCAACCCAGCAGCGTTGCCCCGCATGCTCAGTTTCGATCCAGCCGGTGATACGCCGTCCGCCACTGATCACCGCCGTCGCCCCATCGGCAGCGACAAACCGCACCGGTGCCTCGGCCGTGCCACTGTCCTCCGGCCCAAAGGTGAGCGTCCCGGTCAGCGCGTACATCCCGTCATGCACAACCACCGTCAGGGGCCCATCTCCAGCCTGGCCCTGCGCGCGAAGCCGCCGCAAACCGTCCCGTGCTCCCGCTGGCGTGGCCCATGGCCCGTCCGCACCCATCGCGTTGGGCACGGCCAAGCGGCCAGACCAGGCGTCGTTTCCATTGGCCGCCACGTGAAACAGGCGATGGTTCGTCGCGTTCTTCATGTCCACCTTATCCCTTCAGATAAGCGCATTGTTATGGCCGAGGTCGTCACTCTAAGCCCTCCCGGCAGCCAGTAGCCAACGCAACAGCAGGAGCGGGTCAAAGCGGAAGGCGTCTTCGTGTTGCTGATTGAAGGGGAGATTGCCGTGCTGGGTGGTGGAAGGCAAGCGAAAGCGGTGCATGGGGGCGCAGCTCCGCCGTG
>JABMPJ010000193.1 GCA_013203785.1 Lentisphaerota bacterium | reverse complement strand
TTCCTCGCTCGGCGCTGGGGCCGGGACGGCCCCGCGCTACGGCGAGCCCCGGCGAATCAACTGCACGTGAGCGAATCAACCACCCACGATGAAGAATGATGAAGCCTTCAAATCCACTGCCCTGCAATGAAACGCAGACGCGCCCGTGGCTACAGGGGTTTGGACCGGGATTCTTCTGGGGCTGTCGGTCAAGAATCTAAGACAGGATGTGGCCGTGGCCATGAGCATTGATAAGAGAAAAGGTGCCGCAAATATGGTCTTCTCTTCCGGCCGACGGGCTGCTATATTCGAGCCCTTGGGACGGTATGCCCGTGCCGTCTCGTCTGTGCTGGGGTGAAGCTGTCTAGCGGGAGAGAGAGATGAGCACCATCGTGCCATTATGCGGCATGATCGCGGCGACGACGCTCTCTGTCTGCACCTCCGCACAGAACCAACACCGCGAAAGGAGCTGGCAATGAGCGAGATGTGGCTTGAGTACGGGTTTCGGTATGACCCTATGCTGTGGGCGGCGCAAGACGAGTCGCTGCAGGCGGTACTCGTGCGTAGCGAGGTGCTGGAGAGGCCTCAGGCTGGCGATGCGGAACTGGTAGAGGCGGAGATTGACCGCATCCTCGCGGCGCAGCTTCCGGATGGACGGCTCAGTGACGACAAGCAGCACGCGATGCAGGTCACCGCCCAACAGCTAATCAGGCTGGCCGACCTGGGATGTCTTTCGGATCGCATGGAGGTGCAGAAAGCGGTTGCGGCCATTAGAGGCAAAGACCGGGCGAATGAAGCCGACTCGCTCGGCATCTATGAGATCCGGGCCTTCTGTCTTTTGGGGCTGACTGACGACGTGAACATTCGCAAGGAGGTCATCGCCGGGCTGCAGGCTGTCATGGTACGGCAGAAAGAGTGGTGCAATTTTGCCGAGGGCTGCCCATGGACCCCCGTTGAGCACCTCATTACGCTGTGGCATGGGCGGCATCTTGTCGATACTGAGTCCACCGTGATCGAGACTATAAAGCAGATTGCCGATGGCCTGAACGCTGCCGGGTGCCTCTCCTACAAAGACCCATGGGGCTTCGTCCGATTGGCATCTACAGTCGATCATCCGGCGGCCCGTGAGATTGTTGAGAAGGAAATAGTCGTCCTGTTGCGCGGCCAGGGATCAGACGGAGCGTGGGGAGACCGCTCTCTTTCCGTCTTCCGTGCTTTGAAGAAACATGGCCTTTTTGATTCACTGCAGACGGCGCCCCCTCTGCCACCTGACTGGAAAATCGAGAAGACGATCCCGGCGCCGGAAGCCGCTTGCGCGTGGCTGACCTGGGATGGCAGCAACCTGTGGACCCGCAGTGGCAGCACGGGCGACGCCATAGCCATCTCACCAGAAGACGGACGTGTCATCCGACGGGTTAAACTGCCCAACGAGCAGATCACCGGCATCGGTTGGTGGGATGACGGACTGGCGGTGGTACAGAAGGAGCCGAAGACACTGCTCAAAGTCTGTCCGGAAACGGGCATGATTCAAGACACCATTTTGCTGGACGGCATGGAGTGGGTCAATGGGGTGACACAGGTTGGCCCTCTCCTCGTCGTGGGCGATGGGTTTCTTGGCTGCGGCATGGTGATTGACCCCGCGAATCCCGGCAAGCCGGAGCATCACGTTTTGGGTGGCCCTATCCCTGTAGATCTGGCAACAGAGGGTTCTGCCGTGTGGCACAGCGACGCGTGGGCACCGGCACTGATCAAGAGTGATCCAGCCGGGCAGGGACAACTGCTCGACTGGGGCGAAAACCCGTTTGACGGGTTTTGCACCGGGATCGCCCACGACGGCAATCACCTCTGGGCGCTGGACGCGGGAAAAAAACGGATCTGTCGGATCGCACGAATACCCGCCCCGTCACAGGCAAAGCCCGACTACGAGAAGCTGGATCTGCACGGGGACGGCTTCCGTCAGGACAGTTTCTCCCTTACCGTTGTCGCGGCGGCCAACCTACTGGGGAAAGAGATCGATTACGACACCGCGTTTGCGCTCTCCTCGAACCCCTTCGCACCCGGGATCGACCCGCAGGAGCCCTGCACTTCGTGGTGGATGTGTAGCGGTCAGGGGCTTCGGCAGGACATCTCTATCGACATCATTGCCGATCTACTGGGCCTCGATGTCCGTCGGCTCCCACTGCCGGGTGACGTCAAGAACGAGGAGGAGTGCCTGGCCCAAGCGGCGCCCATGATTGAGGCGGCGCTTGACGGGGGCAGCGTGCTCATTAGTGGGCGGGGATGGGAGACAAGTGGCCCTTATGGCTTCAATCCCTGGTGCTGGTGGGGAATCATCACAGGCATCCGTGATGGGCAAACGGCGATGGGTGCCTGCCTCAATGGGAAGCATGACAATGCGCGGACCACATGTTGTGCCACCACCTGGCAGCTTTCCGTGGCTGAGCCGCGGATCGGTCGTGCCGAGGCCGACGTCCGACTGCTCCGCTGGGCCGTTGCCCGGATCCGGGGGGAAGCACCCTTTGCGTCTGAGGAGCGGTACGTCCACGGCCTCCAGGCTATGGACCTGTGGATCGAGAAGATGTCGACCGGTGTTGGCTTCTGCGAGGAATGCGAGCAGAAGGCCAACAAGGGCTGGACGGACGCCAAAGACAACGGAGCCATTGTACTTCGCTCATCCCGCGCCGCATCCGCCTACCTGCGGCAGCGATCGAGCACATTCCCCGCAGGGGCACAGCCGCATCTTGAAGCCGCCGCAACGTGCTATGACCGGATCGCGGAGTTGCTCCGTCCTGCCATCACCGGCGAGGGCGGCGAGAGCTACGAGCAGTTCGTGGGCAATCTGGACAAACAGAAGGCGCATGTGCACGAAGTCCTGATTCCCATCAGGCAGGAACTGGAGAAGGCGGCACAAGCGCTCGAGAAGGCGCTCTCATAGGGCAGGGCGGCTGCCGGGTACGTGCGGCATTCGTGCGTGGCTTAAGTCTCAATATGGTGCAGGCTGTATAGGTCTGTGTCACCTGTCTCAGGGCGACTGAGGCACAGAACATACTCCTTTAGGTTTACATTGGATGCCAGTGTGACGGTGTTTTGAGGCGCGAACCTGGCAGTTGTAATAGGCGTGCCGGTATTTATCTGCAATATGTCAAGAGAGTGACAAGGTTGGGGCCTCTGTCGGACATGGCACACGGGCTGCTTCATAAGTAAGGCGACCCGAGGCTGGTTCGATCAGCTGGACCGCTCCCGAAAACGGGACATAGATAGTCCGGAGCTTACTGGCCAAAGGGCTAATGGTGGAAACGCCAAGGGGGGCCGCAACTTCAGGTTGCGGCCTTCTCCTTTTCTGGTGTTGGCCTGCCGACCGCTTCGCTAAGAGGCAATAGAGACGCGTTCTGACGCGCCGGAATAGCCCCAAAAAGAAAGGCGCGCCCAGAGGCGCGCCCTTCTCCATTCGATTGCTCGAACTACGGTCTACCAGCGATCTCCGCCGCCGCTACGGCCACCGCCGCCACCGCCGCCGCCGTAACCACCGCCGCCACCGCCACCGCCACGGCCACCGCCGTAGCCGCCACCGCCGCCGCCACCACTGGACTTCGGCTGGGACTCATTGACGCGCAAATTGCGGCCACCCAAGTCCTGCTCGTTCAGGGCGCTGATGGCCGCATTGGCCTCGGCTTTATCCGGCATCTCGACGAAACCGAATCCCTTGGATCGATCGGTCATCCGATCCATAATAACACGCGCCGAGGTAACGGTACCGTGCTGTGAGAACAGTTCCTGGAGCTTCTGATCGTCTGCCTCATAAGGCAGGTTTCCTACATAGATATCCATAGTGATATCTCCTCATTGTCTGTCATGCTGTTGGTCTTTCCGATGGTAGCATGATGACAATATGCGAAGATCGGTTCCGGCCACAACTGACCGGAATTGGGAATATGCCATAGAACTATGGTGGAATGCAAACAAAGTGTTCACATAAACCCGCTATTGGGTGCATCTGCGATTTGGTGCACTTGTGCTTCCCGAAGTGATCAGAGCCATACCCACCAGGTGAAGACAAGCATTTCCCTGAATCGGCCTCGGAATCGGTCTCGCTATCGACTCCCGAAAAGCGATTCCGATCCCGATTCCGATGCCGAAATGCGCATGCGCGGGCACCATTACTCTTTTAGCTCTCACCAACCCTATCTGCTCCGAGAGAGCAACGAAACACCGATGCCCCCCGTTGCATAGCCCTTGCTTTGCATTCTCAGCCGCCTTTGTGGTTAACTGTGGCTCGCCCGACTGGGGTGCGAGTTAAGGACAAGTGGACACAGGGCTGAGAGGATGTTGAGAATGGACCATGTGGATATATATTATGCAAGGGTATGCGGGCTCTGTACGAAAGCGCTGGATTTCTTCCGCGATAGAGGCACCACATTTACAGCCCATGCAGTGGAGTGGGATAGTGAGAAAGAGGCGTTCGTTGATTCGGAGAACGCCCGTGGAATGTATCAGCGGTGCGGAGCGGTGGTTGACTTCGTTCCCCAGATGTTCGTTGGCGATCAACACATCAAGGGATGGCGGGAGCTTGAACCGATGATTCAATCCGGGGAAATTGATAGTCTCATCCCCAAACCAGAATAGTCAGACCGCATGAGCATACTCCGCATCACCGCTGCTTGCGACATGCGCACAACCGGAGACGAAGAATGAAAGCTGTCGGCTATAGAACCCCGGGTCCTGTCAACCGTGAAGATGCCTTGCTGGATATCACACTGGAGAGACCCGACCCCGAAGGACGCGATCTGCTCGTCAAGGTTGTTGCCGTCTCGGTAAATCCGGTGGACACAAAAATTCGCATGCAGAGGCCGCCCGAAGGGAGTGAATGGCGAGTTCTTGGCTTTGACGCGGCGGGCGTTGTCGAGGCCATCGGACCCGACGCAGAGAATTTCAAACCGGGCGATAGGGTCTTCTATGCAGGTTCCATCGCCCGCCCCGGGACCAACAGCGAGTACCACCTGGTCGATGAGCGCATTGTGGGTCACAGTCCCTCCAGCGTTAGTGATGCGGAGGCCGCCGCACTGCCCCTCACTGCGATCACCGCATGGGAGATGCTGTTCGACCGACTCGATGTCAAACGCCCAACCCCGCAGGGCGGCTCTACCATTCTGGTCATTGGGGGCGCAGGTGGTGTGGGTTCCATCACCATCCAGCTTCTGCGAGCCCTGACGGATCTTACGGTGATCGCCACCGCCTCACGCCCAGAAACGGAGAAGTGGGTGCGCGAATGTGGAGCTCATCACGTGATCAATCACCGCCAGCCCTTGGCATCCCAGGTCGAGGCCCTCGGTCTTGGCGCTCCCGGCTTCGTCTTCTCCATCACTCAGACCGACCAGCATTGGACTGACATCATCGAACTGATCGCGCCACAGGGCCGTTTCGGCCTGATTGATGATCCTAAAGAGCTGAACGTCCTGCCCTTGAAGCTCAAAGCCGTGTCGCTCCATTGGGAGCTGATGTTCACGCGTTCGCTCTTTGAGACACCGGACATGGCGGAGCAGGGCACGCTCTTGAACGAAGTGGCCGCACTGGTCGATGCCGGCCGCATCCGTTCCACCGCCACCGAAACAGCCGGCAAGATCGATGCCGCAACCCTGCGCGCAGTCCACGCAAAAATCGAAAGCGGAACCGTTCGCGGCAAGATCGTGCTGGAAGGATTCTGATGGCGGTAGCTTCCCCGTGCCTGCTGGGCAGCCTCTTCACCTTTGTGTGGGCGATTCTCCCGCTCCATAAATCCACATAATCTTCACACTCGCATAACACCTCAAACCTCAACGGCCCCTATGCTGTTGACTGGAGGTGTAAGTGAGGATCCTGGCGGTCATCCATCTTGCTGCACTGCTCCTGGCTGTTATGCCGCGGGTAGGGCGGGGGAGTAGCGCCTGCTTCTATCGCGTGGTCTCTACCCAGGCCACCACCATCACCCACTTCGACTCCGCCGTCGGCCTCACGTGGTCCAACGCAGCCACCCCCGCCGAATGCATTATCCAATGGACCCCTGCCCTGACAGGTCTCTGGCTCACCAACCACTTTCCCTGCAGCATCCTCTCCACCTCCACGTATGATCGAGCGATCATCCCCACCGAACTTATGACCGGCACCCCATCCACCATCTTCTATCAGGCCTCTGGGGGAGAGATGACACCGGCTTGGCCCAGCCGAAGGATCGACATCGATCGCAACGGCAGCGCGGATCTCAGCTTTGACACCGAGTTTCTCTCAACCGACGACGTGCCCTCTTCAGGACACTCCGCGGGCCTTCGACTGGAAACCCTCAACGCCGAAATCATTCTGCGGCCCTATACCAACGGTGAAGTGATCAGCGAGTCGCCGCCGTCCGGCGACACGTGGCAATCCGCCACTGGCTACCACTATTTCGAGGTCGTAGGAACAACGATGAACATTGATTGGGAGACTGAAGAGATCGATATCTACCCGCGTGGGCCCTGGCAGGGTGTCACTACTGCCTATCTTCCCGTTCGCCTACGACTCTGCCAGCAGTGGCATTACGGCTGGGTCCAAATGAAACTCGATACCCAGCCGCTCATAGACGACCGCGAGATCTGGTGGGGCGAATACACCATCATCGACTGTGCCCTGCAAGCCATGCCCAACACCCCAATCCAGGCCGGGGAGGGAGGGCCCGAGTGAGACGCGCCCCTCCCTGATGGCCCATCAGGCTACATGCACTTGCACTTGCTTTTCGGCATGTTGCACTTGGTGCAGACCGCCTCGGCGGTGCACTTGCACTTGTCCTTGGACATACCGCACTTCGCGCAGTCCATCTTCTCCATTTTGGGGGCCATCGCCTTATCCCCACAACAGGACCCGGCTGTCTTGCAGCCAACCGCTCCCAAAGCCAGACCCATCGCCATTGCCACTATTGCCAGTGATTTCATTCTGTCGTCTCCTGTTTGGATGTTGTTTCAGCATGAGAACTCACACTCATGCTACCACTCATCTATTCGCGCGCGTCTGGGAATTGTGACATCGGTATTCGTCGAGGACTTCGATGCGCGTGGAGTCTGAAGTATATGGGCAGCACTACCGGCTTCGGGTTCCCGCTTGAGGCGGAGCACAGAAAGCTCAATAGGATTGCATCAAGACTCCCACCACGGTTTCCCAGACGGTACCCGTCTGTTAGTACTTGTATGCGATACGGTTGCGCGGTTATTGACACCTGATATGGGGGTTAGAGCGTCAATTGTGGCGTCTGTTTTTGGTTTTAAGAGAGTGGGTGCTACTGCTAATCTCCCGAGATGCCACGCGCATCGGACTATCTGCTGGAAGGGTACACCTACCACCTAACTCAACGGTGTCACAACCGGGAGTTTCTCCTCCGCCTAGCGAAGGACCGCGATGTCTACCGCGAGTGGCTGCGTCAAGGAGTGAAGCGGCATGGTGTCTCTGTCTATGGCTTCTGTATCACAAGCAACCACGTTCACATTCTGGTACACGTGGATAGCGTGGAGAATGTCAGCCGTCTGATGCACCTGGCTTCCGGGTCAACGGCCAAGCGGTATAATTTGCGGACGGGGCGGACCGGGGCGATGTGGCAGCACCCCTACCAGTGCACCATTGTGGAGGATGGACGACACCTCCTCAACTGCCTGACCTACATAGATCTGAATATGGTGCGTGCGGGTATGGTCGCGCATCCAAGGGAATGGCGCTGGTGTGGTCACGACGAACTGGTTGGTTTACGCAAACGATACAGGATACTTGATATCGAGCGTCTGCTGCAGAGCCTTGGTGCAAGCAGTGAGACGGAGTTGAGGCGCTACTACACGGAAGCAATCGCAGAGCGTTCAGAGGCAGCGCTCCTCCAGCGCGAGAGCCACTGGACGGACTCGCTAGCAGTAGGCTCGGAAACGTTCGTCAAGGGCACAAAAGACGCGTACAAACGACGTTGGACCTTCGATCTCCGTCAGATATCTGGTGAGTACAAAGACGTCTGGACAATTCGCGAAGACCAAGCACCTTACAACGTCCAATGAGCCCCCCAGAGGGCCTCTAAGGCTACCCGGCAGCCAGTAGCCAACGCAACAGCAGGAGCGGGTCAAAGCGGAAGGCGTCTTCGTGTTGCTGATTGAAGGGGAGATTGCCGTGCTGGGTGGTGGAAGGCAAGCGAAAGCGGTGCATGGGGGCGCAGCTCCGCCGTG
>JABMPJ010000192.1 GCA_013203785.1 Lentisphaerota bacterium | reverse complement strand
TCCCTTTCCTATTCGTAATCGTAATCCTGCTCTTAATCGTAATCCGAGTACGATTACGAGTACGATTATGAGGAGCGGCGATGCCTTCGAATCCTATGCTTTGCGGCGAACCGCAGATGAGCCCCAACGGCCACTTCCCCTCACGTAGGCTTGACAGTTCAGGGCCTGTCGGATGACACTTGGGCCATGAAGTACCTTTGTGTGAATTGTGGCTATGTCTATGACCCCGCTGTCGGGGATCCGATGAACAGTATCCCTGAGGGGACCCCGTTTGAGGACCTACCGGCTGAGTGGGTCTGTCCAATCTGCTATGCGACGACGGATCAGTTCGATCCGCTGGACTGAGGTCGACGGACGTGAAACCATTTCTAGACGCAATCAATGAGGCTCCCCTAGTCTTCGATGGGGCGATGGGCACCACGCTCTATGCCCGCGGCGTATTCATCAATGTCTGTTTCGAGGAGCTCTGTCTCTCTCGACCGGATTTGATTCTGGATGTACACCGCGAGTACGCCCAAGCGGGCGCCGATGTGATCGAGACCAATACCTTTGCCGCCAACGCCATCAAGCTGGGTGAGCACGGCATCGCTGACAAGGTCGGCGAGATCAACCGCCGCGCGGCGGCACTGGCGCGTGAGGCGGCGGGTGAAGACGCCTATGTGGCGGGCTCGGTGGGGCCCTGCCTCGGGCCGGGACAGCTCTGGCAGGAGAGCAACCGCGAGACGGTGGGCTCGGCCTTTGCCGAGCAGATTGCGGCCCTGAAGGATGGCGGCGTGGACCTGATCTTTCTGGAGACCTTTACGCACCTTGAAGAGCTGAAGCTGGCAGTCGAGGTGGCCGCTACCTCTGGGTTACCGGTCTTTGCCTCCTTCTCCGTTACCCCCGAGGGGGAGACCGTCGTGGGGATTCCACTCGAACGCATGATGCACGAGCTGGAGTCGGATCGTGGTGTGGATGGCATTGGGTTGAACTGCGGCATCGGGCCATCGCACGCTTTTGAGATGATTGAGCGTGCCCTACCACTGACGACCAAGCCCTTTGTCGTGATGCCCAACGCGGGGCTCCCGCGGCAGGTCGATGGCCGCATGATGTATCTCTCCAGTCCGGAATATTTTACCGAGTATGGTAAGCGTTTCATCGAGCAGGGCGTGGCTGGGGTGGGGGGGTGTTGTGGTACGACACCCGACCATATTCGAATGGCGGCCAAGTCGGTCAAATCGCTCAGTCGCGTCAAGAAGCACATCGAGATCCGATCCCTCGAACCCGAGAGAGTTGAGGTTGATGTTATCCCGCAGGCCGAGAAATCACGTTTTTCCCGGCGGATAGCGGCAGGCGAGAAGGTGACGTCAGTCGAGCTGCTTCCGCCGCGGACGTTTGTTCTTGAGGGCTTGCTGGAGAAGGCGCGTCACTGTCACGAACATGGGGTGGACGCGATCAATATTCCGGACGGACCCCGCGCTAGTGCGCGGGTTTCTCCCATGATCGCCGCCGCCGCGATTGAACGCGAGGTGGGCATCGAGACGGTACTCCATTACTGCTGCCGTGATCGCAACCTGATCGGCATGCAATCCGATATGCTGGGCGGCTATGCGGCTGGCCTACGCAACATCCTGATTATTACGGGTGATCCCCCCAAGCTGGGCGACTACCCCGATGCCACCGGTGTTTTCGATGTTGATGCGATTGGCCTGACCCAGGTGGTCGCGAATCTGAATCACGGCCGCGATGTGGGCGGCAAACCGATCGACCCGCCGACCGGTATCTTCATCGGCGTGGGTGCCAATCCGGTGGCTGTGTCGGTCCCGTATGAGCTCTCACGTTTTCGCGAGAAGATCGATGCGGGCGCCGAGTTTGCGATTACGCAGCCAGTCTTCGATTGCGATGCTCTCTTCCGTTTTCTGGATGAGGCCAACAAACATACGCGAACCATTCCTGTGATCGCGGGCGTGTGGCCGCTGGTCAGCTTCAAGAACGCGGAGTTCATGCGTAACGAGGTGCCGGGGGTCGAGGTTCCGGACGCCATTATGGCGCGCATGAAGCAGTGTCAGACCAAAGAAGACGGGCTCAAGATGGGAATTGAAATTGCCCGTGAGACCTGCGCGCGCATTGCCGACCGGGTCGCCGGATTCCAGGCCAGCGCCCCTTTCGGGCGCGAGGAAATCGCCCTGCGCGTGCTGGGAATGCTCGACTGAGGGCCCTGTAGTTGCGGAGCGGCTACGGGCTATGGGTGACTGGAGCCAGCGATGGGGTGCGGGACAGTGGAGTTTGATGTTAAAGGCTGGCTGCGGTCACTACGAGTCGAAGCGGATCTCTATTCCGCCGACGAGCTAATCGACGCGTTTATAGCCGAAATGGAGTGCGGCCTGGCGGAGCAGGGCGCCGGGTCGCTGGCAATGATTCCTTCGTACGTGGGTGCCAAGCACGGGATACCGCGCGGCCGACCGGTCGCGGTGATCGATGCAGGAGGCACCAATCTGCGTAGCTGTCTGGCGCTGTTTGATGCCGCCGGATCGCTCGAGCTCTCCCATTTTACAAAGCAGCCCATGCTCGGGACACGGGGTGAGCTGAGCGCGGCCGCGTTCTTTTCTGGTCTGGCCGATAGCATTGAGTCTCTCATGGCGGGCGTGGATGCGATCGGATTCTGTTTCTCTTTTCCGGCCGTCATCACACCCGCGTGCGATGGACGGTTGCTCCATTGGACCAAAGAGATTGAAGCGCCCGAGGTGGAGGGGCAGTGCGTCGGCGCGGGGTTGCTGCAGGCCCTGGCCGAGCGCGGACATGATGGCAAGCAGGTCGCTGTGTTGAACGACACGGCGGCAGCTCTGTTGGCCGGGAAGGCGCAGGGCGAGGCTTTCGGCGCATCCAGCTACGTCGGCTTCATCTTGGGTACGGGCACCAATAGCGCCTATGTGGAACAGAACCGAAATATCGGGAAGCTACCGGAGCTGGAGGCAAGTGGATCGCAGGTGATCAACGTGGAATCAGGGGCCTTCTCCCGTTTTGAACGTGGCGCACTTGATCTGAAATTGGACCGCGAATGCGCGAACCCCGGCACGTACAGCTTCGAGAAGATCATATCTGGCGTCTACATGGGACCGCTGGCGCTGGAGTTGTACAAGGCGGCCTGTGGCGAAGGACTCTTCTCGGAGCGCGGCACCGCTACGATCATGCAGATGGAGAACCTGACGACGATTCATATCGACAACCTACGGGCGAATGACGGGCGCGATACCGGATTGCTGGAAACGGACGCCTTCACGGACGCGGATCGTGACTTCATGCGAACCGTCTTCACCGCCGTGGTCAACCGTGCGGCCCTGTTGACCGCGGTGAACATCAGTGCGGCAGTAATCAAGAGCGGTGCCGGCCAGGATGCCGCGGCACCGGTGTGCGTCAACATTGACGGGTCAACCTACTACAAGACCACCGGCATGGCCCAGACCGTACAAACCCACCTGGCACAGATTCTGGAGCCACGCGGCCTCCATATCCGCTGCATACATGTTGCTGATGCGCCCATCGTCGGAGCCGCCATTGCCGCGCTGACAATGGGGTGAGCAGCACGGATTGGTAAGGCGCCCGCTTACCGCGACGGCATGCAGCACGATAAGATGCGCCGCCTCGAGCAGGAGCACGCCCGCTATCCGCCTGTAGACCGTGATGAGGTGTACAAAAAGATGTTTGAGCAAGCCGAGAACTTCAAGCGATGTGCCCGTTAAATCAGATCTTCAGCCGTCAGCGCCAGGACCCCCTCCTGCATTCCCTGGAAGAAGCGACCGGCCATGGCACCGTCGATGACGCGATGGTCGAAGGAGAGGCTGAGGTAGAGTGTGTCGGCGAAACGGAAGGAGTCGCCGTCGGGCACGGGCTGCTTAGTGATAGCGCCCATACCCAGGATGGCGACCTGCGGTTGGTTGATGATCGGGGTACCGAAGAGGGAGCCGAATGTGCCGAAGTTGGAGATCGTGAAGGTGCCGCCATCAATATCCTCGCGGGCCAGTTGACGATTGCGGGCAAGGAGTACGAGCCGCTCCAAATCTTTGGCGATCTCCGGCAAAGAGCGTGTGTCGGCATTACGGATGACTGGCACGACCAGACTTTCGTCCGGGAGGGCAACCGCGCAGCCGACATTGATCGCGTCGCGTTGGAGAATATAAGAGCCAAACGCCGAGGCGTTAATGTTGGGGAAGCGGCGCAGCAGGCGACCGGTCACCGAGAGCATGAGGGTGGTGTAGGTAATGTTCACACCATGCTTCGCTTTGAATTCTTCCTTGAGACCGTTGCGTAGTGTGACCAGCTGGGTCACGTCGAGCGCATGCACCATGGTGACGTGCGCGCTGGTATGAATCGACTGCACCATGTGGTCGGCAATGCTGCGGCGAATCGAGGTCATGGGAACGACGTGGCCATGTTTTTTGAGTGCATCCACATCAACCGGATCGTGTGTCGATGAGGTGCCCGCGAGTCCGGGCGTAGCCGAGCGGGTGGCAATGTGCTCCATAAGGTCCTGACGCGTAACGCGGCCCTGGCGTCCTGTGCCATGCAGTGCTTCAAGTTCAGCCATGCTAACACTGTGGCGCAAGGCAATGCGCGCCACACTGGGCGATAACCAATCGCGCGCCATATCGGGAAGGTCGTCGGCCAGCGACGGTGAGGAGGAACCGCCTGAGCGCGCGGTCGTCTCGTCGGGCTCGGGATGCACGACCGCCGTGGGGCGCTCGGCTGCGATGGCATTCTGGCTGATCTGCACATCATCGTCTGTCTCAATGATGGCGATGGCGGTGCCGACTTCTGCTGCTTCGCCTTCGCCCGTTATGAGTGAAGCGAGTGTGCCCACAGCGGGACTTCCTACTTCGAAGGTAACCTTGTCGCTCTCGACCTCAACTAAAATTTCGTCAGCCGCGACCCTGTCACCAAGTCTTTTGTGCCACTTGATAACGGTGCCCTCGGCAATGCTCTGTCCCATATGAGGCATCAGTACCGGTGCTTTGTTCATTGGCTTTCTCCTAGAATTCTATCAATTGGCGCACGGCGTCGGCGATGGTGGTGGCGTTGGGGCGGTAGCGGGCTTCGAGTGTGGTTGAAAAGGGGACGGGGGTGTCCGGGGCGGTCAGGCGGCGCACAGGTGCATCAAGCAGATGAAAGGCTGACTCTGTGATGGCCGCGCAAATCTCGGCGGCGAAGCCGCAGGTTCTCCACCCCTCGCTGACCACCAGCGCGCGGCCGGTGGCCGACACGGCGGAAAGGATCGTGTCGAGGTCATACGGTTTGAGGCTACGCAGATCGAGAACCATGACTTCGTAGCCGTCTGAGGCTTGGAGTTCGCCCGCAGCACGGAGGGCCTCGTGTACCATAGCGCCATAGGCAATCACAACGGCATCCATTCCTTCGTGGCAGACACGGGCTTTACCGATCGGAAGGGGCTCGAATGGATCGCTGACGCGCTCCTTGACAGCGCGGTAGATCGTTTTGTTCTCCATATAGACCACCGGATTGGGGTCGGCCACGGCGCTAAGCATGAGGCCGCGCGCATCAGAGGGGAAGGCGGGGTAGACCACTTTAACGCCGGGCATATGGCAGAAAAAAGCTTCCAGCTCTTCGGAGTGGAAGGGACCGCCGCCGCTGCCGCCGCCGCTGGGCGCGCGAATAACCATGGGGACGGCATTGCCGGTGCGATAGTGGCGCGTCCCGGCATTGTTGAGCAGTTGGTGTAGCGCGGTCGTAATGAAGTCGGAGAATTGCATCTCCACGATGGGGCGCATGCCCTGGGTGGCCATGCCGATGGCACAGCCCAACATGGCGGACTCGCAGATAGGGGTGTCAAAGACGCGCTCAATGCCAAAGGCCTCTTGCAGGCCCTCTGTCAGCTTGAAAGCACCACCGAAAGCCCCGACATCCTGGCCAAACAGGAGCGTGGTGGGGTCATGCTCGAGGACATAGTGCAATCCCTCACGAATACCTTGCAGATAGTTTATCTCACGCATCGGCATAGACTCCCCGGAGCAGCGTATCGGCGGCCGGCTCCTGTTCGGAGAGGGCCTGGCGCGCTGCGGCTGCGACCTCGGCTTCAATCTCTGTCTCGAGAGCGGCGAACTCCTCAGCGTTCATTAACTTGGCTGATGCCATGGCGCGCACAGACAGATTAATGGGATCGCGGCGGCGGTAGAGCAGGAGCAGTTCCTCGGGCACGTACTTGAAGTTATCGTGCTCGCCGTGACCACGCATGCGCATGGTTTCAGCTTCGAGCAGGACCGGGCGTGGATTCACCCGAATGTCCTCCATAATCTCGCTCACAGTGACATACATCTCAGCGGCGTTGTTACCGTCCGCCGAAATGCCATCAATTCCATAGCCCACCGCACGGTCAATCAGGCGGCGACAGCGGTATTGGCCGGTGGTGGGCGTGGAGTAGGCATAGTGGTTGTTTTCAATGATCACCAGGATTGGAATGTCAAAGACGGCCGCAAAATTCAGGGCTTCGTGGAAATCGCCCGTGCTCGTCGTGCCATCGCCGACAAACGCCACGCCGACGGATTGGATGCCTTGGCGCCGCTTGGCCATCACGCCTCCGGCCACGACCGAGATCATGGCCCCGAGGTGCGAGATCATGGCATAGACCCCATTCTCGAGGCGGCCGTGGTGGATGTTCCCATCACGCCCGCCGGTGGCCCCCTCGCTGCGCGCGAGAACCTGGCGCATGATGCCCAGCGGAGTCTCGCCACGTCCCAAGTGGAGCGCGAGGTTGCGGATGCAGGGCCCGAAGAGGTCTTGGGGTTGGCTGGCAATCGCGGCAGCCGTGCTGATGGCCTCCTGCCCGATACCGGTAAAGGAGCTGCCGTGAATGCGTCCTTGGTGGCAGAGCTTTATGATCTGTTCATCCACCTTGCGGGCCAGAACCATGAGGCGCAGGATCGCTCGCCACACCGCCGGATCCACAGCCGCCACCTTCTGAACTGTTTCCAGTGTCCACATGTGGGGGATGGTAGCGCGATGCCACCAAGATGCGAGCCATTTTCGTGGCGCGAGGGACGCTTACACCAAGGGCGAGCAGCATCTGAGCCGCCGCCCCTGTTTGAACTACCACTCCTGCTTGAACTGAAGGCCGACGCTACCGGGCTTATCGGACTCACGGAATTCGTGCATGAGCCAGACGCGCTTCCCCAGTAAACCGAGTTCGATGCGGCTCAGATCATAGGTGCCGGTGGCTGTGTCCCATGTGACGGTCGTCGCGACGGTCGGTATGGACGCTGCTTCCGCATGGGGACCCTCCTGCTTCCAGAGTCGGCGCAGGGCGGCAAACTCGGAGGTGTCCAGCGTTAGCGTTCGAATGCCATCCGCTGCGGTCCGCTCGCGCCAGGTGTATTCGCCCTCCTTCTCAACGATAACCAGTGGTACGCCCATGCCTGCGATCTTCGCCAGGGTAGGGGATCGGTCATCACTCGCCGCGCCGCCTGGTATTGACCCATGCACTACCACGATGTCCAGTGTGTCGCGATGGGTTGCCAAGAGGTTTGTGATCATCGCCAGGGATACGGCATTGCTACCCAGAAAGAACTGATTCGTTGCGGTGATCACGACATCGATCACCTTAAGTGTCTCTCCATCCGCCGCATCGTTCGGTGAAGGCTCCGCCACGGTTGTCACTACGGATGAGCAGAATCCGACTGCGAGAAGCAGAGCTATTAGCGATGGGCTGTTCTTCATGTTATCCTTCGTTGCGTCAAGCCGATTACTATACCAGAGGGCCTTGGACTCGGCAATCGTGCTGCGATGCCCTTCCAACGGCTCGTACGTCGCCTTCACGGGGGGCGGACCCATGCTTCGGTCTTGTCGGTGTGGGTCCGGCGGGTATACTAAATGGCGGGTCCGGGTGAGACGATAGAACGTAGGAGATCCTCATGGGTAACCTGGCAATGGTTGCCGGTCGAAGAGGAACGCGTCACAGACGTGGAAGCCTCTCCGGGTAAGGAATAGTCAACCGCCCGGTAGTGAAATGACTGAGTCTGAAAGGACGAAAGGAAAAGTAGCGAGTGCAGCG
>JABMPJ010000191.1 GCA_013203785.1 Lentisphaerota bacterium | reverse complement strand
GGGCCCCGGACGTCCGGGGCCGCATGGATAGGATGCCCTAATGCAAATGGCTGCCTCACTCAGGATTCATGCCTCTTGAACGTATTCCTTTGTAGTGCTAGATTGTTCCATGAACGGAGGGGAGCGTGCCATGAATGAGACCAGCAGCGAGACCGTCGGCGAGACCGTCAGCGAACACCGGCCCGAAGAGTATATGAAAATCGAGCTGGAGCTTGAGCGCGAGAAGATCTCGCTTGAGCGTGAACGCCTCGCGCACGAGCGTGACAAGCTGTCGCTTGAGCGCCTCAAAATGCAGGCCGATTCTGAATTCTACACCAGTCGGCGCCGCTATGTCGTCGCGCCTCCTCTGGCCTTGGCGCTGGCGGCTATATTCCTGCTCATCGGACTCGGTGTGGGAGCCATAATCCTTAAGGATACCGGCGTTCGAGTGGGGGGGCGTAAACTCGAGGCGCCGATACACCTCAAGGCCGAAATTGACGGTATTGAACGTGAGGGCACGGCCTATCTTCTCTTCGTGAAGTAGGGAGTCAGGCCTTTATTTAGTGTCTGTTGCCCCTTTCTTGGCGCTTGCCGCGGCCTGTCAAGATTGCTACCGTGAAAGGGATGACGAATATTGCCAAACCTGTACCACGGTCTGTCCTGACACGCCTGACGCACTACTACGCGACGGTGCAGAGCCTGCGCTCTGCCGAGACAGAGTGGGTGAGTTCAACCGAGCTGGCCGACGTGTTGGGCTTGACCAGTTCCACCGTGCGCCAGGATATCTCGCATCTCGATTTTGCCGGGGTTTCAAAACGTGGTTATGAAACGAGCGGGCTCGAGGCGGCTTTGGCCAGCGCTCTGGGAGCGGATAAGATCTGGAACCTGGTGATCGTGGGTGCCGGTAACTTGGGCCGTGCCCTGGCACTGCACGAGGAGTTTCAGCGACGCGGCTTCGTGATCCACGCCGTCTTCGACGACGACAAGGCCAAGGTGGGCCGCAAAGTGGGCAAGCTGGAGATTCTGGCTATGGATGGCCTTGCAGCGGTGGTTCGCAAGCGGGCTATCGATGTGGGGGTGATTGCTGTGCCGGGGCCCTCCGCCCAGGATGTGGCTGACCGCCTCGTAGCGGCGGGCATCAAGGGCCTGCTGAATCTCTCATCGGTTCACATAGCCTCGCCGGATGATGTCGCTGTAAGCGATACCCGCATCATCGCCAGCCTTCAGGAGCTAACCTTTGCGCTTATGGCGAAGGTGTAGGGGTATTCTGAGCTGTACGGTGCGGGATAACTCCCCGCTCTTAAGCCAGCTTTTCCAGATACTCGATCCAGGCACTCAGCCCGTCACCTGTTTTGGCGCTCAGCTCGAACACGAACATGCCGGGGTGGACGCGGCGTAGATTGTCGCGACAGGCTTCCATGTCAAAATCGAGGTGAGGCAGTAGATCGGTCTTGGTCAAGATCGCGACCGGAGCGAGCGAGAAGAGCGAGGGATACTTGACTGGCTTGTCCTCGCCTTCCGTTACGGAAAGCAGGGCCACTTTGAAGTGTTCGCCCAAATCGAACGCGGTGGGGCACACCAGGTTCCCCACGTTCTCGATGAACAGCAGGCGGGTGTCCTCCTTGATGACTTCGGGGAAGAGTTCGCCCACACGCTGTGCCTCGAGATGGCAGGCGCTCTGGGTCTCGATTTGACGGACCTCGGCCCCTTTGTCGGCCAGACGCCTGGCATCGTTATCGGTCTGCTGGTCGCCCGTAATTACCGCACACCCCACGCGGCCTTGCAGGCGCTCCAACGTGCGCTCGAGCAGGTAGGTTTTGCCTGTGCCCGGGGCGGAAATGAGGTTGATCGCTGTGACGCCGTGCGCGGCCAGCCACATGCGGTTCTTCGCAGCCAACTCCGTATTGCGGGCAAGAACATTCTCCCGCACGGAAAGCACGCGCGCCGTATCATGGTCATGCGTGTGATCGTGGCCATGACTATGATCATGTGTGTGTCCCGGGCCGTGGGAATGGCCGTGATCATGGTCATGATCGTGTGTGTGTGGTTCGATCACCACATCACCGCATCCGCATTCATCGCACATAGCTTAACTCCTCAGATTCCCATCTCCCAATAACCATTAGTCGGCCGTGCTTGCGACCTCCACTGTATCTATCATAAGCTCGCGCCCCGCGACAATCTCCACATCGGTCGAGTCGCAGGCCATGCAGATCGGAAACGGGCCATCCGGGGTCGTGGTCGCTCCGCAAGCTCGGCACGCGACGCTAGCCGCGATCCGCTCAAACTCCCATCGGGTATCGGCAAAGCGCGTGTTCTCGGTGGCTACACCGAAGGCCAGCTCCAGCGAGAAGACATCGACGCCCGACAAATCGCCAATTTGAAGTTGCACCGCAGCGATGCCGACCGCGCCGTTCTCGACGCGAATGGCCTCTACCCGCTGTAGAATCGTCTCAGCTATGCCCAGTTCATGCATTAGCAGATTCTCGGCAAGAGCTCGCCGCGTGGCACATCGACCAGACGGTGCCCCCCCATCAGGGTTTCGAGGACGACGCGCCCGGCTGCGTCTGTGACCGTCCCGATGTCGCGCGCCCCGCAGCCCTCCGGCATGGCCTGCCACGTGTCGAGGATGGCGGGTGCTGCAGCAGCACTACAGACCATCAGAAGGCGTCCCTCGGAGGCGACATGCAGCGGGTCGAGACCGAGCAGCTCACTTACCGCGCTGGCGCCAGCAGAGAGCGGAATCCGCTCTTCCTGGATCTGGATGCCTATGGCTGAATTCTCCACCATCTCATTAAGCACCGAGGCGAGTCCCCCGCGGGTGGGGTCACGCATGAAACGGACCTCTGCGGCCCAGTCGCTTGCCGCCTGTACCAGTCGATGGACGGGTGCGCTGTCGCTTTTGGGTCCATTCTTGATGTGGATGTTTTCGCGCGCGGCCAGGACGGCAAACCCGTGGTCGCCGATCGGTCCACTCACTAAAACGTGATCGCCTTCACGCAGGTACTTTGGTGAAAGCTCAAAACCGGGCAGTCGGTCGCCGATGCCGGCTGTATTGACAAAGAGTCCATCGCACTGGCCGCGTGCCACGACCTTGGTATCGCCCGTGGCGACTGTCACGCCGCTGTCGTCCGCGGCCGCCTTAACGCTGTCGAGGACGCGGCGCAGCAGCTCGATCTCCAGCCCCTCCTCCAAAATCAGGGCCAGCGATAGCCAGCGTGGCCGTGCCCCGCAGACCGCCAAGTCATTGACCGTTCCATGCACGGCCAGGTCCCCGATGTTGCCACCGGGGAATTCAATCGGCTGCACCACAAAACTATCTGTCGTAAAAATGACCTCAGGACCATCCACTGCGACAGTGGCCCCATCCGGGAGCCCCTGCAGCGGCCCCGCCCCAAAACGCGAGACGATTTCACGATCAATCAACTCCCGCGAGAGTTGCCCCCCGCCTCCATGTGCCAGCAAAATTCGTGGGCTCGTCGCCATCATCTACCTCGAATACTTGTAGTAGGCCGCGCAGGAGCCTTCTGAGCTGACCATGCAGGGGCCAAAGGGACTGCTAGGGGTGCAGACGTTGCCGAACATAGGACAGTCGAAGGGGCTCGCAATGCCCTTGATCACATCGCCGCATCGGCAGGCAGGATCCATCTTACCAACCTCGACTCGCACATTGTGGCGTTGCTCGGCATCGTAGCGGCTCCATTCGGCCTTGAGGGCCAGCCCGCTGGCGGGGATCACGCCGATACCGCGCCATGAGACGTCCGCAGGCTCCAAGTAGGTCTCCATCAGGGCCTGGGCGCGGCGGTTGCCTGCATCGGTGACGACACGTGAGTACTGGTTATCAACCTCGGCGATCCCACTGCCGAGTTGTGTCAGAATACCCTTCAAGCCCAGCAGAATATCGAGCGGTTCGAAGCCTGCAATTACACAGGGCACGCCCTCGCTTCCCGTGAAAGGCTGGTAGGCATCGGCGCCGATGATGGCGCTGACGTGGGCCGGACAGAGGAAGGCGTCGATTTGGAGATCCGGATCGGTCATGAGGGCGGCCAAGGCGGGTGGTACCAGTTTGAAGGCGACGAGAAGCGAGAGATTCTCGACCCCCGCGGCAATGGCTTGGTCAATCACCGCCAAGGCCGGGGCCACGGTGGTTTCAAACCCGATGGCCAGGAAGACAATCTCCCGCTCGGGGAATTCCCGTGCGAGCTCAAGCGCACGGAGGGGCGAGTAGCATATCTCGATGCTGTGTCCCTCGGATCGGACGGCGGCCAGCGAGGTGTCGGAGCCGGGGACGTTGAGCATGTCGCCAAAGGTGACGATGGTCACACCGCGGCGGGCCAGTTCGATGGCCGTGTCGATATAGCCGGCATCGGTCACACAGACCGGACAGCCCGGACCGCTGATCAACTTGATCTGGCTAGGCAGTATGTCGCGGATGCCATAGCGCGCGATGGCCATGGTGTGGCTGCCGCACACCTCCATGATATTGGTCGTGCGGTTGGCTTGCCCTCCGTAGCCTTGGCGAAGGAGGGACGGGGGCAGGGCTTCCGTCAAGGCTCGGATATCCTCGCGCAGGGCGGCCGCAGCGCCGGGATTGCGGAATCCTTCAATATACTTCATACCAAGGCCTCCCGCAGTGTGGCCAACTCCTCAAAGAGTGCCAGTCGTGTGTCGGCCTCCTCGCGATCGAGTCGTTCGATCGCAAAGCCAGCGTGAATGATGACGTAGTCGCCGACAACCGCGTCCTCGATCAACGAGATGTCCACCTCCTGCAGACTACCATCCAGGTCACAGAGGCCACGATGAGGAGAGAAGATCTCTTTGATCAACATGGGGACAGCCAAACACATACTCGGTAACTCCTTCGTCTCTCCGGGGATCTATATCAACACCCAATATCCAACAAGGAATATCCAAGGTACAAGTGGTGAGGAATGCGAATGGTAGCCATGGAGACTTGTCATTCTCTACTCTCGCCTACTTGGTTATTGGGCGTTCCTTGTTGAATATTGGATATTCAGATGTTTCAGATCCTCCCTTTAGCCATGTTTCAATAGGCAGCACACGCCATTACTTGTCCTGCGGCGATGCCCCCATCATTGGGGGGGATTTCTCGATGTAGCAGGACGGTGGCCCCCATGGATTCAAGGGCCTCCGTGACCAGAGCCGTTAGAATCTGATTCATGAAAACACCACCACTCAGGGCCACGGTTCGTTGCTCACTCAGCGAAAAGCCGTACTCTACCATTCGACAGGCCGCGAGAGCAAGAGATCGGTGAAACGCCATGGCCTTGCCGGGTGTCTCGTGGGCGGGTCCCCTGGGCCGGGCGCAGCGCACAAACATCGGGGCCCAGTCGATCTGTAGCATGCCCTCCGCTTCACTCGCATTGAATGGGTAGGCCTCAGAAAGAGGGCCGCCATAGCGTTTGGCGGCCGCCTCGAGACGGATGGCTGCTTGGCCCTCATAGCTCACCGTGAGAGGCGCGATCCCCATAGCGGCGGCGAAACCGTCAAACAGGCGTCCGGCCGCATGTGACAGGGGGGCATTGATGCCGTGCGTAGTTTGCGCTATCCAGGCCATGAGCGTTTCATCGGATGCCCCCAGCCGATCGGCGAGATCGGGCGTAATGGGGACCCCGGCTTCGATCCAGCGCGCTAGTAGCTGTCGGGCCGGATGTTTCACGGCCTGGTCGCCGCCCGGCAGCGAAACGGGCGCAAACGTGGCGCGGCGGGAGAAACCATCCGGTCTGATTTCAAGCAACTCGGCACCCCAGATGGATCCGTCGGTGCCCATGCCGGTGCCATCGAAGACCAGGGCCAATCCCTCGCATAGGCCGTGTTCACCCAGGCAGGCCAGTCCATGGGCATGGTGATGCTGCACCTCGCGCACGGGGAGCCCGCCTGCTGTAGCGAGTCGTCGTCCCAGGCGGGTGGCGTGCATATCGGGATGCAGGTCAACCGCGATGAGAGCGGGGGTCTGCTGCAGAAAGGCGGGGAAAAGCTTAACGGCCTGCTCCAGTCCGTCCAGGGCCTCGGGTGTCTCCAGATCTCCGATGTGGGGTGAGAGGATGAGGTGATCGGTATAACCCAGCCCGATGGCGTTCTTCAGCTCGGCGCCCATGGCCAGCACGGGTTGGGGGATGGTGCGGGGCAGGCGCAGAGCGCGGGGGGCGTAGCCGCGGGCGCGGCGCCAAACCTGCGGATGGCCCTGCTGCTGGATGCAAAGCGAGTCGTCGCAACGCAGATTGATCTCGCGATCGTGTAGCAGAAACAGGTCGGCGATATCGGACAGGCGGGCCAGGGCCTCGCTATTTTCGATGGCGATCGGCTCGCCGCACCGATTGCCGCTCGTCATGACGAGTAGGCCCTCACCGGCCAGCAGGACATGGAGAGGCGACGTGGGCAGCATGACGCCGAGGGTCGCTGTGTCAGGCGAGAGCAGGTCCAGCGGCAGCTCGCCACCTGCGCCGGTATGTTCCGCGCGCACGTGCAGGATGACGATCGGAGACTGGGAGGAGGTGAGCATGGTGCGCTCGACATCCGACAGGAGACAGAAATGCTTAACCACCTCCAGCGAGGGTGCCATCACGGCGAAGGGCTTGTCGGGGCGGGCCTTGCGTTGACGCAGCGTCAGCAGCGCCTCGCGATTCATAGCATCAGCGGCCAGTAGGAATCCGCCAATCCCGCGCAGGGCCAAGATGCGGCCTTCAGCAAGAGCCTGCCTGGCTGCGATAAGCGGGTCGCCTTCCCGTGGCTCACCGCTCAGATCGCAGAGTTGGAGGGTGGGCCCACAGGTTGGGCAGGCAATGGTTTCGGCGTGGAAGCGGCGGTCGGATGGATCGCGGTACTCCTGCGCACAGATTGGGCAGAGCGGAAAGCGGTTGAGCGTGGTGCGCTCGCGGTCGTAGGGCATGCTGTTAACGACGGTGTAGCGCGGACCGCAGTTGGTGCAGGTGGTAAAGGGGTAGTGGTAGCGGTGGGCCGTGGGGTCGAGGATCTCCGCCCGGCAGTCGCTGCACATGGCGAGATCAGCAGGAATCTGGATCTCCTTGTGGCCTGATCCATCACTCTCAATGATCTCAAATCGGATGGCGGGCGTTTCGACCGTTGCGCGTCCGACCGGCTTGAGTGCCTCGATCTGCGCGTGCGGTGGCAGTGCGGCGGGCAGCCGCTCCAGAAAACGCTCAATATCGGCCGCTTCACCCTCTAGAACCAGCTCGACGCTCTGGCTGCGGTTCTGTACCGAGCCTCCCAGCCCCAGCTCCGTCGCCAGCCGAAAGAGCGCCGGCCGAAACCCGACGCCCTGTATCGTCCCGCGAATCTCAAAGGTTTGTCTGCAAGCAGGTGCCATCCTCTATTCCAGCTCCTGACGCATAGCCTCAACTGCCGCTTGAACATACTCTTCAAACCGTGACTCCAGCTCAGGCGACAGGCCCTGGTCGATGTCCATGGAGGAGGGCTCAATGGCGAGGATCCTGATGGGGGGGATGGGCTGATCAATCTGTTTGGCCAGCTCAATCAGTCTCAGGATATCGCCCTCGTGCGTGGAGATGCCGCCCGTGACCTTCTGGGTGTCGACCTCATCAGGCGAGAAGAGTGTGAAGTCGCCCGGTGCTCCGCCGAAGCGGACGGCGTCCACCACGAGGATCAGATCGGTCTCCTCGGTGAAGTAGGTGAGGACCAGCATACCATTGTTGCCAACCTCGATGGCTTCGAAATCGATGTCGAGGCACTGCTCCGCAATATGCTCGACGAGGCGCAGCCCGATGCTGTCATCGCCCATGGCGTAATTACCCAAACCCAATAGATAGCGCATCGTCCCTCTTTCTTCGCGTTCCACAGTTGCTGCATGGCAAGCTATGCGGTTAGTGCGGTTGTCACTCAAGAAAAAAATCAGGCGCCTCGGTTTCCCGGGGCGCCTGCAGAGTAATCGGGTCAAGCCGACTACTTCTTAAAGGTTACGTCGAGGTAGTGGGTCGAGCAAGAGATGCAGGGGTCGTACGCGCGTACGAGCATCTCGAGCATCAGCTCCATTTCCTTCTCCGTCTTGTCCATGGCCAGGAGTTCCGGCACCAGGGCGTCAAAGTCGCGCTGGATGTTGCCGTGGTTCTGGTTGGTCGGGATGATGCAGTTGCCCTTCGTGCAAAACCCTTCCTGATCGTACTCGTACTCATGGAAGAGGATGCCACGCGGCACCTCGGTGGCGCCGACGCCACGACCGAATCGGGTCGGCTCGACCGGCTTCTCGTCCTTGAGTCCGATCTCGAGGAGCTGGTCGATGTAGCCGACCGACATGTAGACGTTGTGCACCGCCTCGATGAACTGCGCGACGCTATTCATGTAGGGGTTAAAGCAGAGGGTCTTGAAACCGAGTCCCTCGGCCAGTTTCATGGCTTCGGGATGGAGCCTGTCGTAGTTGAGGTTGATGCGTGCCAGGGCCCCAGCCATGTAGCTGTCCATGTTGTGTTTGGCAAACTTGGCGGTAGACTGGTCGGTCATGTACTCGTTGGTGACGGAGCGATAGTCGCTCACCTCAAACAACTCGCGCGTCCCGTCCGGCATCACGCAACCAATCTTGCCGTCGTAGAGTCCATACTCTTTGTCGTCGACCAGTCCGATGTATTCGGTTGGCCGCGTAAAAGGCGGAATGCCCCCTGCCAGCTCGCCGAGCAGTTCAAAGGTCGCCACGGCATCCGGCACCGCACCGAGGAGTTTCTCCTTGAGCTCGCGCAGGTTATCCTCGGCCTCGCGGACGCTGCGGGCACCGCCGGGCAGGGAGGCGAATCCGCCCACCACCGCGCGGGTGGGGTGTGTGGTGCGTCCGCCAATGCAGGTGCCCCACTCATGGCCTAGTCGCTTCATGCGCAGGGCACGCTTGACCACGTCGCCGTGCGTGGGCACCAGCGGGAAGACCGAGGGGACGCCCAGTAGATCGGGTGCCACGAGGAAGTAGACGTGCAGGATATGCGAGTCGAAGTTCTCGGCGTGCTTGAGTAGGCGACGCAGCAGATCGGTCTGCTGTGAGATCTCGATACCGAGTGCGGCTTCTGAGGCTTTGAGCGAGGCCAGGGTGTGGCCGACCGAGCAGATGCCGCAGATGCGGCTCGTGATACGGGCGACTTCGCTATAATGGCGGCCGCGAACCATCGCTTCAAAAAAGCGCGGCGCTTCCGGAACCTGCCATTCACACTTCTCGATCGTGCCGTCGGTCACGTTGACCACGATGTTGCCGTGGCCTTCAACGCGTGTGACGTGATGAACATCAATTTTTGCGTTCTGAGTTGCCATTATGCATCCCCTCTGATGTTTGCCGTGAACATGCGGGACTTGTCTTTGGCCCAGCGTTCAGGAAGGTTACCGTTCTCTTTGAGTACCAGCTCCATGGCCGCCTCGTTGGGTTCTTTGACCATGCCGCGACAGGCTTCGCAAGGAATCCCGTCAGCGGGGCAGGGGGCACCGCACCCGGCCAGAGCGATGGGGCCGAGGCAGTGGTCGCCGTCGTCGTAGCGGCAGACCGTCTCGCGCCGCTTGCATTCGACGCAAACCGGGTAGGACGGAATGTAGACCTTGGCAGTGCCATGGACGAGCTGCTCCACCACGCGAATGAACTCGGCCTTATCAATCGGGCATCCGGGGATGTTGTAGTCCACCTTGATCGCGGCCGAGACGGGCAGCGCCTTCTGGGAGTCCAGATGGGGACGCTTGGCGTCCGCTCCGTAGACCTCCTCGGTGTAGTCGTTGGTGTGATTCTTGAGGGCGTTCACCCCCCCGCTGGTGGCACACGAGCCGTAGGCCACCACGACGGCGGCACGCTCGCGGATCTGCTCCAGACGGCGGCGGTCGGCCTCCCGTGAGAAGGAGCCTTCGATGAAAGCCACGTCAATCGGGCCGGTGGTCTTCTCCGACATCGCTTCCCGGAATTCGACCGGTTCGATATGTTCAAGAAGATCAACGAAGGGCTCGCCGAAGTTGGTCAGTTCAATCTGACAGCCTTCACAGCATGTGAAGTCAAACCATGCGCATTTCACCTTAGCCATTATATAGCCTCCTCAAGGGTTTGGATATCGGAGTAACGGAAGACCGGGCCGTCCATGCAGACATACTTGTCGTTGATCTGACAGTGGCCGCACTTGCCCACACCGCATTTCATGCGGCGCTCGAGGTCGACATAGATGTTGGAGCGCGCGACGCCGAGTTTATCGAGCTCGGCGATAACGAACTTGTACATGATCGGGGGGCCACAGATGATGACGCGTGTATCGGGGGTGATCTCCTCGGTCTTCTCAAAGAGCGTGGTGATCACGCCGACATTGCCCTTCCACGCTGCATCCGGTGTATCGACCGTGTCCATGTAATGCATGCAGCTTTCGCAGCGCCATGCCTCCAGATCCTCCTCGAAGAGCAGATCGCTGGGGGTCTTGGCACCAAAGAAGAGCGTGAACCTCCCAAAATCGTCGCGGTGATGCAGGATGTACTCGATCATGCTGCGGACCGGACAGAGCCCGATGCCGCCCGCTACGATCAGGACGTCCTTACCCGTGAACTCCTCAACGGGGAAGCCGTTGCCCAGCGGACCGCGAATGGTCATGACATCGCCCTTCTCCAGTCCGACTAAGGCCTTGGTGACTTTGCCCAGGACGCGGACGACCAGGTCAAAGCTCGTGCCATTGGTAGGGGAACTGGCCAGGCCGAGGGGGACCTCGCCGTAGCCGAAGAGTCCGGCTTCCACAATCTGGCCGGGTGCATAATCAAAGCGCTCCCCGTTCTGCAGCTTCAATGTGAAGTGCTTCTCGGTGGCCGTGATCATCTTGGCGTCAATGATCTCCGCCACCTGCGGGAGAAAGAGGCTTTCTGTTTCGGTTGTGCAGCTGCAGCTCATGTTATTGCTCCAGTAGTTTGTTGATCACCGTGGTCGGGTTCGCGATGTTCGCCGTGCAGGCACCTGAGCAACGGCCGCAGCCGGTGCAGGCTGGGCCACCCAACTGCTCGTTGAGATAGGCCGCCTTGCGCATGAAACGGTGGCGATAGCGCTCGCCGCGTTCTTCGCGGAAGTTTTCGGAGCCGCCCGGTGAGGTGACTTCGGAGAACTCGCGGGTGAGGCAGGCGTCCCACAGCCGGAAGCGGCTGCCGGAGACACCGTCGACGTTCCATTCGTCCTGAACGTCGAAGCAGTAGCAGGTGCAACAGACGATGTTGCAGCTACCGCAGGAGAAGCATTTCTCCGCGAACGCTTCCCATACCGGGGACTTAAAGCTGGTGCGCACTTTTTCGCGAATCTCTTCGGCTGTGCCGTTGAGCTTCTCGGGGCAGTCCTCCTCAGCCTTGCGATTCACCTCGACTGCGGCGGCAACCTGCGCCTCGGTGGCGGGTTCGAATGTGCCGAGGGGGAGCAATGCTTCCCCACGTTCGGTCACGACGTCAACGGCGAAACCGCCTTCAATCGCGGTCATGAAGAGATCGTGTCCGGTCAAGGGGCGTTCGGCGTTCATCGTGCCGAAGAAGGCGTGCTTGTAGTGATTCTGCACGCTGCTGCCGATGATCGTCGTGGCCTTGCGGTTGGCCATGTAGTTGTTGTCGCAGTGGCGGTCCGAGTAGAAGATATCTGACATGGCGATGCCTTTGATATCGTGCGGGTGCGCCCCGAGAAGCACCTGCTCGGTGGGGTCGATGCAGCAGGTGAATCCATGCTGATCGAAATGGATCAGATCCTGTTTGGCCGGGAAGAAGACCTTCTTAGGCGGAAGGATCGTCGTGTCGTAGTCGAGCCTTAGCTCACTTGCATCGACCAGCTTCTCAAAGACGAAACGTGAACGCTTCGCAACGGGTGCGATGACCGGATACTTGCTCATCAGACCTTCCACAAAGGCGGATAGGTTCTGGTCACTGAGGAAGTATGACTTCATTCTTGGACCCCTTTCTGTTCTATGTCGTTAGGAAATTAACGAAATGAAGAGGCAAACATAACAGGGCCTAAGAGTGGGCGCAAGCTGTCTTTGAGTTTTTTGATATTTGTTTCACGATTACAAATAGAGGGGTCTTAACCCGAGTCATTTAGAGTTTCTCTGTATTGCGCAGAGACAGTATAGTCCGGCCATGAAGCAGCGCTTGGACAAGCTATTGGTTGATCGTGGGCTGGTGGAGAGCCGTGAAAAGGGACAACGCCTGGTTATGGCGGGCCATGTCACGGTGGATGGGCAGGTCCTGACCAAGGCGGGCCACGCGGTGCGTGATGATGTGGAACTCGCGGTCAAGGAGCAGGAGCGCTTCGTCAGTCGTGGGGGTGGCAAGCTACAGGGCGCCCTGGATCACTTCCCGATTGAGGTGGCAGGCAAGGACTGCTTGGACATCGGGGCCTCTACCGGGGGCTTCACGGACTGTCTGTTGCAGCATGGTGCGGCGCGTGTTATTGCCGTGGACGTTGGCAAGGGCCAGTTGAACTGGAAGATTCGCCAGGATGAGCGGGTGACGGTGCTGGATAAGGTGAACGCGCGCTATCTCACGACTGAAATGCTTCCCTTTCCCCCCCAGTTGATTACGGTGGATGTCGCCTTTATCTCGTTGACCCTTATCCTACCCGCCGCTATAGCTGTCTTGGTACCGGGGGGTGAGCTGGTTACGCTGATTAAGCCACAGTTTGAAGCGGGCCGTACTCAAGTCGCCAAGGGGGGCGTGGTGAGAGACGAAGGGGTCCGGCAGCAGGTGATCGAGACGGTGCGGAAGTTTGGAGTGTCCCGGCTGGGTTTGACGTGGCAGGGCGTGTGTCAGTCACCGGTGGTGGGACCGGCCGGGAACGTTGAATTTGTTGCCTGGTGGCGTTTGGGGGAGGGAGAGTGATCTCCCTCTCTATGTTGGCGGTGGTTGTTAGTGGTCCGAGACAGGGGGAGTGATTTGTGAAAACACTGGGGATCATCGCTAACACGAAGAAGTCTCGCGCTGCGGATGTGGTTGGTAAGATCGCCTCCAAGGCTCGTGCGCTGGGAATGCCGCTTATTGCGGAGCGTGATACCGCCGCGCTGTCGGGGGACGTCGAGGAGGTCAGCCGGGAGGCTTTGCTGGATCGGGCCGACGTGATCGCCGCCTTGGGCGGAGACGGCACCATGCTGCGTGCTTCGCGCGTACTGGATGGCCGGGATACGCCGGTCATGGGTGTCAACATAGGGAGTCTTGGTTTTCTGACCAGCATCGCCGAGGATGGGCTCGACCACGCGCTCGAAAGCCTGGCTGTGGGCGATATCGATCTGCGGCACTGGGCCGTGGCAGAGGCGGTTGTGCTTTCGGGGGGCAAAGAGGTGGGCTATTACCGCGCTCTCAACGATGTGGTCGTGCGCGCTGGATCCTCGCGCGTGGTGACTCTGGACCTGGCGGTCGATGGCGACCATGTCACTTCCTATGTCTGTGATGGCCTGATTGTGTCGACCCCGGCCGGTAGTACGGGCTATTCGCTCGCCGCTGGCGGGCCCATTCTGGCACCCAAAGTGGAAGCCTTTGTGATCAGCTTGATCTGTCCTCATACCCTCAGTTCTCGCCCCCTCGTCGTGCCCGACAAGAGTGAAATCCTCATTACGGTGGGAGATTCTGGCGGTGCGCTCCTCCTTACTGCGGATGGTCAGGTGGGTCAGTCGCTTGAGCAAGGCGACTGCATAAAGATCTGCCGCAGCAAGCAGGACGTTCGATTTCTCCTCATTCCCGGCCATAGCTACTTCTCCGTCCTGCGCGAAAAGCTCTACTGGCGCGGTTCCGCCCGCTTGCAGCCGGGATGGGAGCCGTTGGCCCCCGCCGGCGGAGGTGGCTGAGATTCGACCAGACGGCGAATGATCGGGTGCCCGAAGTTCTTCTTTTCCTGTTGATGTGGTTCAACTAGTCTTGCGGCAGCTATGAAACGTGATCCGCAAGCCTTAACGCGAACGACCTGCGATGTGCTGGTGGTGGGTGGCGGCGTGTATGGCGCGGCCATCACGCGCGAAGCGGCCACGCGCGGGCTGCGCGCGGTTCTGATTGAGCAGAACGACTTCTGTTCGGGTGCCTCGGCCAACAGTCTTAAGATCATTCACGGCGGCCTGCGCTACCTGCAGCAGATGGATCTGCCGCGCGTCTTCGAGTCGATTCGAGAGCGGAGCATCCTGCTGCGAACCGCGCCGCACCTGGTGGATCCCCTGAGCTGTATCATGCCGACGCGACCGACGTTGATGAAGAGCCGGTTGATCCTGTCGCTCGGCACCGCCCTGAACGACATGCTCAGCGCCGGCCGTAACCGCGGCCTCGACCCCTCGCGCCGCCTCGCCGCCTGTCGCACGCTCTCGAAGGCGGCCTGTCTGGAGCGGCTTCCCGGGCTGCGCGATGCGGGCATCACGGGCGGTGCGATCTGGCACGACGCCATGGGCTACGATACCGAACGCATCGTGATCTCAATGATCATGGACGCCTGCGACGCTGGTGCCATGGCCGCCAACTACGTCAAAGCGCGCGAGCTGATCGTAGAAGACGGCACCGTGGTCGGGGTCCGCGCCGAGGATGTCCTGAGCGGAGAGACCCTGATGATACGCTCCCAGCTCGTGATCAATGCGGCCGGTACCTGGTCCTCGGAACTGCTGGGCCAGAGCAGCGCCGCGTTCACTCATCCCTGCAGGCATCTCGTCCTCGGCATCAACCTGATCCTCAAACGGGGTCCGAGCGCGCAGATGGCCGCCGGTTTGACCGCCGGTGCGGGCACGCCCTCGGGCGGGCGCCTCTTCTTCTTCGTGCCGTGGAGGGGTGTGACGATGGCCGGGACCTACTACCGACCGCACGAGGGCTCGGTCGATAGCGCGGCGGTGACCGATGCGGATATCGAGGCGTATCTCGCCGCCTTGAACAGCTGTTATCCCGGACTGGTGTTGACTCGCGACGACATTTTGATGATGCACGCTGGTGTGATTCCCGGTACGCGCGTGGCCCAGGCGGGGGAAGAACCCCCGCTGCTGCGTCATTTCAGGCTGGTTGATCATGCCAATACGGATGGTGTCGAAGGACTCTTGACCGTGCTGGGCGTTAAGTACACCACAGCGCGCGATGTGGCGCAGCGGACCATGTCGCTGGCCATCAAGCGGCTGGATGGTCCCGTGGTTCGCTCCACCACGGCGGTACGCCCACTGCCCGGCGACGTGATGGGCAACGTGGCCGACTTCCGGGAAGCCGCCCTGAAGCGGTATGCGGCGCATTCAGCGCCCGTTGTCGAGCGACTCCTGCGCCTGTATGGCTGTGGCATTGATGCGCTCTTGGGCGGACAGGCTGTCGAGCCTGTGTTGGCGGGCAGCGACGATGTGCTAGCCGCTGAAATTCGGCATGTGATCGCGAACGAGATGCCCCTGACCCTCGCTGACCTTATCTTTCGTCGCACTGGGATTGGTTCCAGTGGTCAGCCCAACCCCCTTCTCCTGCACGCCTGCGCCGCCCTCATGGCCGAGGCCTACGGGTGGGACACTTCGCGCCGCGAAGCCGAAGTTGAGGCTGTGATAGAGACGCGCTGCCTGTGGAATGCTGGCGTTTTGGGGAGGAAGTAGGGGGCGCTGCTTCAGCCTCCACCCCGTTTGTTAATGAGTATTACCCCTATAGTGCTCATGTTTTATCGTTGGGAATAGTCCGTGACAAGACGTAGCCGAAGGTGCTATTTCAACCGGAACTATTGTAGATATTTGGACTGTACGGGATGGGTTTCGCGTCGGGCCAAAACAACAAACAGGGGGTAGTAGTGAGGAAAGCACTAGTCATCGCACTGGTAGGCTTCATGATCGTTGGGGCCGGTTCGGCTCTGGCGACGAACGGCGACAACTTGATGGGCGTGGGCGCCGTGTCGCGTGGTATGGGTGGCGTCGGTATCGCCATGCCACAAGACAGTGTCTCAGCCGTCTTTAATAACCCGGCTGCACTCGCGGCTTGTCCGTGCGGGGTACAGTCTGAGTCGGTCTTCGGTGCCACCATTTTTGCACCGAACCCCTCAGCAAAGATTACGCTGCCAACGCCGACCGGTCCCGTAACCCTCGAGGGGTCAAGTGGTGGACAGGCCTTCGTTATCCCCGCCGTGGGTGTCACGATGTCCTTGAGTGATTCATGGCGCATGGGCGTGGGTGCCTATGGTGTCTCCGGCATGGGTACGGATTACCGCGACCAGAAGTGGGACCTTGATGGTGATCCTTCCAACGGGTACGAGGGCGATCTCTACACCAAGCTCGAGGTCATGAAGTTTGTCGGTATGGCCTCCTGCCAGGTGTCCGACAGCCTGGCTCTGGGTGCGGCCCTAAACGGTAGCTACAACAGCCTCGATCTCGAGCAGGGCAGTGCACATGACTACGGGCTGGGTGGCCAGTTCGGCGCGCTTCTCAATCTTGGCGCGGTCTCGATTGGCGCGGCCTACACGACCCCTGAGAAGTCTACACATCGCAACGTTTACAACTTTGATGCCTTTATGGGCGACTCCGATCAGGATGACCTGGTGCTCGAGTCCCCGGCCAGCTATGGCGTCGGTGTGGCCGTGACGCCGGCCCAGACCCTTGTGATTGAGGTGGATGCGAAGTATCTGGACTGGGCCAATGCGAAAGGCTACCAGGACTTCGATTGGGAGTCGCAGTGGGTCTTCGCGATTGGGGCCCAGGTGCAGGCCACGGAGAAGGTCACGGTTCGTTGTGGGTACAACTACGGCAAGAACCCGGTGGTTGAGCACAACGGGTGGGATCCCATGGGTGTGACCTCGGTGCAGGGCAACCCGGTTCCGACGTTTGGCTACGAGATGCTGCGTACGGTTGGTTTCCCGGCCATCGTCGAGTCGCATGCCACAGTCGGTCTCTCAGTGCGTGCGGCTGATAACATGTCGTTGCACCTTGGCTACATGCACGCCTTTGAGAACACGATCACAGAAACCTCGGCCGGCGGACCGTTCGCCATTACGCTAGAGTCGAGTCTCGAAGAGGATTCCTACAGCTTTAGCCTGGCGTGGGCATTCTAGAACTCGCCCATTGAAGAGGGTTTGAGAGAACCACGCGTCCATCGGGCGCGTGGTTTTCTTTTGGGGCTCCCGGAAGCTATGGCCGTTTCGTGAGCTCTGTGATGCCGAGTGCCTTCTGCATCAGCTTGGCGAAGCCTGCGTTGGATCCACCGCTGTAGGAGATGACTTGGGTGGGGGTGATGAGCCGGGGTAGGGTGGTGGCTTTGACGTAGCGCTTCAGGTTAACACCGTTGGTGATCCACTCCTCCACCGCCTCATCGCGCAGGGCGGTCTCGAAGGCCTCCTGACCGATAAGTTCCGCGGCGCGTGCGCGTGCTTCATTCACCGGGGGCGGATAGCGTCCGCTCATCAGGTAGTCGTGATAGGCAGGGAACTGCTCCGGATCGGCCTTGTTGACGGCCATGGCGTAACGGGCGTAGGCGCAGGCATTCTCAAAGCCGTGTGGTGTTTTCTTGATATCCGGGTTGCAGCCACTGTTCATGGGTGCGGGCAGCTGCACAATGGCCAGGCTGATATCGTAGGTTTCGTTGAACTCCTTGAGCTTGGCGTGCAGCGTGCGGCAGGAGGGGCAGCTGTAGTCGGATATGTCGAGCAGAACGTATGTGGCCGCGCGCGAGCCCGTCACGGGTACCTTGTAGAGATCGAACGAGAGCGTCTTGTTGAGGAGATTCACGACGCGTGTGTCGTCCTGTTTACCAAACTGGAACGTACCGTGTGAAAGCGCCGCCTCCTCCTCGTGCGACGTGGGTTCCAGGCTTTCCGCCGTCTGCACCGCCATCATGTCAGGGACAGCGAGCACATGCACGGCAATCAGTACGGTCAACAGGGCGGTCGCCGTGCCGGTTAAGCGTCGCCGCGCGTGGTGGAAGCCTTGCCACGTGGGCGCTTTCCAGAGCACGATGCCGTAGGCCGCCACGCCGAAGAGATGGGACGAGAGGCAGAAGATGCAGAACTGCTTGATGATGATCCATTGCAGCAAGAGGAGCCAGGCGATAAAGCCGATGCCGGTCAGGCTCTCAACAATCATCAGCGACCAGATCCCCATTCTGATCAGTGGCCACCGCATGAAGCCCGAGAGAAGGGTGGCTGACATGAGAGAGACATAGCCACCGATGCCGAGATAGGCGACCGGAACGATGCCCCAGTGCTCCCACCGGCTGGTGAGCACGGCGTTGCATTGATCCTCACCGCAACCCGGCATCGGCGAGTCGCTCTTAACGACGAGCATAATGTAGAAAGCGATGGCGAGGGCGATCATGGCGAGCCCTACGATGAATACGCGCGTGACGCGAGATGTTTGCATCTGTGGCTCTCCTTTAAGCCGATTCGCCTGCAAAGTGTTGGAGGCGGGCGATGTGGGACTCTTCTTCGTTGGCCAGGGCCATGAAGGTCTGTTTGAGCGAGGCGATGGGTGTGGTGTTGGCCAGACCTCGGTAGAAATCGGCCGTGGCCTGTTCGTGTTCGATCGCGTGCGCGAGTTCAAAGCTGACCGCCTGTGCTACGTCGTGGGCCAGGGTGGCATGGTCGCTCGTGACGTCGGCGACCGCTGGGGTCATGGTGGTTTGGCCGTGAGCGCGGTTGGCCGCTTCAAGATGCTCCAAATGCATGGCCTCCTCGTGGCCAAGTGTCAGGAATAGATCGGCCAGGGCGGGGTCAGCGGTCTGCTTCGCCAGGGCATAGTAGTCTTTCGCGGCGGCCTCTTCGAACCCGGCCGCCAGCCTGAGCACGACGCGCGCCAAGGGGGCGGGTGCGGCACTCGAGACCCGAACCACGCCGGGCAGGAAGGCGCTCTTCAGGATCAAGAGTCCAAGGGCGACGAACAGGATGCCGCCCGCAATCTTGATGGTGCGTGGTGGAACCAGCTTCGCGAGTCCATCGCCTACGAGCACCGCAAGCAGCGTGGATAGTACCAGTGCGGTCGAGGCGGCGAGAAAGACGGTCCACCGGCTGCCGTCCGCCGCTGCGGTGCGGGTCAGGGCAACCAGCTGGGTCTTGTCGCCCAGTTCCGCCAGAAAAATCAAGAAGAACGTACTCAGAAAAAGCCGATAATCCATCGCATCTCCCTGGGACCAGCTGTGGCCACTCCGCTGCGTGTGGCGAAGAGGGTAGTCGGGGCAGGATGGGGATGCAAGGCATTAGGTAGATAGAACGCGCCACAATTCCTCTCTTTACAGGCCAATCTGGGTTCGCTAGCTTTGGGTTTCTTCAGCTAGAAACGAGATGTCTATGATTCGGCATGACGAGATTGTGGATGCGCTCAGTCGTATCTCGGATCCGACGCAGATGAGCCGGTTCCTGAGTGAGGTCCTGACGGATGCGGAGCGGCGCGATTTGGGCTTGCGTTGGAAGCTGATGCAGCTGCTGCATGGTGGTGTTCCACAGCGCGAAGTGGCGGCCCAATTGGGGATCAGCCTCTGTAAGATTACACGGGGGTCCCGTGTTTTGAAACGGCGTGGATCGGTCTGCCGGAGCGTGATTGAGGGTATGAAGCGAGAGGGTCAGGCCTGAGGACCTGGCAGAATGTCTAGCAGTGGGGAGAGGGATACGCCATGAGTGAACTGATCAAGGTCCACCTGTCTGAGGATGAAATTCCGAAGCAGTGGTACAATCTTAACGCCGATTTTGAGAAACCGATGCCGCCTCCGGTGGGACCGGACGGCACGCCGATCGGGCCCGAGGCGCTGGCCCCGGTTTTTCCTATGAACCTGATTGAGCAGGAGGTCAGTCAGGAGCGTTGGATTGACATTCCCGAGGAAGTCCTCGGCATCCTCAAATTGTGGCGCCCCACTCCGCTCTACCGCGCCCGCCGCCTGGAAGAGGCTCTGGGCACGCCGGCCAAAATCTACTACAAGAACGAGGGTGTCTCGCCTCCCGGCAGTCACAAGCCCAACACGGCTGTGCCGCAGGCCTACTACAACCGTGAGTTTGGCATCAAACGCCTCACCACCGAGACGGGCGCGGGTCAGTGGGGCAGTGCGCTCTCCTTCGCTTGTAAGCTGATCGGGATTCAATGCAAGGTCTTCATGGTACGTATCAGCTTTGACCAGAAGCCGTTCCGGAAGATGATGATGCGCGTATGGGGCGGTGAGTGTGTGCCCAGTCCGAGCATGGATACGCAGGTGGGGCGTGCCATCCTGGAGAAGGATCCGGACACACCGGGCAGCCTTGGCATCGCGATTAGCGAGGCCCTCGAGGAGGCCGTGCCCGATCCCGAGACGCGCTATTCGCTCGGTAGCGTGCTGAATCATGTCATGCTGCACCAGACCATTATCGGTCTCGAAGCGCAGAAGCAGATGAAGAAGCTGGCGGCCTCGCCTGACGTCATTATCGGCTGCGCCGGTGGCGGATCTAACTTCGCGGGACTGGCTTTTCCCTTCGTGTGCGATAAGATCCACGGCAAGGATGTGCGGATTATCGCGACCGAGCCGTCCGCCTGTCCGACCCTGACCAAAGCGAAATATCGCTACGATTCGGGTGATGTGGCCATGATGACCCCGCTGCTGCCGATGCACAGCTTGGGCCATACCTTTGTGCCGCCACCGATTCACGCCGGTGGTCTGCGTTATCACGGCATGGCGCCGATGGTGAGTCATGCGCTCAATCAGGGTCTGATTGAGGCCGAAGCGATCCACCAGGTGGAGTGCTACGAAGGGGCGGTGCAATGGGCCCACACCGAGGGCTTTATCCCCGCGCCGGAGACCTCGCACGCCATTGCCCAGACGATCCGCGAAGCCAAGCGGGCCAAGGAAGAGGGCAAAGAGAAGGTCATCCTCATGAACTGGTCCGGCCACGGCCTTATGGATATGACCGCCTACGAAGCCTACTTCGACGGCAAGCTGTCGGATCACGACTTGCCGGACGAACTCCTGGAGCGCTACGCCGCCTCCATGGAGGGGCTGCCGATGCCGTGACCTCCGCCCTACCTCGCCACGGACGCATGTACATGCGGGCCGTTGGAGCGGGAGCCTTTTTCGTTGTAGACCCAATCGAAGCCCGCTTGCCAGCATAGCTTGGCGAGCTCTTCGAGGGACATCTCGTTGCAGGTGAGGTCGATTGCTCGTCCCTCTTTGTGGAGTGAACGGTCGTTATGAATGCGGTCGGGCCGGTAGGTGTCCTGGACTTTGAGGGTGCCGCCACGTTCCGCCACCAGCTCAATCACGCGCTCGAAGGGGGTGCGCATGGCATTGTGTACGGTATGGTCACACTCCACATCGTTTGTGTCGTTGTCGCTCTCCCACCAGACGCGGTCGTCTTCAATATAGGTCAGGTCGCGCCCGGCGGAAAAGTCGCCGAGATCGATGGGGCCTGAGGCCTCTGACTCTCTTTTGTTGGGTTGGTAGGTACCGGGAGGAAAGGTGGCGGGCGGCTGGCGCAGGGGGAGGATGAGCGCGGAGGGGGGCGTCAGGGTGAGCGGTTCGTGCTTCTCAGGGGCCTTCGGAATGCGGCTGATCCCCACGGCAAAGACGACGACGGCGGAGGTGCAGCCCAGGCAGAGTGCCACAACGTGCCGCTTCATCCATCCATTATGTCGTGAGCGATACATAAGGCGGCTCATTCTGCCAGATGCGGGTCGGCGTGTCAAAGTCATGTCGGGCTTGCATGGGGGCGGTGGGTGTGGTATTTACCTCAGCTTTATGACGCCCAGCCTTGAGAGGAACTATGCAGGAGCGTGACGCATACGTGGCCCTGAACCTGATGGAAAAGGTGGGTCCGGTCACGGTTCGTTCGCTGGTGGAGGCGTTGGGATCGGCCGGTGCGATTTTCGAGGCGTCAAAGCAGGATCTTCTGGGCGTGCATGGCGTTGGGCCGGCGGTAGCCGGTCAGATTGCACGCCAGTCGCGCTGCCTGGATTGGCAAGGCGAGCTGGAGCGGGCGGATGCTCGTGGTGTTCGTATCGTGACTATGGTTGACCCGGACTATCCGGCCAGCTTGCGGGAGATTTATGATCCGCCGCTGGCTCTCTATGTGCGGGGCACGCTACAGGAGCGCGACCAGCACGCCTTGGCGATTGTGGGTACGCGGCGTGGGACGCACTATGGCCGCGATACGGCGAAGCGACTGGCTGCTGGCCTGGCGCATGCGGGCTACACGATTGTGAGCGGGTTGGCGCGCGGAATTGATACGGTGGCCCATCAGGGCGCGTTGGAGGCTCAGGGGCGTACGCTGGCCGTGATCGGGAGCGGGATGGATCATCTCTATCCGGCCTGCAATAGTGAGTTGGCTGAGGCGGTGGTGTTGCGTGGCGCGGTGCTGTCGGAGTTTCCGTTGGGGCGCAAGCCTGATCGGACCACGTTTCCGATGCGCAATCGCATCATTAGCGGGCTGAGCAAAGGCATCGTGGTGGTGGAGGCCGGCACGCGCAGTGGGGCGTTGATCACGGCCGACGCGGCCTTGGAGCAGGGCCGCAACGTATTTGCGGTGCCCGGGCGGATTGACAACGCTTATGCGGAGGGGCCCAACCGGCTGATCCGCAAGGGCGCGACGTTGGTGCGTGGCGTCGAGGATATTTTGGAGGAGTGCGGCACGCTCTGGGGGAGTTCGCTGTCAAAGGCAACCATGCCCCCGCAGGAGCTGTGCACACTGAGTGAAGAGGAGTCGCATTTGCTGACGCTGCTGGAAAGCGGCGAGCAGGGCGTGGATGAATTGATTAGAGATTCCGGGTTGCCGGCTGCCCGCGTGGGTTCGGTGCTGTTGGCCCTGGAGATGAAGCGATTGATTCGTATGTTGCCGGGACGCGTGGTTGAACGGCGTGACGGAACGTGAGGAGTGATGTGGGATGGGTAAGAAGCTAGTCATTGTGGAATCGCCGGCCAAGGCCAAGACGATCAATAAGATTCTGGGTAAAGACTTCATCGTTGAGTCGTCCATGGGGCACATACGGGATTTGCCCGTCAAGAGCCTGGGTGTGGACGTAGACGATAATTTCCAACCCAAGTACGTTCTGATCAAGGGTCGGCGTAAGGTGGCCGATCGCCTCAAGAAAATTGCCAAGGAAGTGGATGCCATCTACCTTGCGCCCGACCCGGACCGTGAAGGGGAGGCCATCGCCTGGCATCTTGGGGCCATGCTCAGTGCCGTCAACAAGGAGGCCCCGCTCTTGCGGGTGCAGTACAACGAAATCACGCCTGCGGCCGTGCGGAAGGCCTTTGATAACCCGGGTGTGATCGATCAGCATCGCGTGGATGCCCAGCAGGCCCGCCGAGTCCTGGACCGTATCGTGGGCTATATGGTCAGCCCGATGCTGTGGCGGCGTATTCGCCGCGGCCTGAGCGCGGGTCGCGTCCAGTCGGTGGCGCTGCGGCTGGTGTGCGAGCGGGAGTTGGAGATCCGCGCCTTCACCCCTGAGGCCTACTGGATTCATGGTGCCCTGGCCCGTAAGCAGGTGGCTCCGCTCGATCCGTTCCACATCAAGCTCGTTCGGGTCGATGGTGAGAAGGCTGAGATCAAAAGCGAGGAGGCATCGCAGGCTATTCTGGATGATCTAAAGGCGCGCTCGCTCAAGGTCCAAAGCATTGCGATCAAGCAGATCACCAAGCGTCCGCCGCCACCCTACATTACCAGTTCCCTACAGCAGGCTGGCTCCAGCTTCTGCGGCTACTCGCCCAAGCGGACCATGGCCCTGGCGCAAATGCTCTATGAAGGTGTGGATCTGGGCGAAGGCCCGGTCGGTCTGATCACCTATATGCGTACGGATTCTGTCCATCTGGCCCAAGACGCCGTGGATGGCTGTCGCGCGTTCATCGCGGACAAGTTCGGCCCTGACTACATCCCCGAAAAGCCCAATCGCTACAAGAGCCGTTCCGGTGCTCAGGAGGCGCACGAAGCGATCCGACCGGCCGACGTCAGCGTGACGCCGGACGATTTGCGAGGGAAACTGGAGCCGGCGGCTCTCAAACTCTACCAGTTGATTTGGGCACGCTTTCTGGCCTGTCAGATGTCACCCGCCCAACTGCAGCAGCGTACGGTGACGATCACGGCCGTCAAACCGGCCGCAGACGCGCGCGAGTTCCTTTTCAACGGCTCAACCACCGACATTGTTTTCCCTGGCTACATGTCGGCCACGGGGGCGGACCGCAAGAAGGGCGAGGGTGATGATCTCGATCGTGTTCCAGAAATGGTCGAGGGCGAGCCTCTCGATTGCGTGGAGTGGTTGTCTGAGCGCAAAGAGACACAGCCGCCGCCGCGCTACAGCGAAACCTCGCTGGTCGGGGCACTGGAGCGGAACGGGGTCGGGCGGCCGAGTACATACGCCCAGACGGTGTCGACTCTGTATGATAGGCAGTACGCCTCGCGGGAAAAGCGCACCATGTTCCCCACCGAACTCGGCATGCGTGTCAGTGAAATGCTGACCGAGACGCTGGGCGATCTCTTCAATGTCTCCTTTACGGCCTCCATGGAGGAGAAGCTGGACCGGGTCGAGAACGGCGAGGTGGAGTGGACCGGCATGCTGGGCGACTTCTATAAACAATTCAGCGAATGGCTTGAGAAGACCAAGGCACCGCCTGCGGCAGAGGAAGATGTGGGCAAGGTCCTCTCGCTGCTCGAAGAGGTGACGGAGTGGGCCCCTGAGGTCCAGCGCGGCAAGCGCAAGTACAGCGACGAAAAATTTGTGCAGTCCGTGCGTAAGCGCCAAGAGGGTGAGAGCGATGTTTCGCAACGGCAACTCGAAGCGATCGTGCGTCTGGCCTGCAAGTACGGCGATCAGCTTCCCGACGTGGAGCAGCGGCTCGCCGAGATGGGGCTGGCCGCGCTGGTCCAGACGATCCACGATACGCGTCCGGCCGAGAAGACGCTCCGTAAGCTGGAGATGATGCAGAGCGTTGAGATGGATGAATCGACGGCCAAATTTGTCGGTTCATTGCAGCAGCAGACCGACGGTGGTCGCGCGCTTTCTGAGGCGCAGGTCAAGGTGCTCGATTCAATCGTTCTCGGGGCGGCCGAGCAGATCCCGGATTTCGAGTCGCAGTCGGCCGACATGGGACTTTCAATGGCCGATATTCCGGAGGATGAGGAGAGCGGGGCTATTCTGGCGGGCATGATTCACGTGTCGGAGTGGAACGAACCGACCCAGCGTGGCAAGCGCACCTATGATGACAAGGCATTCTATGAGTCGCTCAAGGGGTATTATGATCGGAAGAAATTCCTCTCCGAACGGCAGCGTGGGGCCCTGAAGAAGATGTGCGGGCGCTACGGCGATCAAATCCCTGGTTTTGCGGAGCTCGCCGAAACCTATGGCATTAAGCCCCCCCGCCCGAAGAAGGGCGCCGAGGAAAGCGCAGAGGAGTAGGAGCGCATGACGCCAGGTGCGGTCAGGGGGGCGAAGGATGACACGGCCATTCGCCGCTATATGGACTACTTACACGGCGAGAAGGACGCGTCTGAGCATACCGTGGATGCCTACCGTCGCGATATCGTGCAATTTACACGCTACCAGTGGCCGGACACGCCGCCACCTTTTGTGTGGCGTGATGTCGATCAAATGGCCGCGCGCGGTTTTGTGGTCGAGTTGAGCCGGGCCAAGATGGCCGCCACGACAACGGGACGCAAGCTCTCCAGTCTGCGCGCTTTCTACCGTTTTCTTGAGCGCGAGGCGATGTGTCCGACCAATCCGTTTACGGGTGTAAGGGCCCCTAGGCGGGGGCATGACCTTCCCAAGGTGCTCAGCAAGGAGGAGATCACACGTCTGCTGGATGCTCCCACTCGGGTTGCTGCACGCAAACGTCGCGAGGGTGAGGTCCCAAAGCGGGCACCGTTGGCCCTCTACGTTGAGTGGCGCGACATGGCCCTCTTGGAGGTTTTCTATAGCACGGGGGCCCGCCTCAACGAGTTGGCCGGCTTGCGCCTCCGTGACGCCGATCTGCTGGGCAGTGTGGTTAAAGTGCGGGGCAAGGGAAAGAAAGAGCGGCTCTGTCCGCTCGGTGGACCGGCCTGTAGCGCGTTGCGGGCCTGCCTGAAGCAGGGCGAGCTACTGTGGGGCAAAGGCGGGCGTGAGGATGTTGTTTTTCGGAACCAGCGTGGTGGCCCGTTGACGGGGCGGTCGATTGAGCGGATGTTAAAGAAGTACTTGATCGAGGCCGGACTGGATGCGACGGTCACGCCGCACACGCTACGTCACTCGTTTGCGACGCATCTTCTGGATGCCGGGGCCGACCTGCGCAGCGTGCAGGAGCTGCTGGGACATGCCAGCGTTTCGACAACACAGATCTATACGCACGTCTCAGTGGAGCACTTGAAGCGTGTCTATGAAGAGGCGCACCCGAGGGCGTGAGAGGACGGAATCAGGGATGAATACGGATGCACAGGGATGGGGAGCGCTGCGGTAAACTATGTTCTGGTGGATATACAACGTGGTTTTTGCCGTGGGCTTCGCGCTCATGGCACCATATTACCTGTGGCGCATGTGGCGACGGGGTGGCTACGCCAAGAGCTTTAGTCAGCGCTTCGGCATCTATCCTGATGTCACACGGGCCCGGCTAAAAGCGCGCCGCCGCCTCTGGGTGCATGCCGTCAGCGTGGGGGAGGTTTACGTAGCCCTGCGCTTCATGGAACTCTACCGGGAAGAGCATCCAGACATCGCGTTCGCGCTTACGACGAATACATCGACCGGCCACGGCGTTGCCGAGGCACGCCTGCATGACGATGATGTCCTGCTCTATTTTCCGGTTGATCTGCCGTGCTTTGTCAATCGTGTCCTGGATGCGATTGACCCGCTGGCGCTTGTATTGACTGAATGCGAGCTGTGGCCGAATCTGGTGCGCGTGGCTGACAGACGGGGTATCCCGCTGGTGCTCTTAAATGGGCGTGTGTCAGATGGCTCTTACCGTGGATATCGCTTTCTCAAGCGCCTCTTCGGAATGCTCTTGGACCGTTTTGACCTGCTCCTGATGCAGGGCCAGCGTGATGCTGACCGCATTGTCGAGCTGGGTGCGCCCGTCCGCATGACGCACACGCTTGGCACGGCCAAGTATGATGTCGCCACGCGTGACAGCTCGCGTATCGCGTTGATTCGCAACCTCCTCGACACGGCAGGTATACCCGAAGGGGTGCCACTGCTTGTAGGCGGATCAACCTGGCCGGGCGAGGAGCGTGCTCTACTTGAGATCTACCAAGCACTGGCCCCGGCCGTAGCGGGATTGAAACTGGTGCTGGTGCCGCGCCATTTTGAACGTGCCGCTGAGGTGGAGCAGGATCTGAGGGCTCTGGGCGTGAACTACGTGAAGCGGAGTGAGCTCCAGCCGGGCGCTCCCTGTGAGCATCCGGCAGATGTGGTCCTGCTTGATTCAACCGGCGAGTTGGTCGGTCTCTATGCCCATGCCTCCCTGATCTTCGTGGGCAAGAGCCTCTTCGACCGGGGCGGGCAGAATATCATTGAGCCGGCCCTATTTGGAAAACCAGTGTTGTTCGGTCCGCACATGGAGAACTTCCCTGTGGTGGTCAATGACTTCCTGTCGGCTGACGCCGCCATTCAAGTGGCTGATCAGGCCGATCTACAGTCACAGCTTTTGACACTGTTTGAGCAACCCGCCCGCGCGCAAACCATCGGCGAACGTGCCGAGGCGGTGGTGCTCTCAAAACGCGGTTGCCTGGCCCGCAGTGTCGCGCTCATCGAGGCGGTGCGGCTCTACGACAACGGCTCGAAGAAGTAGCGGCCTGACGCTCTATTGACTGTCATCCAGCTCGTCCTCCATGCCACCAAACGGACCGCCAGAACTGCCCGGCACGGGGCGTGGGGCGGGAGCGGGCAACGTTGCCGGTTTAGGAAGGTCGGGCATGATCGGTGGTGCGATGGCAGCGGTGGGGCTGGCCGCGGGACTCTCAGGAGAAAGGGTTCCCTCCTCTTGGTTCCATGCGTTGATCTCGGCCTGCATTTCATTCAGGATGTCATCCGTCTTCTGTTGCATCAGGCGGGTTTTTAGCGCATTCAGCGTGGTGGTCTGGTAAGCCACATAGGTCTTGGCTGACATGTCGAGGCGCACAAAAGCACGCAGGTCGTCCGCCGGGATCTCGACCTTGACGAGTTGCCTCTTGTCCACGGTGGCGTTGCGTCGAATGAACTCCTCGAGACCATCGCCGCGCACGAACAGTTCGATCAATCGCTTCTGTTTCACACTAGAGGTGTCGTAATGAATCGCCTCTTCGACCATGGCCCGGTTGCTCAGACGGATGTGCTGTGCCATCTGGTCGATCGCCTGGCGGTGGGCGTCTTCGATCGACTCAAATTCGTCACCCGTGACGGACGTTCCGTAGGAGTAGAACGTGCGTTTGACATGGCCGGGGTTCATGTACCACTTGGGGATGCGGTACCCGAGCTCATCCGAGTCGTAGGTGACCTGGCCGACTCCGAGCAGGCTCGAGAGATAGAGTTTGATGCAGGCAGAGCCAATGGTCTTTATAATGAGGAGTGTAATGGGATCGAGCATTCGGACCTCCAGTTAATGTTGATGTGCGGGTGAGAAAGCGGGTGACGTACGGACCTGCTCTCCCTGCAGCCGTCACGCGAGTGACGACTGACGTTCCGATTTGACCACCGAACCCGTCGCGGTGTCAAGGGTCGAGCACATACTTTTCACTGTTGATGTGGACCTGCGTGAACGGTAGGCTTTGGAGCTCAACCCATGAGGAGCCTGCATGAATTCACTTCTGATCCCTGTCCGCAAGCATCGAGCCCTTTCTGGATCGTTTACATGGCCGGCCACGGTTCGTCTGTGCAGCAGCCGCGATGTCGATGCGCTGCCCCTCGATCAGCTCGCGGCTGACCTGAAGCGTCTCCTGCAGCGTCGCAGCAGCCGGTGTTGGCAAGGCGCAGGAGAGGGAGACGTGGTGATCCGGCGCGATCCGGCTGTACGCGGCCGGGAGGCCTATCGTCTCACGGTTCAGCCGGATGGGGTTGAGATCAAGGCCTCGACCGATCGGGGGGCCTACTATGCCATCCAAACACTCCGCGATCTGGTGGTGGCACACGGCGCCACGCTGCCCTGTTGCCGGATTGACGATTCCCCGGATTTCGAACGACGCGGCGTCTACTATGATGTGGCACGCGGCAAGGTGCCGCATGTCGAGACACTCAAGGCGCTGATTGAGCGACTGGCGCACTGGAAGCTCAACGAGTTCCAGATTTACATCAAGAACACCTTCACATGGCGGGCGCATCCTGATATCGGGAAGGGGTTCAGCTCCTACACGCCTCAGGATATTCTGGATATCCAGGCGCACTGTCGCCTACACCATATGCGGTTTGTGCCGTCGCTGGCCACCCTCAGTCACAACGAGCTGATCCTGCAGCTGCCGGCGTATCGCCACCTGGCCGAAAAGCCCGGGGTGCATGGCTGGGAGGGGGGCACGATGCTCTGTCCGACGGACCCCAAGGCGTTTCGTCTGACACAGGATCTATACAACGAGTTTGTGCCGCTCTTCGAGGCCGATGATATTAATGTCTGTTGCGACGAGCCCTGGGAGTTGGGGCAGGGGCGCAGCAAGCGCGCGGCCGATCGGATCGGGCGGGGGCGGGTCTACCTCAACTACCTCCTCAAATTGCACGCTTTTTGCGCCAAGCGCGGTAAACGGATGAATGTGTGGGGCGATATCGTACTCAAGTACCCCGAGCTGATTCCTGAGTTCCCGAAGGATGTGGTCATGTTGAACTGGGACTATGCTGCGAAGGGAACGCGCATCCCTGAAACGCTGAAATTCGCGGATGCAGGCCTTCCCGTCATGGTCTGCCCCGGCACCAGCAGCTGGCAGCGGCACGGCACGGATCTTCCCAATGCGATAGGCAATGTCAGCAACTTTGCCCGCACCGGTCGGCGCTGCGGAGTCGAGGGCATGTTGAATACCGACTGGGGCGATTTTGGACACCGCAATCCACTCGGTGTCAGCCTGCACGGCTACGCCCACGGAGCGGCGCACGCCTGGCATGGCCACGGTGTGGACGATGCCACGTTCACGCAGACATTTGCGCAGCAAGTCTTCGGCGACAGCGGTGCGCTGGCCGATGCGATTCGTGTGTTGGGCGCGACCGCCGGCCAGGTCCATGCGGATAGTCGCTCCCTCTATCATGCTCTGGTGGAACCGATCCGACTGCCGGTCAACCGGTTCGTCACGCGCTTCCGCCGTGTCTCGCTGGTGGGGCACTATCCCGATCAGTTCCCCAATATGATCAGTCAGGGCCGGCCCGAGGCCTTGGAGGATGTCATCGACCGGCTTACGTCCCCGACGCTCTGGCCGGATGCCACCGCCAACCTGCCGGAGTTCGAGACGCAGGCCTTGGCCGACTACCGCCTGGCCTCGGCCATGGACGTCCTGGCGGCTGAGCGCTCGCTGATTGGGCAGTCGCATCGCGCGGGGTGCAAGGTCTCTCCCGCCGAGCTCAATGGTTGGGCCGATGCTATGACGGATCTGATGGCTGGGTTTGAAGGGCTGTGGTGCCTGCGTTTTCGTCCCTCCAAGCTGGCCGATAACCTCAAGCTGATGCGCTTGGCGGCCGAAGAGTGTCGCCAACTGGCTGGCCGATCGTAGGCCCGCGCTGGACGCCTGGTGGAGAGCATGTGAGTGAGCGCATGACATCTGACGAGCCGCGTCCCAGCGAGCGGAGCCTCGTGGCGGGAACCGTCGTGCTCCTTTCGGCCTTTCTCCTGTTTGTGCTGGAACTGGTGACGGCCCGGGCGCTCCTCCCGCGTTTCGGAGGCAGTCCCATGGTTTGGACGACTTCGATGCTCGTTTACCAGGTGCTACTCCTGGTGGGCTATGCCTACGCCCATGGTCTGGCACGCCAGCGATCGGGGCGGCTGCAGGCGGTGGTTCATGTCGTGTTGCTGGCGGTGGGGGTCGGGATAGCCTATGCACGCCTGCGGACGGGCGCACTCGGCGGGGGGGATCCGGCTGCCATGAGCCGTCACCCGGCGCTCGATTTGGTCTGGACGATGCTGGTTACAATCGCGATTCCCTTTATTGTGGTTGCCGCGACCAGCCCCCTCGTGCAGCACTGGCAGGCCTGCCGCTACCCCAATCGCTCGGCTTACTGGTTGTATGCGGTATCCAATATTGGCTCCTTCGGCGGTCTTCTAGTGTACCTCGTGGTGATCGAACCGCTGCTCACGGTCGAGCGGCAGTTTATGCTCTGGCGTCTGACGTTTATGGTGGTCGCCGTCGCTCTTGCTGCTCTGGCCATCCGTGCGCGCCGATTCGTGTCGCTTGCGCCCGCGATGCCCGCGCAGGCCGACGTAACGGAGGGCCTGCGCCCGGTCCGCTATCAGGTGCTCCTCTGGATTATTGTGCCAGCAGGCACGTCGGCCATGCTCCTGGCGGCGACCAACGAGCTCTGTCTGGATCTGGCCGTGTTTCCTTTTCTATGGGTTCTGCCGCTCTCGCTTTATCTCCTCTCGTTCAGTCTGGCGTTTCGCTCGCGGGCCCAGCCAAACGGGCTGCCTGTGGGTGCGATCGTCACACTGGTGGCTCTGGTCACGACGGCCCTGTCCATTGCGTTGCCAGCGCCGCTCCATATGGCATCCATCAGCGCGCTGCTGTTTGGGCTCTGTCTGGCCGCTCATCGGGAGCTCTATCGACTCCGCCCCGCGGCATCCCGTTTGACGGCTTACTATCTTAGCATCGCGGCAGGCAGCGGGGTAGGGGGCGCCGTCGTAGCGTGGTTGGCACCCACCTGTTTTGTCGGGTATTGGGAGTTTCAAATCGCGATCCTGGTGGTGTGGCTGGGGCTCGTTGCCGCCACGGCGCTGGACCCGCAGGGCTGCATGCGTCGCGGTGACACGCGTCAGGCCGGGGTGCTGCTGGGTGTGGTGAGCTACCTTCTCTTGACCCACCTGCCGGAGCGTTGGATCGAGGTGTGTCTCAAGGTGTGGCCTTGGGGTGGGTCGGTCGCGTTTCGAATGTCTGCGGCGGTGGTGCTGTCGCTTTTGCTCTGGTGGGGGGGGCTGCGCCGGCGGCGAGCCGCGCAGTGGTCCATCTGGCCCCGTGTGCTGGCCGGCGTGGTGATTTTCTATGTGGAGTGCAGCATGGTCGAGCGGGTGCGGGGCGACCGCAGTCAGAGCGGACGCGTCACACGGAATTTCTTTGGTGTCGTGCGTGTACAGGAGGTCCGCCATAGCGCGACAGGCATTCAGTTGCGGCAACTAACCCATGGACGGATCAACCATGGGTGGCAGTACGTCAATCCCAACCTGAAAGGCGAGCCGACCTCCTATCATAGCCCTTCGACTGGCATCGGTCGGCTGTTGCGCCTGCTGCAGAGCCAACGCGAGAGGATTCGGATTGGCGTCACCGGCCTGGGCGCCGGTGCACTGGCGGCCTATCCGCGTGCCGCTGACCAGATCGTCTTCTATGAAATTGATCCGCAGGTGGTGGCTCTTTCGGTCGGGCCGGGAGCCGTATTCAGCTTTCTGTCCGATTGTCCCGGCCGGACCGACATCGTGCTGGGCGATGCCCGCCAGTCGCTGCAGGCGGAGCAGTATCGTCAGGGCAGTCGCCGCTATGATGTACTCGTGCTGGATGCTTTCTCGAGCGACGCGATTCCCATGCATCTGCTAACCCGTGAGGCCATCTCGCTCTATCTCGCCCACCTGGTTCAGCCTGGCGGTGTTCTGGCGGTTAACATCTCAAATCGCTTTCTGGATATTGAGCCGGTTCTGGCCGATATGGCCGCACGCTTTGATCTGCACGCCCTCCTGATCGACAGCATGGGGGATTCGCCCGTACGGGCGCGCTCGCTCTGGGTTCTCCTCACGCGGGACCCTGTGATTCTGGCGGCCCCCGAGTTGGCTGAGGTGGGGCGGCCTCTCGGTGAAAAGAAGATCACGTGGACGGACAGCTATGGAAGCCCGTTCCAGTTGCTGAAATGGTGGAACCCTCAGTCACGTGGCTTGCGTATGATTCCGCCGCGCCGCGCGCCCAAGGCGGCTACGGCACCCGCACTCCTACCCGAACAAACTTCTGTGCGCCGGGCAGAGTGAGGTCAACGCTGGTGGTTGTGTTCGATGCCACGCGCGTAGCGACGGGGATCGTGGCGTCCATCGTGTCAACCACGCTGGAGGCTGAATAGAGATCGTATGTGCGACCGACCACGCTGCTGAATGTGACGTGAAGCGTCGTGCCACCGCCGCCAGCGGTGGCGACGCCGGTGACCTGGAAAAGCGAGTTGGAGTCACCTGCGGCTGTTCCGGCCCAGTACTCGTCCCCGTTGCTCAATCCATCGTGATCGTCATCTTCGTCGTCGTCCAGAATGAGCAGCCGAAGTCCCTGTGCCACTTCATAGCTATCAGGCATACCGTCGCCATCACTGTCGGGGTCACTCACGCCGCCGCCTGCAGGGTTGACCGTCCGGGTGGCGGACAAAGCCGATCCGGATAGCCCACCTGCCTCGGTCGTGATGTAGGTCCATTCGATTTCGGTATAGTTGAGCGTCACGCGCTCCACTGGCGTATTGGTGTCTGCGGCGCGGTCGATGGTGTAGGACGAGACCAGGACGTCCTTCAAGCGGATCGCGTAATAGTGCACCCGACCGGTGGTGGTGGACAGGACATCCACCCGCACGAGGGGCAAGGCCGTGCCCTCGCAGACCCGGCCCGCCAAGAGTGGAGAGAAGCGGTCGAGCGGCTTGGTGAGTCGTACATCGGCATGATCAAGCGTGCCGGTACCGGAGTGTGAGAGGGTGTGGTTGAAGCTCGTGATGGCTTCCCATCCCGGGGTCAGCCCATCAATCGCCATGCGGTACTCCACGGCGCCGCAAGGGATGCTCGCGCAGCATAGGAGCAGCGTCAGGGCGGCATACGTGAATCCTGTTCTGCTTCTGCGCTCTGTCAGGCCGCTGCGGTTTGCCTGCATCCCGAACTCCCGATAGGCGTGAACGTCTGGGGTACCGCTGTTGTCGTGGCGCCTGTCGATCAGGGGGCCTCATCTTCGACAACGCACATCACATTGGTGGTGTAGTTGGTCTGGCCGGTCGCACGATCAATGTTGCTGTATTGCATCTCAATTTTTGTGAAATTGAGGCTGACCAACTCGGTCGGCTGGGCCTCGCTACCGCTGGTGGATCCGGTCGGTCCGGCCGATGTCACCAGCACATCGTGCAGCCGATAGGTCAGCTGTTTATCATTGCTCGTGCCCGCAATGCTCTCGACAACGTCGATCTCCACCTTTGGAAAGACTTTTCCATCGCAGAGGCTCAAGATGAGCTTCGGCGATGACTTGTCGAGCCACTTTCTTACCACTAAATCAGAGACGTGTGATGCACCATTCGTGCGGGTCGTGCCTTCACCACTGACAAGCCGTTCCATCTTGTAGGAAAAGGACTCCACATCGATCCACCCCTCGTGTTTGGAGTCAAGGGCTTCGCCGTCAACGCCGTCAAACTTCATGAAGGCGGCCGCCCTGCCATCGACGAGTATGAGGGGCAGGAGAAAGAGCGCCCCAACCATGACCCAGGTGCCTATCTTTATAGCCGGATGCCTCAATAGCTGTTTCATTGCACTCTCCTCTTTGCAGCGACATCCAGCCCACTACACTAGATGTTCACTGAACAATGGCCGAAGTATAGTGCGGATATGTGAGTAAGGCAATCAGATTAATAAGGAATGTGTGGCTTTAAGTGCTGTAATGTTTGATTTTGGACGCGCATCGCCCTAGTATGGCCCCGCATGCGTTACAGCGAGCGGATGGATGAATCTCCTGCCGGACCGCGTGAGGATAGGGCCTCTTATGTTTGAACATCTCATCGAGAACCCGATGCCTCTCGCGACCTTCCTGATGCTGGCGATTGCCGGGTTGGTGGCCGGCCGACTGGCGATCTTCCTCAAGATCCCGGACATTACAGGACACATCCTTGTCGGAATACTTCTCGGCCCCAGTGTGTTGGCGATTTTCTCGCATCATGCCTTGCATGACGTAAAAATCATCACCGAGATCGCGTTGGGAGTGATGACGTTCATCGCCGGTACGCACCTCAGTTTCAAAAAACTGCACAATGCCAGCCGCCGCGTCTTCGCCATCGCTTTCTGCGATGCTGTGCTTACCTTCTGGATCGTTCTGCTCGTACTATCGGTGTTTGGGGTTCTCAATCTCAGCGGCCGTCTCCTGCTTGCGTCGATTGCCATTGCGACGGCTCCGGGCACGATTGTGGGACTGATCCAAACCAAAAAGGCTCGCGGTGTCCTGGTTAAGACCTTGATCGGTGTCGTGGCGCTCAACAACGTCGCCGCCATTCTGGCCTTTGAGCTCTGTAAAGTGATGAGCGTCGAGTTGTTGTCGGGGGAGTCCTTCGAGGCACTGAGGTTTCTGGGGTTTGCACTGCTCAGTTTTGTGGAAGACCTGGCCCTGGGCTTTGCGGTGGGAGGGGCGGCGGCCCTGGTGGCCAAACATCAGCACGAGGAGTCAGGCCTCTTTTCCACCATTCTGGTCTCCATTCTGCTCAACGTCGTGGTCTGCCAATACCTCCACCTATCGACCCTTCTGGTCTGCATGGCGACCGGGGTGACTTTCTCCAATCTCAGCTATCACTCACGCCGCGTGTCCCACATCCTGGAGGGATTCAATGGCCTCATTTTTTGCGTCTTCTTTACGCTGGCCGGGACCCATCTGGATCTCTCGATATTGAGTGTGGCCGGTTTTGGTGGGCTGCTGTACGTGGTCAGCCGCTTCGTGGCGAAGGTCGTGGCGGTTCAGGCGGGCAGTCGGCTCTCCAAGGTATCGCCTGTCATATCACGCTACTTGGCCATGTGCCTGATCCCACAGGCTGGGCTGGCCATCGGCCTGGTCATCAGCTTGAACGAGTTCGAGGTCTTTGTGTCGTCGGGGCTGGCGGCGGCCGTGGCCGCGATCACGCTGGCCTCCGTGGTGGTCAACGAACTGGTGGGGCCCTTCACGACAGGGCGTGCTTTCGATCTGGCCCATGAATCCGGTGAGGGGTCGCCGCGCCTGATCGACTTTCTTCATGAGGAGTACATTCTCGTTCCTCTCGAGACAACCGATAAATGGGACGCGATCGAGAAGATGTGCCGTTTTCTTGTCATGACCAACCATCTGCGTTCGGTCACTTTTGAGGCTCTACACCAGTCGGTGGTCGACCGCGAGAAACAGCTCTCGACTGGCATGGGTCATCAGTTGGCGATCCCCCATGCGCGTATCCCGGCAAAAGAGCACCTTATGGGGGTGATCGGAATTCTCTCAGACCCCCTCGATTTTGAGGCCCTCGATGGGGAGAAGATCAGTGTGATCATCCTGGTGGCCACGCCGGAAGGCAAAGAGGATCTTCATCTCAAGGTGCTCGGCGCGATCTCCAAGATTTTCGTTGATGATCCCGCCTTCATTGATCATCTCACCAAAGCGCGCGACGCGGCTGAAGCGTTCGATGTGCTGCAATCGGTTGACATCCAGGAGATAAACTACTTCATGGATGAGAATATCTAGGGCTCATCCCAGAAGCGAATCCTGTGCCGTTCCTGCTTCCGACGTGGTCACATCGGTCGACTGGGTGGCAGCAGCCGATGCGACGGTGAACGGTAGAGCGGACTTGTGTTGCTGACGACCGTTCGGTATCTTCTTCATCTCTTTTTTGATTGGAGATTCGGAGATGGCAGATCAAGAGATACAGCGACCCGAGGGGATCGACACGGCGTATGTCGCGCACTTGGCGAGGATCTACCTGTCGGCCGAAGAGGTGGCCGAGTTTCAACCCCAGTTGGAGCAGGTTGTGGGCTATGTTGAGAAGCTTAAGGAACTCGATGTGAGTGGTATTGCCCCCACCTCGCATACCCAGATGCTCTCCAACGTGCTGCGCGAGGATGGTGTTCGTGTGGGCTTGACCTGCGAGCAGGCCATGGCCAATGCCCCCGAGAGCGCGGATGGGCAGTTTGCGGTTCCCAAGATCGTCGAATGACGAGTGTGCTGGGGGAAGGACCCTCTCTCTTTTAGATTCTTACATGGTAAGAACAGCTGGACAGCTATGGATTTTGATTTCAAAAATGTGACGATTCATGCGCTGCTGGAGCATATGGCTGCGGGAACGACGACCTCAGTCGAAATCGTCGCGGCTCTGTTGGCGCAGATCGCGGCTCACGATGGTGACCTACAGGCCTACCTGACGCTCGACCGCGAGGGGGCCTTGGCACAGGCCGCAGAGGCCGACCGGCGTCGCGCCGCTGGCGCGCGAGCTCCACTGCTGGGGATCCCCTTGGCGATCAAGGATGTCCTCAATGTGACGGGGCAGCCCTGCACCTGTGCCTCTCAGATTCTAAAGGGGTATGTCGCCCCCTACGATGCCACTGCCATCGCCCGCCTGCGTGAGGCTGGCGCACTCTTCGTGGGGCGCACGAACATGGATGAGTTTGCCATGGGCGGCACAACCGAGAACTCCAGTATGCAGATCACGCGGAATCCGCACGACCTCGATCGGGTACCCGGCGGGTCGAGCGGCGGCTCAGCCGCGGCCGTGGCGGGTGGTATCGCTGTCGCTGCACTGGGCAGCGACACGGGCGGTTCCATCCGGCAGCCGGCTTCATTCTGTGGTTGCGTGGGACTCAAGCCGACCTACGGCCGCATTTCGCGCTACGGTCTGACGGCTTTTGCCTCGTCGCTCGACCAGATCGGGCCCATGACTCACGACGTCCGCGATGCGGCGATCCTGTTGGGCGTCATGTCGGGTCTGGATCCGATGGACTCGACCTCCGTCGATTGCCCCGTTCCCGATTATGCAGCCGCCCTGAGCGGTGATTTGAGCGGTCTGACGCTCGGTCTTCCCAAGGAGTATTTTGTTGCGGGGCTGGATCCGGAGGTCGAGACGGCTGTACGCGCGGCGGTGGCTCGCTGCGAGGCACTCGGGGCGACGATCCGCGCGGTCAGTCTGCCCCACACGGAGTATGCCATTGCGACCTATTACGTCATTGCCACGGCCGAGGCCTCGGCCAATTTGGCCCGCTTCGACGGCGTACGCTATGGTCAACGCGCCGAGGGTGGTAGCGACCCGATCGATATGTACGGCAAGACACGCGCGCAGGGCTTTGGCGCTGAGGTCAAGCGGCGCATCATCTTGGGAACCTACGTTTTGAGCGGGGGGTATCATGAGGCCTACTACTTGAGGGCACAAAAGGTCCGTACCCTGATCCGGCGCGATTTCGAGCAGGCCTTCGAGTCGTGCGATGCGCTCCTGACGCCGGTCGCCCCGACAGCGGCCTACCGCATCGGGGAGAAGATTGACGACCCGCTGCAGATGTATCTGGGCGACATTTTTACGGCAACGGTCAATCTGGCGGGAAACTGTGGCCTCTCCGTGCCGTGTGGTGCGACGGAGACAGGCCTCCCGATCGGGCTCCAAATTGTGGGGCCAGCCTTTGGTGAAGCGTGCATTCTTCGCGTGGGATACGCTCTGGAGCAGGCGGAGTCGGTCGTATGAGTTGGATCGCCACGATTGGATTAGAGACACATGTCCAGCTCCGTACGGAGTCGAAGATGTTCTGTGCCTGCGGGACCTCCTTCGGCGCCGACCCCAACACGCATGTCTGTCCTGTCTGTCTTGGCTATCCGGGTGCCATGCCGGTCATGAACGGACGGGCGGTTGAGCTGACGGTGCGCTCGGGCTTGATGTTGGGCTGCGAGATCGGGGCTTACAGCAAGTTCGATCGCAAGAGCTACTTCTATCCCGACATGCCCAAGAACTACCAGATATCCCAGTTTGATAAGCCGCTTTGTCTGGGAGGCGGAGTAGACATTACGGTGGATGGTGTCGCGCGCCGTATTGCTCTGACGCGGATTCACCTCGAGGAGGATGTCGGCAAGAGCATGCACTTCAAACGATCGAGCGGCGTCGATTTCAACCGCGCCGGCGTGCCGCTGATGGAGATTGTCTCCGAGCCGGATATGCACACGCCCGATGAAGCCGCAGCCTACCTGGTGGCTCTGAAGCAAATTTTGCTCTATGCCGATGTGAGCGACTGCAATCTAGAGCAGGGCAACCTGCGCTGCGATGTGAATATCAGCGTGGCACGTGAGGGTGCCAAGGAACTGGGCACCAAGGCTGAGATTAAGAACATGAACACCTTCCGTGGTGTCCAGCACGCCTTGCGCTACGAGATAGAGCGACAGATCGAGGCCCTTGAGGCGGGCCAGCCCATTGTGCAGGAGACGCGGCGTTGGGATCCAGAGACCGAGATGACGTACAGCATGCGCACCAAGGAGGACGCCCACGACTACCGCTATTTTCCCGAACCGGACCTGATGCCCGTAGAGCTTTCACAGGAGCGCATTGCCGCGTGGCGCGCTGCACTGCCCGAGCTACCCCTGGCGCGGCGTGAACGTCTAGTTGCGGAGTATGGTTTGCCGGCCTATGACGCCGATGTCTTGGCGGCGGATAAACGGGTAGGGGACTATTTCGAGGCCGTGGCACGGACGTCGGGCAACGCCAAGGCCGCTTCCAACTGGATCATGACTGAGATGCTGCGGCTCCTGGGGGAGCAAGAGATGGAAATCTCCGACGTTCACATGACCAGCGAGAGTCTGGCGGAGCTGATCGCGCTGGTCGATAGTGGTACGCTTAACTCCAACTCGGCCAAGGAGGTCTTTGCCGAACTCTTTGCTCACGGCGGTGATCCTAGGGCGATTGTCGCGTCGCGCGGGCTAACCCAAGTCAGTGATGCTGACGCCATCGAGTGCTTTGTTCAACAGGCGATCGAGGCCAACCCGCAGTCGATCGAGGATTTTCGTAACGGCAAGACCCAGGCCGCCACGTTTCTCGTCGGGCAGGTGATGCGCCTGAGCAAGGGCAAGGCCAACCCACAGATGGTGGGTAAAATGATTGCAGATGCACTGGGGGCATAGGCCGCATTAGGCTTGTGGCTTCGGGGGTGCATTCGTATAGTAACCAGCCAAAGGAAGAGCGCTGCATGCCCCTGACTTCAAACGATCAATACGTGCTGGAAATCCTGCAGGAACGCGGGATGGTCACGGCAGAGCAGATCGAGGAAGCGCAGAGCAGCATTGTCCACGCAGGCACCTCCACGGTGGATGTTCTAATCGACCGTGACAAGCTCGATGAAGATGAGGTGATGCAGGTTCTGGCCGAGCAATTCGGCATGCAGGTCGTGGCCATGAAGGACATAGAGGTCCCGGCCGAGGTCCGCAGCATGGTCGACACCCCGACCGCCCGTCGCTACCGCGTTGTGCCGGTCTATAAGAGTGACAATGTCCTGACGGTCGCCTTGGCCGATCCACTCAACTTTGATGCTTTGGACGGCTTGCGCCATCTGCTCGACTGCGAGGTCGAGGGCGTGGTCACGACCAAGGCTGAGCTGAAGGTGGCCCTGGATCATTACTATACGGACGAATCCGACATGGACAGCATGTTGGATATGATCTCGGATGGTACCGTCGATGTGGCCATGGCTGGCACCGAGGATCGCGTCCAGGACTCGGACTCGGACTCGGACGCGCCGATTATCAAGCTGGTCAGCCTGATCATTCTGGAAGCCTACCGCAACCGCGCCTCGGATATCCACCTCGAGCCGCTCGAGAAGCGCTTCCGTGTGCGTTACCGCATTGACGGTGTCCTGCACGAGGTCGATAGCCCTCCCAAGCGGTTGCAAGCGGCCATTCTGAGTCGAATAAAGATCATGGCGGCGATGAAGATCTCCGAGAAACGTAAGCCGCAGGACGGACGCATCCAGGTCAACATTTTGGGTCGCCAGCTTGACCTCCGAGTGTCTACCGTACCGACCAACCACGGCGAGAGCGTCGTGATGCGTATTCTGGACAAGCAGAACCTGGCCCTCGGTCTGCCGAAGCTGGGCTTCTTCTCGGACGACCAGCAGACCTTTGAACGGATGATTGGCATGCCGGACGGAATCATTCTGGTGACGGGCCCAACGGGTTCGGGCAAGACCACCACGCTGTACGCCTGTCTGAGTGCCATCAACCGGCCCGACCGCAAGATCATCACGGTCGAGGACCCGGTCGAGTACGAGATGTCGGGTATCAATCAGGTCCAGGTCCGAGCATCGATAGGCATGACCTTTGCCGTGGCGCTGCGCTCGATTCTGCGCCAGGCGCCCAACGTCGTGATGATCGGTGAGATTCGAGATAGAGAAACCGCCAATATTGCGACAGAGGCCTCCCTGACTGGTCACCTCGTCTTCAGCACGCTGCACACGAACGATGCGCCGGGCGCCGTTACGCGTCTTCTCGACATCGGTGTAAAACCCTTCATGGTGGCCTCGTCTCTCCGTTCGGTTATGGCGCAGCGACTGGTGCGCTGCACCTGTGAGAACTGCAAGGAGGAGTATCAACCCGAGCGGCATGAACTGGCAGGACTGGGTTCCGCCGCCGAGTCGCTACTCGACCAGAAGCTGGTGCGAGGGCACGGCTGCGCGAAGTGTTCGCTTACGGGGTACCACAGTCGCAAAGGGCTATTCGAGATCATGGTCGTGAATGACGACATCCAGCGCATGATTTTCGAGAAGGTCAGTTCGACCGAGTTGCGCAATTTCGCCCGCGAGGCCGGCATGCGCACGCTGCGTGAAGATGGCCTGCGTAAAATTGCATCAGGGATGACCACAGTTGAAGAGGTGCTCAGAGTCACCATGGGCGATGTGGAGTAGCACGTAATACGGCAAGGAGTGGCATATGGGATCCGGACACATTGAGATGGATGATCTGCTTCAGCTGACCGTTGACGAAGGGTCGTCCGACCTTCACCTCAACGTGGGGGCCCCTCCCATGCTGCGTATCAACGGCGGTCTTCAGCCACTCGACTGTCCTGCCCTGACCCCCGAGGACACCGACCGGCTCATGAAGTCGATCACCTCCCCCGACCACCAGCAGAAGGTGCGCGAGGGTGGGGGAACCGACTTTGGTTTCAGTTTTGGTGAAAAAGCCCGCTTCCGCGTGAGTGTACTGAAGTCCAAGGGCAACGTCGGCGTGGTGCTCAGGCAGATTCCAACCGAACTCATGACGCTCGAACGGATTGGTCTGCCGCCGCAGGTCAAGGAGTTGCTATTCCGTCCGCGCGGTCTGGTCTTGGTGACCGGGCCGACCGGATCGGGCAAAACCACCACCCTGGCCAGCATGATCAATGTGATTAACCAGGAACGCGACTGCCATATCATCACGATCGAGGACCCGATTGAGTATTACCACTCCCACAACAAGGCTCTCGTGACACAACGCGAGCTGGGTGTGGACGTGCCCTCATTCAAAGAGGCTTTACGGCGCGCCCTGCGTCAGGACCCGGATGTTATTCTCGTGGGTGAAATGCGCGACCTGGAGACGATGGAAGCCGCGATCACGGCGGCGGAAACAGGCCACTTGGTTTTCGCGACACTGCACACAACCGGCGCGGCCAATACCGTGGATCGTATCGTGGATGCCTTCCCGACCGATCAGCAGGAGCAGGTGCGTACCCAGTTGGCCGCCGGTATTGTGGCCGTCATCTCGCAATTGCTGCTCGTGCGTGAGGACAAACCTGGCCGCGTGGCGGCGTTTGAAATCATGATCTCAACCCCGTCCATCCGCTCGCTGATCCGTGAGAACAAGACCTTCCGTATTGCCTCCGACATTCAAACCGGCGCCAAGCATGGTATGATTACGCTCGATTCGCATATGATGGCGCTCTATCGCGCCGGACAGATCCGGTATGAAGATTTGATCACGAAAGCCCAGGATGCCGAAATGATTATTCAGAAACTGCGTGAGGAAGGCACTCGTCGCTGATATGTCTGAATCGCAACACATCGATCCCGTTTTGCAGCTGGTGGCCGAGCGTACGACGCTGACCGACGAGCTCGCGGCGGATATCACGAATGAGCACGAAACGACCGGCAAGCCTGTGCGGCAGATTCTGATCGATATGGGCCTTCTGACCGAGGACCAGCTCCTTGAATTGTTTGCCGATTACCTAGGCACCAAGACCATCAATCTGCCTGCCACGGACGTCCCCCCGGATGTCGTGCATTGCGTGCCAGCCAGTGTCGCGCGCATGTACAACGTGGTGCCGATTGAGGTGGGCCCCAACTCGGTGGTCTTGGCAACCTCGACCCTGATCAATCCTCAGGTAATGGATGAGCTGATGTTCGTACTGACGCGCGACGTCTCATTCGTCATGGCGCGCGAAGAAGACTGTCAGACCTTTATCAATCAGTTCTACGGCGACGATAGTGCCGCCGTAACGGACATGCTCTCGGCTCTCGAGTCTGAAATCGAGGAGAGCGGTGAATCGCTGCTACTGGGCGACGAGGAAGATGAGCACGGCATCGAAGAGGCCGCCGGCTCCACGCCCGTCATTCGGTTTGTGAATCTGGTGCTCTACCAGGCCGTCAATGACCGCGCCTCGGATATCCACTTCGAGCCGTTTGAGAAAGAGTTCAAGATTCGCTACCGTGTCGACGGTGCGCTGTATGAGATGCGCCCGCCCGCCAAGCGTCTGGCCATGCCGATTATTTCGCGTATCAAGGTCATGTCGAACCTCAACATTGCAGAGCGCCGTTTGCCACAGGACGGACGTATCCAACTGACGATTGCGGGACGCCAGATCGATCTGCGTGTCTCGACCCTCCCCACCCAGTTCGGCGAGAGCGTGGTGCTGCGTGTTCTGGACCGTTCCGTTGTCTCGCTGCAGCTTGAAAACTTAGGTATGCCGACGGATGTCTACGATGCACTGGTGCAGGATATCGAGCGCCCCAACGGCATTATCATCGTGACCGGCCCGACCGGATCAGGCAAGACGACCACCCTTTATTCGGCCCTTCATCGGATCAATCGGATCGAGACCAAGGTGTTGACCGCCGAGGAACCGGTCGAGTATGACCTGGAGGGCATCATCCAAGTGCCCATTAACGAGGCCTCCGGGAATACGTTTCACAATGTGCTGCGTGCCTTCCTGCGCCAGGACCCCGATGTCATGATGATCGGTGAAATTCGCGATCTTGATACGGCCCAAATCTCCGTACAGGCCTCGCTGACGGGGCACTTGGTCTTCAGTACGCTGCACACCAATGATGCTGCGGGTGCCGTGACCCGTCTGATTGATATGGATGTCGAGCCCTACCTCATTTCCTCAACGCTGACGGCCGTGGTGGGGCAGCGTCTCGTGCGCACGATCTGCGAGCACTGCAAGACAGCCTTTGAACCGGATGACGACGTCCTGAAACAGCTAAACCTGACGCGCGATGATGTGGCGGGCCGCCCCTTCTACTATGGCAAGGGTTGCCAGCAGTGCAACGATACGGGGTACCATGGGCGGCGCGGTATCTACGAGTATCTGCGTACGACGGACAAGATTAAGGAGCTGATCGACGAGCGCAAACCGACACTTCTGATTCGCGAGGAGGCCATGCGCGAAGGGATGCGTCCCCTGCGCGAGGATGGCATTCGCTGCATTTTGAACGGCTATACGACCGCCGAAGAGGTCTTGAAATACACATAGAGCATTGTGAGGATCTGAGTTATGGAAAAGGTAGTCATTGTAGGATCGGGTCCAGCCGGATTGACGGCGGCGCTGTACACCGCACGTGCCAATCTTGCACCCGTGGTGATTGAGGGTATGCAGCCGGGCGGACAGCTGACCACCACGACGGATGTCGAGAATTATCCTGGGTTCGCCGATCCGCAGGGCGGACCGGAGTTGGTCCTGCGCATGCGGGCTCAAGCCGAAACCTTCGGCACGCGCTATATCATGAATGAGTTGGTCGAGACCGATCTGAGCGGTCGACCACTCAAGCTGACGTTGGCGGGCGGCGATGTGATTGAGACGGAAACGTTGATCATTGCCACGGGAGCCAGCGCGCGCTACCTCGGCCTGGACTCTGAGCAGCGGCTGATTGGCAAGGGCGTCTCAGGTTGCGCCACCTGTGATGGGGCCTTCTATCGGGGCCAGAAGGTGGCCGTGGTCGGTGGCGGTGATACGGCCTGTGAGGACGCACTCTATCTCTCTCGCCTGGTCGAGCACGTGACCCTGATTCATCGCCGCGATGCCTTCAGGGCCTCCTCAATCATGGGGGAGCGGGTACTGGCCAATGCAAAAATTGAGGTGAGATGGGATTCAGTCGTGGATGAGGTCCTTGGCGAAAGTGGGGTGGAAGGTGTGAAGCTGCGCAACGTCAAGACTGGTGAGATCTCCAGCCTGGAGGTGACCGGCCTTTTCGTCGCGATCGGTCACGATCCCAACACAGCGGTCTTCGGCGACCAGTTGAACAAGGACGGCCAGGAGTTCTTGGTCACGAAGAATACCTGCACCAATATTCCCGGTGTGTTTGCAGCGGGTGATGTGCAGGATCCCCTCTACAAACAGGCCGTGACCGCAGCCGGTACCGGCTGCATGGCGGCCTTGGAAGTAGAACGCTACCTTGCCGCGGCGGAAGCGTAACCATGGACAGCAACGCGCCCGATAGCACGAACCGTGGCGACCGTACCGTGGGCCCCTACAGGCGCTTGATGCCCTATGTCCGGCGCTATTGGCCGCGGCTGGCGATTGGTTTCTTCTTTGGCGCCCTCTATGGAGCGGCCAATGGTGCCTTGGTCTGGGCCATAAAGAACGGACTTAAAGAGTCCTTCGAGGGCGAGGGTGATACCCCGCTGGGGGCCGTCATCGTGGCGGTCCTCTTCTTTCCTGCCGTGGGCGCTTTGCGGGGCCTGGCGCACTTTCTCTCCAAATACCATGTGCGCTGGGTTGGCAATCGTGTCGTGCGCGATCTGCGCGACGGCATGTTTAAGCAACTGCATAAGCTTTCGGTCTCCTACTTCTCCAATAGCCGATCGGGCGAGTTGATCTCGCGTGTGTCAAACGACACGATGCTGGTCGAGCTGGCCGTTTCCAATGTCATTATAGATATGGCGACGCAGCCCTTCACACTCATCTTTATGACCATATGGATTTTCGTTGTGGATGCCAAGTTGGCCATGGTGAGCCTGGTGCTCTTTCCGCTCTGCATTATCCCGATCTCGGCCTTCGGTCTGCGGGTGCGTCGTCACACCAAAGTGGCCCAGGAGCGTATTGCGGACGTCGTCTCGATCCTGCAGGAGAGCATCGCTGGCGTTCGCATTGTGAAGGCCTTTGGTATGGAGGAGTACGAGACCAACCGGTTTATGGCGAAAACCCGCTCCTATTTCGAGCGCACCATGCATGTCTGTAAAGCCGAAGCGGGCATCGAGCCGATCGTGGTATTCGTCGCTATGCTCTCCATCGCCGCCGTACTGGTCTATGTTCGTATGACACACATGCCTATTGCAGACTTCCTCGCCTTTGTGACGGCCATGTTCATGATGTATGAGCCCGTCAAGAAAATCGGGCGTATCCATGTCCGGATGCAACAGAGCCGGGCCTCGGCCGAGCGGGTTTTTGAAGTCCTGGACACCGAAGCCCTCGTGGTGGATCGTGAGGACGCCGTGGCGCTGGGGGATGACGTGCAGGCAATCACCTTTGACCATGTCGCCTTTTCGTATGGCAACGAGCCTGTCCTCAAGGATGTCAGTTTTTGTGTTGCCCCGGGTGAACGTGTGGCCTTTGTGGGGAGCTCCGGTGCTGGTAAAACCACACTCGTCAACCTCGTGCCGCGCTTCTACGACGTCACGGGCGGGAGTATTCGATTTGGCGAGCAGGACGTGCGCGATCTGACGTTGCAATCACTGCGGTCTCGGATTGGACTCGTGACGCAGGAGACCTTTCTGTTTGACGATACGGTCGCCAACAACATCAGCTATGGGGCGCGCGACGCGGACCCCTCCGCGATTAAGGACGCCGCTAAACGGGCCTACGCCCATGACTTCATCTTGGATATGCCGCTGGGCTACGACACAGTCATCGGCGAGCGGGGGGTCCGTCTCTCGGGTGGCCAGCGCCAGCGCCTCGCGATTGCACGCGCTATTCTGCGCAATCCCCCTATTCTGATCCTTGATGAGGCGACCAGCTCGCTCGATACGGAGTCGGAACGCATGGTGCAGGCCGCTCTGGATGATCTGATGGCCGGACGCACTGTCTTGGCTATTGCCCACCGACTCTCCACCATAACCACCTGTGATCGCATCATCGTTCTCGACCAGGGCCACATCATCGAGCGCGGCTCACACGAGGAGCTGCTCGCCCTCGACGGCACCTACAAGCGGCTGTACGACATGCAATTTGGATAACTCCCGCGTCGGGGAAAAGGGGAACGCTCATGAAGTCATACCGCAAGGAACTCTGGTTTGATGTCAAATCGCGCCGCGAGATCCGTGACATCACCCCGATCATTGAGGAGTGTCTCGCGGAATCAGGTATTCGTGAAGGCCTCTGTCTGGTCAACGCGATGCACATAACCGCCTCATGCTTCATCAACGATGCCGAGTCTGGGCTTTACGGTGACTATGAGAAGTGGCTTGAGAAGCTGGCCCCCGAAAAACCCTATAGCCAGTACGCCCACAACGGCTTTGAGGATAACGCCGACGCCCACCTCAAGCGGACCATCATGGGCCGTGACGTGGTGGTGGCCGTGACAGACGGTAAACTCGATTTTGGACCGTGGGAGCGGATTCACTACTACGAGTTGGACGGCAAGCGCAAGAAGCGGGCCTTGGTTAAGATCATCGGCGAATGAGCGATAAACAGGCACGACCTCACCCACGCCGTGCTAATCCCGGTAGACTTCATCGTGTGAGCCGATGTCGAGCAGAACGACTTCTTCCTGCCTGATGCAGAGGATCAGGACGATTCGGTAGGAGTAAGTCAAGCTGACAGCCTGCTTGTCACGGTGTTTGCCGCTAAGGCGATGCAGACGGAGCCGCGGGGCACGAGGATCCGTTTCGAGCTGCTTGAGAACATCCTCAAAGATGCCTGCCAGATCGGGATGCTTTCGGAAAAACTTGCGAGCAGTGCGCGAGAACGTCTCGGTCCAAACGAGGGTGAACGGCTTCGGCATGCCCTCTACTCTCCGCGCGTCAGTTCGTCCATCAGCTCCGCCGCATTGCCCCGTTGAACACGTCCGGCTTTCAGATCATGCTCCGACGCGGCCAATCTCGCGCTGGCAAGATCGGTCATGAGCTCCTGATAATCCATCTCCCGCATCACGACATACTCAGCCCGGTTACTCCGAACCAGATGAACGGGACCGTCCTCCAGGGCCTTATCCACACTCGACATCCCGCGCCGCTTAATTTCTGACACCGATACAAGACTCATAATCACACTCCATTTAGCACTATATATAGCATACCGGTAGTGGGAGCCCTGGTCAACCCTCATGCATGAATTCGCATTATGGCATCCAGTGGGTAGCCGGATGCGGCAGAGCGCATCCCTTCATGCTGGAATCTGACGGTTTCCCGCAAAATGGAGGGACCTGGACGTCCGGGGCCGCATGGATAGGATGCCATAATGCGAATGGCTGGCCCTGATGCCAGGACAACGCATCCAATTCCGAGGGGTCTATCGTGATGATAGTGATGCGGTCTCTGAGGGTCTGTCTTGATTTTTAAGCCGTTGGAGCGTATCCATTACCATGAATTTAATAGAAGACCGTGGAAGCGCTGGGGGTAAAGTCACAAGGAATGAAGACGTCTGACTTCGATTACGAACTGCCGCCTGAGCTGATTGCCCAGGACCCGTTGCCCGAACGCAGCGCCTCGCGCATGCTGGTCCTCCCGCGCGCAGGTGGATCGCCCATCCATAGCTCGATCGCGACGATCATGGACTACCTCAATCCGGGCGATCTGCTCGTCGTGAACGACACCAAGGTCTTTCCGGCCCGCATTCACGGCGTGCGTAGTGATACGGGCGGACAGGTCGAGCTGCTCTTGACCCACCGTGTTGAGAGCGATGGACTTGGTGAGTATTGGGAGGCCCTCATGAAGAGCGGCTTCCGGCCGCGCCCCGGTATGACGCTTCGTTTGGCGGGTGACGCCATCACGGCCACGATTCTTGCGACAGGGACCGAGGGTGCCGTGCAGGTGAAACTGGTGTCGGCGACCCCGCTTGATGCATTGCTCGACCGGCATGGCGATGTGCCTCTGCCCCCCTATATCAAGCGGACCAATCAGGACGAGGTGCGTGCTCAGGCTGACCGGGACCGCTATCAAACCGTCTACGCCCGTTCGCGAGGTGCCGTGGCGGCACCGACGGCGGGGCTCCATTTTTCGGACGAGCTGCTCACGGCCCTTGAGGCCCGTGGGGTGGGGCGAGCCTCTGTTACGCTGCATGTGGGCCCCGGCACCTTTCGGCCGGTCAAAGCGGACGACGTCTCGGAACATGAGATGGATGCCGAGTGGTACGAGGTTGGGGCTGCGACAGCGGCACGCATTGCGGCCACGCGGGCGGCGGGCCATCGGGTCGTGGCGGTGGGTACGACCACCGTCCGGACGCTTGAGACGGTTGGCGCGGAGCATGGTGAGATCGTGGCCGCCTCTGGCTGGAGCCGTCTCTTTATCAGGTCGCCCTTCACATTCGGCGCGGTGGATGGCCTGCTGACCAACTTCCACCTGCCGCGCTCCACCCTGCTCATGCTGGTCAGTGCTTTCTGTGACAGAAGCAGTCACGATGGTCGCGAGCGCATCATGGCCGCCTACAATGAAGCCGTCTCGCAGAAATATCGTTTCTATAGCTATGGCGACTGTATGTTGATTCTGTAATCATGCTTTAAGGACCTCCGCCATAACGGCCCCGAGGCCAGCGGCCCCCCGAAGCACCGCTGTATACCTCAGGGTGGGAGGGCGAGCGGCCTCGCGGGCCGGGTCGATAGCGAGGACGGCTGAACGTGCCGCAAGAAATGTTTTCAGATTCTGTGAGATATGCTACCATAGTCACGTTGAATGGGATCAATTCCGGGGTGTGAGGCCCGCAGAACGGTGAATATGCAGGTGTTTTCGAAGTCTTTAGCCGTCCTGACGGCACTGGTAATCGTCAGCGCTGTGTCGGCGGCTCGTGCCGGTGTGGTGTTGGGAGCCAATGAGTGGAACGATGCTGGCGCTGACTTGGAGAATTGGACCGAAGACGAGGCCTATGTCACTCTGACCGACCCATCCTCCGGCGGCGTGGACGATACGGGCTATCTCCAGATCAACTATGATGGCAGCCGCCCCGGCGGTGAGGCCGAGACCGTGGTCTACACCCAAGCCAGTGATCTATTTGCCGGCGACTGGACGGACGAGATGTGGATCGAGTTTGATTTTTGGGCTGAAGATGCGACGCCGGGTGACCTTGAAGTGCGATTCCAATCAACTGGCAGTAGCCAGATATGGAGTTTCAATCTGACTCCGCCTACGCCCGGCGACGGTTGGACCGGGTTCACGGCTTCGCTGGCCTACTCTGATTCGCTCTGGTATTACGGCGAATTTGGAGGAGGGAGTGAGGAAATCTTTCTGGCGGACCTTTCCACGATTGACTGGATCGGGATCTACATCTTCGATGGCGGTACGGACGCCAACAGCTATGGTCTGGACAATTGGCAGCTCATGATTCCCGAACCGGCCGAATATGCCTTGGCCTGCAGCGCCCTTGCCGTCACTTTCCTCTCACTGCGGCGCCGCAAGAAGAAGGTCCTCCTCTCGGTGTGAGCACCTTGCCCTAGGCCTCGGGCTTCCGGCCCAGCTGGCGAAGGGTTTCGTCAGCCTTTGAAAGGAGCCGGTTGGCGTTCAAGATCTCCTCGTCGGGAATGCCTTTGGAGCCTCTTAAGATCTCACGCACGATGGTGCGGGTCTCCTCAAGCTGGTCGCGCCGAAAAGCGATCTCGGCTAGCTTCAAGCGGTAGCGGAACCAGTCCGGGGTATTCGGTTGTCGTTCGATTGTGAGCCACCCCAGGGCCTGCTCGGCCTCTCTCAGTCGATCATTGCGAATGTAGATCAGCGCGATTGTGTCGACCAGCCATGGCTCACGGGCCGCTCGGGTCAGGAGCTGGGGGAGGAACTCCAACGCCTCGGCCGCATGTCCGGGAGTGTCGGCCAGCGTATAGGCAAAATTATTAAGCATCACCGTGTCATTCGGGTAGTATTTCAGGCCTTGGCGCAGGAGGTCGCTGGCGCGGTCGACATTGTGTAGTAGTCGTGCCGCCTCAGCGCCCACGATGAAGAGCATGCGATCGGTGGCGCCCGCCTCAAGCGCGGCTTTGGCTTGGCTGAGGCTATCGAGCACTTCCCAACCACCGCGCTTGAAGCGGACATAGGAGAGCATGCGCGGCCAGAGCGGATTGTCGGGATCTGAGCGGCGCAGATTCTTGAGCGCGTCCACCATCGCGTCATCCGTATCGAGTTCGTTGTCATCCACCTTGAGCTGCACTAGCTTACGGTAGAGTTCAGGCGGCGGCTGTAGCGAGGCGTTGATGGCGTTCAAGGCGCAGCGTTCAGCCCACGCCTTATCTCCGCTGAGGATGGCGCAGCGCAAACCCACGATGTAGGAGGGCAGCAGGGACCGGGCACGGTCGGTCACGGTCCGCATCATGCGCGCCGCCAGATGGCTATAGCCGGCACGCAACAGCAGCTCGGCACCACGCGTGAGCGTAGCGGGGGGCGTGCTGTCGCGCGCCATGACGTTCTCTACGGAAACCGTCAGCTCCGGGCGGTCCGGTGGAGCGCGGGGCGTGGCAAGGCCCTCGTGGCAGAGCGATAGGAGTTTCGCCAGCCATATCTCATCGTCGAGGGGACAGGCTTGTGCGGCCCGCCGCACCACGTCCGCGTCACCCGCGGTGAGTCCGATCAGAAAGCGCCAGTGCAGTGGTACATCAGGCTGAACGGTCGTGGCTCGTGCCGCGACGTCACGCGCAGCGGCAAAGTCGCTTCGGCTACAGAGCATGATGTAAAGCTGGTTGAGGGCTATGCCGCGCTCGCCAGCATCGCGACCGCAGGCCTCCCATCGCTCCGCGTTCCACAGAGGCGAGGGTCCCTCAGTCTCGTAGGCGGCCAGCCAAATCGTATACAGATCGCGTAGAAAAACGCTGGTCGTCTTGGATAAATTCTCGCGCAGTCGGGCGGCGTGTGCCGCAAACTCCTTTGAGGTTGGTACAAAGATCAGGTGCCAGTTGATGGCCAACTCGGCGGGTGGAAGGGAATAGCCTTGGGGTAGATCACCGTCCAGGGGGCCCGACCCGATCAGGGCCGATTTTCTAAAGCGTTTGAATTCACTGTAGCGCTGGGTACGGTAGAGCGCATCGGCCTCCATGATGTCCATATTCCGTTGGCGGCGTAACCGTTTAGCCGAGAGGATGTGTAAAGCGTCCTCGGGGGAGTCGTGCTGGGCCAGCGCTGTGGCCAAGGCACCGGCGGCTTGCGTCGACTCCGGATAGTGTTGGAGCGTGGTTCGTGCCGTCTCGATGGCACCGAGGCCGAGGCGTAGGTTGAGCTGGGCTGTGGTCAGACGCAGGAGCGGACCGAGGCGGGGTCGCTCGACCTCGGGATAGGTGCGCAACGTTTCGTACACGTTCTGCCAATCCGCCATGCGCTCGTACATGGATGAGAGCTCTACCCGTGCGCTCAGAGCCTCGCCCGGCTGCTCAGCCGCGATCGCGTCGAGGATGCCGCGTGCCCCCTCAACGTCCTTGTTGATTTCGAGGGCGAAGGCATATTCGTAGCGCATCGGCAGCGAAAGCTTCCCCGCTCTGTCCCGTGCGTCAAACTGATCCAGGGCGCTCTGTAGCAGCGCTTGTCGGACCGGAACCGTCTCACTCACACTGAGTGTGCTGCCGAGGGGGATCTCTGCGCAGAGGGTGCACCACCGTGGCGAGAGGAGACCGACGTGGTAATAGGGGCGCAGCTCCATCGTATCCCACGCTCGACCGGCAGGAAGGCCCAGGAATCGCCGCCGGAACCTGAACCAATCATTGCCATATCGCACGGCCATCATCGTTAGCCCCGGATAGCGTGGATCAAGCGCTTCGATGCGGTGGTAAATGGACCATGCCAGGTCGGGCCGTCGCAGCTGGAAGCTGTTCTTGACCAAGGCATAGAGCGTATCCGCGTCCTGCATATCCGGTAGGCAGCGACGCAAGTGCTGAGCGTAGTGGCTCTCCCATCCTTCGTCGGGGCGATTGCCGGCCAGAAAGAAAAGGGGGGTTAGGAGCCGTACGTCGCGCGGCCAGTCGTCCACGGCGCGCCGTGCCAGCTTGGCCACGTCGACAGTCAAATTAAGATTCATGTAGGCCTCTGCGGCGGAAAGGGCTTGGATCGGGTCCGCGTACGCATCGCGAGGATCGGTGTCGGCAATGGCGTGCCACTCACGCGAGAGGCGCAGGTAGGGGTAGAGGGCCTGTATCCGTCGTATATTGGGGCCCCATTGCGCGGCGGTCACGACCCGTCTAGCGACCTCATGCGGGTCGTCGGCGTAGAAGGCCATCTCGGCCAGGATCATGGCCACTCGCGGATCCTGGTCCCGTACGGAGGCGGGCAACTCCCCAATGAGATGGCGTGCCTCGTCGTGGCGCTTAAGCCCCATAAGGGAATAGGCTGCCAGGATGCGGTTCTCCGTCGCTTGCGGACCTTCGGCGTCAGGTCGGATCTCGATCCTGTCGAGCACCTCCTGGTATTTGCCCCGCATAACGAGCAGGCGTAGGATCGTGGCCTCCCAGGCCATATCATCGGGCGTGAGGGTTTGTACCTGCCGCCCGAGCCGTTCAGCATCCGCTAGCTGGCGCGCGTCCCGAAGGGCCTCTGTCACGCCGCGGTACATCGCCGCACGGTGCGCGGGACGACTCTTATAGCCCAGCAACACGGTCATAACGATAACCAAGAGCGCGATCACTATTTTCTTGGGGTGATCCACTACGCGGCGCCAGAAGGGAGGCTCTTCACGCAGTATAATCTGCATATCGGGATTCAGCTCACCCGCGCGGTGGTCGACCTTGCGCTTGGTGTGGCGCATGAGCTCAATCTCGGCATAGACGAGAAAAACGGCCCCAATCACTATGATGCCCGCCGTATCATGCAAGAAGGTCACGCTCGAACCATGGTTCAAACGGGGCACCAGTAGAACCATCGTGCTGATGCGAATGACGTTCAGTGCAATGGCCTGTAGCAGGGCGGCCGCAACGACAAGAAGTTTCTGGTGAAGCGCGAGGCGTTTGATCAGGCCCAGTCCGAGCGCGAGGAGAAACACCGTCGTGGCGGTTCGCATCCCACTGCACCATGCCGGGACCTCGTAGATATGCAGTCCGGTCTTAAGGACGAGCCCATCGGCCCAGACCCGCACGTTGAGCATGTGCAGCAACCACTCTGCCCCTGAGACGGAGAGCTGCTGCATGGTGAGTTGAAAGCCGCCCAGGAGCTGGGAGGGTAGGGGATGGGCCCAGTAGAGCAGAAAGAGCGCCTTGGCCGCGTCGTGGGCTGTGTGGGGGGCGGTTGACCAGGCCAGGCAGGCCCATACCACGCCCAACAGACCGATCCACTCGGCCTGGTGGACCCCGAAGATGACCCCTCCGACATGCAGGATCGCTCCGAAACCACCGACCACGACAACGGTCGAGATGCGGGGCGGCTTGATGACAGCCTCCGACTTGGGCCGCAGCAGGATCAGCAGCGCAAAGCAGCCGGTCAGTGTGAAGCGAATCAGAGTGTCGGCCGCGCTGGCGAGCTGCGGCAGGTGCGTGCCAACCCAGAGCGCCAGCAACAGTGCGGCTGCTCCTGTTACAACGCTCCGCATTGCCCGTTGATCACGCCTCATAAGGCTCGCATCATACGCGAGATGCCGGATGGATCACAAGGGTTACTGGATAGAAAGCTGAGCGTGTGGGGGTGTGAGTATGTGGGGTTGAACTTCCTCTCCCACCCACACACACACGCACAATCTTCACCCGCCACTTCCTGCGTACTCCCGCTCCCCCTATACCCCCAGACGGTTCCGACGGATCTTCTCGGCGGGGCTCTGGTTCGTGGTGACTTCGTGTCCCGGCAGCGGTACGATCTGGGTGTGGATGGCATCCAGGATCCAGCTGGGCTGCGGGAAGAAGGCGTTCTCCAGCTCGTAGGCGGGGGTGATCCAGTTGCGGGAGCCCACGACGACCGGAGCGGCATCGAGGTCGTCAAAGGCCATCTGTCCCAGGTTGGCGGCGATGGTTTGCATCACAGAGCCACGTTCGCACGCATCGGAGGAGAGGAGCACGCGACCGGTCTTCTTCACGGACTCCACCAGCGGCTCGTAGTCCAACGGGTTGATGCTGCGGCAGTCCCACACATCAGCCGTCATGCCATAGTTGTCCTTGAGTGTATCAGCCGCCGTAAGGGCATGGTAGAGCGTGGCACCGATCGTAATGAGCGTGATATCGCTACCATCGCGGCGCTTCGCGGGGGGGCCCAGCGGTACTTCGTAGTAGCCCTCAGGAACCTCCTTCTCGAACAGCTCACCAATATCATACAGGCGCTGGCTTTCAAGGAACACGACCGGATCGGTCCCGCTCAGGGCCGCATTGAGCATGCCCTTGGCGTCGTATGGGGTCACGGGGAAGACAACCTTCAGCCCCGGAATGTGGTTCACAAGGGCGCTCCAGTCCTGGGAGTGCTGGGCACCGTACTTGGAGCCCACTGACACACGCAAGACCAGCGGCATCTGAAGGACGCCGGCGGACATGCTTTGCCATTTGGACATCTGGTTGAAGATCTCATCGCCGGCGCGGCCCATGAAGTCGCAGTACATCAGCTCAACCATGGCCCGGCCACCTTCGAGGGCGTAGCCCACACCGGTGCCGACAATGGCAGCTTCTGAGATCGGCGAGTTGAACAAGCGGTGATAGGGCAGCGCTTCGGTTAAACCGCGGTAGCAGGCGAAAGCCCCACCCCAGTCACGGTTCTCTTCGCCGTATGCCACCATGGTGGGATCCTCTTTGAAGCGGTGCAGAGCGGCTTCGAATATCGCATCGCGGTACTGGTAGACCTGATTCTTCGGAACGGGCTTGCCATCGACGATTCCCGCGCGTGAGCGGCGGGAGATCTGCTTCACGCGCAGATTATCTTCGCCCGCATCCAACAACTCCGGTTCCCGGTCGTCGAGCGACAGCTTCGTCTGGTTCGAGAACATGATGCCCTCAATGAAGTTCGGATCGATGTAGGGCGAGACGCTGTCGTCAATGGCCAGTTTCATGGCGGTCGAAACCACACCAACGAGGTCGGTCTGAATGGCTTCGATACCGTCATCCGTAATGCCCTTGGCGGCCTTGAGTTCTTTCGTGAACCAGGTGATGGAATCTTGGGCTTCCCACTTATCCGTCTCATCCTTCCCTCGATACGAAGAGGCATCGGAGGGGGAGTGACCGGAGTAGCGATAGGTCAGCGTATCCAGCAAGATGGGACCCTTGCCTGCGGCGATGAGCTTCATCTTGCGCTTGATCGCATCGGCCACGGCCAGTGGATTGTAGCCGTCGACGCGCTCCGCGTGCATGGCTTCGGCGTTGACGCCGGCACCCATGCGAGCCAGAACGTCGTAGCCCATGGTTTCTCCCACGGTCTGGCCTCCCATGCCGTAGAAGTTGTTCATGAAGTTGAAGATGATCGGGAGACCGCCCTTACGATCCTTGGGCCACAGCGTATTGAACTGTCCCATGGCCGCAAAGTTGAGCGCTTCCAGAACCGGGCCGCACCCCATGGAGGCATCACCGATGTTGGCGATCACGATGCCGTTCTTCTTGTTGACCTTCTTGTAGAGCGCGGCACCAGCGGCGATGTCAGCTGACCCGCCGACCAGCGCGTTGTTGGGGTAGATGCCGAACGGCGTGAAGAAGGCGTGCATGGACCCTCCCAGGCCACGGTTAAAACCGGGCTTACGGGCAAAAATCTCGGCCAATGATCCGTAGACCAGGAACTGGCGGGCCAGGTCTTTGACGGCGCTGGTCTTGACGTGCTTCTCAACAATCGCGAGGCACTCGCCGTCCATGAATGTCTTCATGATTTCCATCAGCGTGGCGTCATCAAGCTTACGAATAGCGGACATGCCCTTGGCCAGAATCTCACCGTGTGAACGATGGGAGCCAAAGATGTGGTCGTCAACATTCAGGTAAAACGCCTGTCCAACTGAGGAGGCTTCCTGCCCGAGGGAGAGATGCGCCGGCCCTGGGTGGTTATACTCAACACCCCGATAGGAACCGGCGGTCTTGATCTCGTTGATCATGAACTCGAACTCACGAATAAGCATCATGTCTTCCAGCATTCCGATGATAGCAGGCGAGCCAAGAGTCTTGAGTTCTTCGGCAACGGTTCCTGTGTAGGCGTTCAGCGGGACGGTCGGAAACTTGAGTTTTCCGGGTTTACGTTCCTTCGCAGGATCAACAATCTGAATCTTGGGGATCCTCTTCTCTCCTTTTAGCGGCTCGTTGCAATCAGTGTATCTCGAATCAGCTCCGACACGGTCGGATGCGGGAATACAATTTCCTCAATCTCTTTCACGCGCATTTCAGTCTCAATCATGGATGCCGCCCCGAAGATCATCTCCGAGCACGCCCCCCCGATCATATGCACGCCCAATAACACGCCGGTTTCCGCGTGCACCAGCACCTTGCAGATGCCGCGTCCACCATCGTGCTCAGCGAGGAATCGACCGCTGGCGGCCATGGGCATTTTAGCGACCTTGACCGGAATGCCCCGTTCTTTTGCCAGCGCCTCAGTGATCCCGACGGTCGCCACTTCCGGCGTCGTGTAGATCACGCCGGGAATGGCGTCGTAGCGCATGTGGTCCCTGCGGCCGCAGAGGTTGTGCACGACCACCTCACCCATGCGGGATGCGGCGTGTGCCAGCCACTGCTTGCCGGTCACGTCGCCAATGGCAAAGATGCCTGGAACGTTCGTAGCGCATTGGTCGTCGACTGTGATCCCGCGACGATCAAAGTCGACCTTCACGTCTTCAAGACCAAGCCCGGCGACGTTGCAGGTGCGACCCGTAGCCACAAGGACGTGGCTCGCCTGGACTGTTTCCTTCTTGTCTTTGACCGAGAACGTCACATCGGCCTTGCCAATGGACTCAACGCGTGCGCCGAGATGAAACGTGATGTTGCGCTTGGAAAGCTCCTGACGAAGTAGCTTCGCAATCTCTGAATCAACCGCAGGACAGATTTCGGGCAGCATCTCAATGACGGTCACCGGAATACCGAGTGTCCCGAAGAAGCAGGCAAACTCGCAGCCAATCACGCCACCACCAACCACCACGAGGCTCTCGGGCATGGTTTCGAGGTTGAGCAGGCGCGTGGAGTCATAGACGCAGTCGTTGTCGATTCCGGGAATCGGCGGCTTGGCAGGCGAGGACCCGACGGCAATCAGGATGTGGCTGCCTTCGTAGACGTCGTCGCCCACTTTGACCTCATGCTGCGAGATCAGCTTGGCTTCGCCGCTAACGACTGTCACCTTATTGTGCTTCATCATTCCCGCGATGCCCTTGCGTAGCGTCTCGATGACGCTCCGCTTGCGGGCCATCACGGTCGGTAGATCGAACGACACATGCTCACTCTTCACGCCATAGGCTTCGCCATGCGTGGCATAGTGGTAGACCTTGGATGAATGGAGCAGTGTCTTCGATGGCACACAACCAGAGTTGAGGCAGACGCCACCGAGGTGACTCTTCTCAATTAGCAGAACGGTCTTGCCCTGTTCCCCCGCGCGCTCTGCGGCCACATAGCCACCGGGGCCGGCTCCAATGATAATCAGGTCATACGTCATGCCGAGTGCCTCTCTTCAGTAGCGCGGGGCCGTCCTCGGCCCCAGCGCAGATCAACGTGCCGCGTTGCATCGTTCATCGGCGCCAACGAATCCAATGGCGCGTCGTATTCATCGGCCCTCGGCCCGAGACGGGCCGGGGCTACTTTCTTCACAGTTACTGTGCCAACGTTAGCTCGAAATTCTCAAGGGAGGTGCAGAGCATCTTGAGGAAGCGGGCACCCGGGGCACCGTCTACAACCTGATGGTCAATCGTCAGGCTCAGATTGATGGACTGGACATGCTTGACCTCACCGTTCTTCATCACGGGCTTGAGTAATAATCCCCCCACGCCGAGGATCGCCACTTCTGGAACGTTCAGGACGGGCGTGAAACTCTCGACACCGAGCATACCCATGTTGGTGATTGTGAACGTGCCGCCCTTCAGGAAGTCAGGCATGATGTTGCCCGTCTGGCAATTCTTAAGCAGGGGCTTGGCCACCTCCGAGAGCTCGCTCAGTGAAAGCTGATCCGCACCATGAATCACGGGAACCATCAAGCCGCGCGGGGTATCGGTTGCAATACCCAGATTGACGTAGGGATACTGTAGGGTCTTGTCCCCGTGGAAGCAGGCATTGATCTGCGGTGACACGCGCAGCACCTGCACCGTGGCGTAGGCGACGATGTCGTTGATGGTGATGTTCGGCAGACCCATGGACTCGCCTTGCTCCTTTATTTTGGCGCGGTAAGCAAGGATGACGGTGGCGTCGAAGCTCATGTTCAGCGTCAACTGGGCCGTGGTCGCCAGCGAGGCGCGCATCTTGGAGGCGATCAGTTTGCGAATACCAGCAAGCGGTACGACCGTCGGCTCTCCGCTCGGAGCCGCAGGAACGGCTGTGGTTGGTGCAGCGGCGGCGCGACCGAGATCTGCGGCGAGTACCATGCCGCCCAGGCCAGAGCCCTGTGAAGGAACCGTAAGACCGGACGCGGTGGCCACATCACGTGCGGCGGCGCTGAGGCGGGGCTGCCCAGCGGCGGCGGCCTGAACGTCGCGCTCAATCACACGGCCACCCGGACCAGAGCCAGCCAAGATCTCGGCATTGACACCACGTGCAGCGGCAGCTTTGCGGGCGCGCGGGCTGATGCCAATGGGCTTTTCACTTGCGACCGCGGCGGGTGACGTGGTGGCCGCAACAGGGGCGACCGCTTCGATGGCTACAGGCGCGGCGGCTTCTGCCGGTACGGTCCCGCCCGCCGCATCAGGCTTCAATGCGGAGGTGTCTTCTCCCGGTGCGCCGACGGCCGCGATATTCATTAGAACCGGAATGTCGTCACCGGCCTCAAAAAAACGGGCTACCAGAGTGCCGGATGCGGGACTCTCAACTTCAAACACGGCCTTATCCGTTTCGATACTCGCGACAGCGGTGCCCACGTCCACAGCACCACCCACGTCCACAAGCCACTCCACGAGGATACAGCTCTCAACGGACTGGCCCTGCCGCGGCATAATGATTGGTGTTGCCATGCTCGTTCTCCTGTTGGGTTACACTGCTAGAATAGTCAGGTGAAATTTTTTGAACGCCTGTAGCTCTCGCTTGTCGGCACCGCTATCGGTGATGAGGGTGTCGACATCGTCAATTCTTCCGAACCCGATGAACGAGATCGCGCCTAGTTTGCTGCTGTCTGCCATGAGTACGACGCGGTGCGCGTTCTCCATCACCTGTTGTTTGGTGTAGGCCTCGCGCGGATCGGTCGTGGTGAGGCCCTTCGCGGCGCTGAGACCGATCGTGCCCATAAAGGCGGTGTCCACGTTCAGGTTCTTGAGCATGAGACCGGTCAGCGGGCCCACAAAGGTCTGACTCAGGCTGCGCAGCTCACCGCCCACGACGATGACGCGCGGGCCGCTCCCGGAAAGAGCACTCGCTATGCGCAAGGAGTTCGTCACCACCGTGAGCTGCTTCATCTCGCTCAGCATGCCCGCCAGCACCAGGATGGTGCTTCCACCATCCAAAAAAACGGTGTCGGTTGGACTGATCAGTTCGAGGGCGGCCCGGGCAATACGATGCTTCTCGTCGGCGTTGACGGCGGCCTTCTCATCGAAAAGGGGCTCCTCGAGGCGCGGGTCGACCGAGACGGCACCTCCATGCACCTTGCGAATCAGGCCACGCGACTCCATTTCAGTCAAATCACGACGAATCGTAGCGGGGGAGACGGCCATGCTGTCACAGAGTTCCTGAACACGCACGACATGACGTTCGCGCAGAATCTGCGCGATTTTATCGAGGCGCTCTGGCGCCAGATCTTTGGAGTGGTTATTGATCATTGGTGATTGGTTCTGACTGAATATGATTGAATGTAATCATAACCCATCATGTGAGGCAAGACAGAAATGTGAGGTTGTCACATTTTGTTCTGCCGTCTCGGTCGGAAGGATGGGATAGTCTTATTCATGCGTGACCGATCCATACACGAGATGAAGTCGCCCCGGTTTCCCATAGCCACGAAGGGCATTCTAATCGCCACGGCCGCCCTATTCATCGTTCACTACTATTTTCTGAACGATGAGATGCAGAGCATGGTGACCTATTTCTTCAGTATGCGTCGCGATGGACTGCGCTCCTACTTCCTGTGGCAGCCGCTTACGTACATGTTTCTGCACGGCGGGCTCCTGCATCTTATTTTCAATATGCTGGTGGTTTTCGTGTTCGGTAAAGAGCTCGAGCGTATCCTCGGCCCGCGTCGATTCCTGTTGCTCTATCTGGGCAGCGGGATTATGGGTGGCCTGGGGTGGGCGCTCCTGTCTGGAACCGGGTACTGCATAGGCGCATCCGGGGGGGCCATGGGGTTGCTGGGCATGTACGCGGCTCTTTTCCCCAACCGCCCGATCACGCTCTTGCTCCTCTTCATCTTTCCCGTAACGCTGCGCGCACGGACGCTGGCACTCATTTTCGCGGTCGGGTCCTTTGTCCTGACGTTTTGGGGCAGTCGAGTGTGGGGCGGAAATGTGGCTCACTCCGCCCATTTGGTGGGTCTGCTGGCGGGCGCTGGCTATGGGTATCAGCTCTTGCATCGGGCCCGGCGCGGACGCGATGGACACCTCAAGAGGTCTTTGGGCGATGTGGTTGGCGGGGCGCTACGTATGGCCCGTGGTCGGCCCCACCTGAAAATGGAGCGGGGTGGCTTGTGGGAGTCGGAGTCCGAGCCGGAGGCGACTCCTGAGCGGATCGATCAGATTCTCGATAAGATCCTGGCCCGCGGTGTCGGCAGCCTCAATGCCGAAGAGCGCCGCGTCCTCGAACGGGCCAGCGCCGATCTCAACGATTAGGGCGGGCGAGGGCCACGCCCTGCCGACTCAGGGCACCCACGTCAACAGAGCGCTCAAGGCGTGCTGGACGTAATCGATCCGGATTTCCGTGGCGCGCTGGTTGAAGGCGGCGCTGTAAGCGGGGTGGGTCCGGGGGAGCGGTGCGGAGGCCCGTGGCCAGGCGCCTTGCCAGGGCCCATCCAGAAGCTGCGTGTGGGCGAGGAAGGCGATCCCATCGCGGATGGTACGGCGTACAGCCTCTCTCAGGTCGGGATCATCGAGGAGGGGGAGGGCGGCCGTAAGGCCTTCCAGTCGGGTCGCGGTCGGACAGATCAGGTGATCACCTCGCAACCCCAGGCGTCGGGCGCCGGGTGAGGCATCCGCCACGATGGTGCGGCACAGCGATGCGGCATGTGCACGGAGGAGCGGGGCGTGCGGGGCGATGGTATCGGCGCCGGGCGACGCCAACAGGTGGGCCGTGGCGAGCAGAGCCCAGTGGTCGGCAGGAAGGTCGGTTTGGTCCTGGCGTGTTTGCGCGAGGTAGAGCAGCGCGCGCGTCGCCCCATCGCGCCAGACTGGATCGGGGTCGATCTCATAGAGCATCGCCAGCCCTAAGGCGGCTTCGCCGGGATAGTAGAGCGAGACCCAGTCGCCACCCCGTCCGCCCTCTTGCGGCACATACTTGGATATGAACCGGCCATCACTCTCCTGCATGTAGATCAGGAAGCGGGCCATCTTGCGCAATGTCTCGAGGTCGATGATATCCGCGTCCATTCGGTACGCCCCAACCCCGGCCACCAACCCGAGGGCGGTACCTCCCAGCTTGGCCTCTGCTGGGGCGCTGCGGCGGTTGATCTCCGGCCGCGACCAGATGGCCAGCATGGTGGGGTCATCGTTCACGCCGCCGAGGGTCTTCTGTTGCATGAAGCCCATGGCCCGCTTGATCGCGGTACGCACAGGTGCAGAGGGATAGCGCTGCGCATAGAGGTTCAGGGCGTGAATCGTCCCCGCATGGCGCAGGATGTTGTATGAAGGCGTGACCTTCACGGATGGATCCATATTGAGGCGGTAGCGGAACTGACCGCTGGGCTCACAGACCATAACGAGATAGGCGGCGGCAGCGTGCAGGGAGGAGGCGCTGACCTGAGGCTCCTCCTCTGCTCTGCTTAGCGGGACCAAGTAGAGCATCGCGAGAATGAGCAGACCTCGCTTCATGCGAGCAAGCGGGTGTTGTAGTAGTTCAACTCGGCCAGCGAGGCGTGAATATCGTAATAGGCATCATGCGCGGCACCGATGGGCGGGGCGATCATAGCGGGTAAGTACTCTGACATCACGGTGGGCGCATCCTTTGGGAAGGGTTGCCCGGGATGCCGGTCATTCCATAGAATTTTGAGGGTAGAGACATCCAACAAGCGGTAGTGCAGCCGCTTCTCGAACTGCGGCAGGAAGAGCCGCGCCATCATCAGATCCATATGGATCGCGTTGCCGGCCAGAACCGGCCGGTCGGCAATGGATGCAGCGGTGGGGCCGACCGCCTGGTCCACCAGCGCGGCGAGTCGGCGATCGGCCTCTGCTACGCTGACCGCTTCCTCGGATCGACAGCGCGCCAGGAGATCGACCAGATTCTCTTTGACCCAACCACTCAATTTTGCTTCGGGTTCCAGCGTGATGCAGAGATTGACATCGTCTTCCACCGGGGTCAGACGATTGAGATGAATATCGGTCACCAACAGCGAAACCTGGAGCAGGCGTGCATGCTCCGGCTCCAGACTGGTGAACTCGGTATCGAACCAGAGATAGGCGGGCGTAGGCTTGGGGGGGGGCTGGCTCATAGTAGGCTCCGAGTTTCTTTTTTTAGACCGAGGCCAAGATTCGATTAAAGGTTGCGCTGGGACGCATCGAGGCGCTGGCCTTTTCAAAATCAGGTCGGTAGTAGCCGCCAATATCCATCGCGCCGCCCTGCACGCGGTTGAGCTCTTCCACGATGTCGTCTTCCTGTGCGCCGAGCGCCTCGGCAAGGGGGGCAAAGGTGGCTTGGATAGCCGCGTCCTTTGTCTGTGCGGCGAGGGCGCGTGCCCAGTAGAGCGTCAAATAGAAGTGGCTGCCACGGTTATCGATTTCGTGCACCTTGCGTGAGGGCGATTTATTGGTCTCCAGGAATTCGGCCGTGGCTAGGTCGAGTGTTTCGGCCAGCACATGCGCCTGCGGATTGCCAAATGCCTGTGACAGGTGGTCGAGCGAAGCGCCCAGCGCGAGAAACTCGCCCAGCGAATCCCACCGCAGGTGGTTCTCGGTCTCAAACTGCTGGACGTGTTTGGGTGCGGAGCCGCCTGCCCCGGTCTCAAACAGACCCCCGCCGCCCATGAGCGGGACGATCGACAGCATCTTGGCGCTGGTGCCCAACTCGAGAATGGGGAAGAGGTCGGTCAGGTAGTCGCGCAAGACGTTGCCGGTCACCGAGATGGTGTCCTGGCCGTCGCGGGCGCGGGTCAGGGAGAGGCGCGTCGCGGCGATGGGGGCCAGCACAGTGATCTCCAGGCCGGAGGTGTCGTGTTCAGGCAAGTAGGCCTCGACCTTGCGAATCAGTTCGGCGTCGTGCGAACGCTGGGCGTCGAGCCAGAAGACTGTTGGCACGCCGGTGGCGCGGGCACGGTTGACGGCCAGCTTAACCCAGTCACGGATGGGTGCATCCTTGACCTGGCACATGCGGAAAATATCGCCGGTCTCAACGGGCTGTTCCAGCAGCGTGGTGCCGTCGTCGGCGATGACCTTGACCATACCATCGCCTGCGATCTCAAACGTCTTGTCGTGCGAGCCGTACTCTTCGGCCTTCTGCGCCATCAAGCCTACGTTCGCCACGCTGCCCATCGTACGAGGGTCAAAGGCCCCATGCGTGCGGCAAAAATCGACCGCCTCCTTATAGACGCCCGCATAGCAGCGATCAGGAATGACGAACTTGGTGTCTTGCTGTTTTCCGTCCGGACCCCACATTTGGCCGGAGGCGCGGATGGCGGCGGGCATGGAGGCATCGATGATGACATCGCTCGGGACATGCAGATTGGTGATCCCCTTATCGGAATTGACCATGGCCAGGGCCGGGCCGTTGGCGTAGCAGGTCGCGATGTCGGCCTCGATCTCCTGGCGCGTGCCCTCGGGCAGCCCGCTGATCTTGGCGGTCAGATCCCCCATACCGTTGTTGGGGTCAATCCCCAGCTCGGCAAAGGTGGCCGCATGTTTCTCGAATACGTCCTTGAAGAAGACGCTGACAAAGTGGCCGAAAATAATGGGGTCGGATACCTTCATCATGGTGGCCTTGAGATGCACGGAGAAGAGGACCTCTTGCGCCTTGGCATCGGCAATCTCGGCCGCGACAAAGCTTCGTAGAGCATTGCGGCCCATGACAGAGGCGTCAATGATCTCACCCGCCAGCAGGGGTATCTCCCCATTCAGGACCGTGTTTCGACCATCTGCGCTCTCAAAGCGGATACAGGCCGTGCAAGGCTGTTGAACGGTGATGGCTTTCTCGCTGCCGTAGAAATCGCCCGCCGCCATATGGGAGACGTGAGACGAGGATGTCGCGGACCAAGCGCCCATGGGGTGGGGGTGGTGGCGGGCGTACTGCTTGACGGAGGCGGGGGCGCGGCGGTCGGAGTTGCCTTCACGCAGGACCGGGTTGACGGCGGAGCCCTTGACCTTGTCGTAACGCGCGCGGATCTCACGTTCGGCGTCGCACTGCGGATCTTCGGGATAATCGGGGATGGCATGGCCCTGGCTCTGCAGCTCGGCGATGGCCGCCTTGATCTGCGGAATCGAGGCCGAGATGTTTGGCAATTTGATGATATTGGCTCCCGGCGTCTGGGCCAAGGCCCCGAGCTCGGCCAGTGCATCGCCAACGCGCTGCTCCTGGTTGAGGTAGTCCGGGAAATGGGCCAGGATGCGTGCGGCCAACGAAATGTCACGCGTCTCGACCACGACCCCTGCTGCGGAGGTAAAAGCTTGTATCACCGGCAGGAGCGAATAGGTTGCGAGGGCGGGGGCTTCGTCAGTAAGGGTATAGATGATTTTGGCATGTTCGTCGGTCATAGCTATCTTTCTCTAGGCTGCGCATGAATGGGGCAAGGATTAAACAGTCAAACCTCCCATGGGGTCAATCCGGAAAGGGGTGAGTGGCTCCCGGCTCATGACTGATTCTTCTGGCTGCGTAAGTC